>NZ_JBALQL010000014.1:217443-259810 GCF_036964885.1 Bacillus sp. JJ1122 | reverse complement strand
AACAGCCATGTTTAACAGATCCTTTTTATAAATAGAGCAGAATTCACGCATTATCTTATAAGCCCAAAACTTCTTAGTATAGCTGAACATAATTAACTTCTAGCTGTTATTTTTAATAAAAATAGGGAAAAACAAAATTGTGTCCCAGTAATGCTTTTATATAACTGCCAGGCAATTGAAAATATTACCGGGATAATTCAAGTTGCTCTTAAAAATATAAGGGGGTATGCAAAATGAACGATATCACGGTATATTCAACCAATACTTGACCGTACTGCACAATGATGAAACAATTCCTTGAGGATCAAGGGATAGAATACAAAGAAGTAAATGTGCAGTTAGACCCCGTTGCAGCCCAAAAGCTAGTCGAGGAAACCGGACAGATGGGCGTACCGCAGACAAAGGTAAATGGTCATTGGGTGCTCGGCTTTGATCCCGAGACACTGATGCAGTATGTGAAATAGGGGTTGCAAAAAACAAGGCACCGGATTGATCCGGTGCCTTGTTTTTGAACTTCGTTATTAGCTTAAAGGATAAGTAAGACAATCGTCTGGCTTAAGAAGCCTTCTGTTCCGTAAAAGAAGCCTGCTGAACTACTTTATTACCTTTAAACACATTGAATACTAAATTCAATGCAATCGCAGTTAAGCTGCCCGCCACGATACCATTGTCGGTAAGTATACGGATGCTTGAAGGCATTTGGGCAAATAGTTCCGGAACTGCTGTCACGCCCAATCCCATTCCAACAGAGCATGCAATAATCAACAAATTCTCCTGTGATGCAAATTCAACCTTGCTGAGCATTTTTATTCCATAGGCGACTACCATGCCAAACATGGCAACCATTGCACCACCAAGAACAGGGGTAGGGATAATGGTCGTCAATGCACCAATTTTCGGTACCAGTCCGAGCAGCACAAGGAATACTCCTGCGGTGTAGATGACATTCTTTGTCTTTACCCCTGACAGCTGAAGAAGACCTACATTTTGGGAATACGTTGTATAAGGGAATGCATTAAAGACGGCTCCAAGGATTATCGCTAGCCCCTCGGCACGGTAACCATTCGAAAGGTCTTTTTCTTCCAGTTTTTCTTCACAAATATCACCAAGTGCAAAATAAACTCCTGTTGATTCTACTAAACTAACCATCGCTACCAGAATCATCGTAAGAATAGCTGTAACCTCAAAAGTCGGCATCCCAAAGTAGAATGGAGATGGCATATGGAACCAGGAAGCATCTGCTACAGCTGCAAAATTCACTTTTCCCATAAAATAAGCAACGATCGTTCCCGCAGCCAATCCCATCAGAATGGCAATCGCGCGAATAAATCCTTTAAAGAAGCGGAATAGCACAATAATGAAAAGCAAAGTCCCGAAGGCAAGACCAATGTTTGAAAGTGAACCAAAGTCTGGACTTCCTTGCCCTCCAGCCATATTATTCATCGCTACTGGGATTAAAGTAATCCCGATAATGGTTACTACAGAGCCGGTAACGACAGGAGGAAAAAATTTAACCAGCTTTCCAAAGAACTTTGAAATTGCTACTACAAATATACCTGATACAAGAATGGAGCCATATATTGCAGAAATGCCGTATTGTCCGCCAATGGCAATCATCGGCCCGACAGCAGTGAAGGTACAGCCTAATACAACAGGGAGGCCGATCCCAAAGAACTTGTTGCGCCAAACCTGCAATAGGGTAGCAATACCACACATGAAAATATCAATCGAAACTAAATAGGTTAACTGTTCCCCTGTTAATCCAAGGGCTCCTCCAACAATTAGAGGAACAATAACTGCTCCTGCGTACATTGCCAATACATGCTGGATACCTAATGAAGCAATTTTGAATGGGTTCTGTTTCATCATGCCAATTCCGCCTTTCTTTCTGTTGATTTCTCAAAGCTGACTATGCCGTTTTCAAGCGAGTTTAGTATCGCCAATGATTCAACCCGGTAGCCTTTATTTCGAAGAATACGGCCGCCTTCTTGAAACCCTTTTTCTATAACAATTCCGATTCCTTTTACAGATGCTCTAGCCTTGATCGCTATTTCTACAAGACCTAATGCCGCTTGTCCATTTGCGAGGAAATCGTCTATGATCAGCACCTTATCGTTTTCTGATAGATATTTATTTGAAATAGAAATTTCATTGGTTTCTTCCTTGGTAAAAGAGTAGACAGAGGCTGTGATCAAGTCATTTACGAGAGTCAGAGATTTTCTTTTTCTGGCAAAAACGACTGGCACTTGTAAATGAAGACCGGCCATAACTGCAGGAGCAATTCCAGATGATTCAATCGTTAGTATTTTTGTAATCCCGCAATCGGCAAATCGTTCGGCAAATTCCTTTCCAATTTCAAGCATGAGCTGCGGATCTATCTGGTGGTTTAAAAAGGAGTCTACCTTTAGAATGGACGATGACAAGACGCACCCTTCGTTTTTTATCTTTTCAATTAGCAGTTCCATGTTAATCCTCCTCTTTAGGTGTGAGCCAATGAAATACAAAAAGCCCAAAAACCATGCATTCACATCATAAAATGAGTGAAGCAATGGCCTTTGGGCTGTCAAGCATACAGGCGAATAAAGGGTAGAGATACCACCCTGACATTGCTCACCCATAGTCGGATCATTTACGGTAATCCGGTAGAAACTTGCAGGCCTTATCCCCGCGATTATATGAGTGAATCTTATTAATTTATAGTCATTATAACACCATTAAAAATTTCTTCAACACAAAATGATGAAAAAACCGAACTTAATTTTAAAAAACACCTCTAACATTCGTGATTTTTACAGTGTCTTTCCAGAAAAAAATTTTTTAAAACAAAACCCGTATCCAAAAGGATACAGGTTTTTTGCTCTTAGGAAGTTAAATGTTAATTCCCATTCCCGTTGCCATCACCATCTCCTGGAGGAGGTGGAGGTGGTGGATCCTTCGGTTTCGGATCTGTCGGAGGGTCCTTAGGTTTTGGATCCGCAGGAGGGTCATTTGGTTTCGGATCTGTTGGAGGATCCGCTGGTTTTGGATCCTTAGGTACTCCAATTTCAACAATATTGGATGGTGCAGATTCTTTTCCGGCAATATCGACTGCGGTCACATAGAAGGCACCGCTGCCTGCCTTGAATACTAAGGCTGCTCCTGCTTTAATGCTGCCGACCTTCTGTTTCCCGTTGTAAACTCGATAGCCGACTATATCATTTTCAGGATGTTTTCCCCAAGTAATGGTATTGCCAGAAAGCTTGATGCCTGGTGATGCAGGTGTTTTTCCATTCTCACTCAGTTTATCATCAGCCACAAGAATTTTAGACCAAGCATCTTTTTTAGGAATCAGCTGCTGTGGGTTTCTGATTTTATGGCCAATTATGCTTTCCATATACTCTGGATTCAGAATTACGCCTGTTTCAGCAAACTCTGCCGGAGTTGAATCAAGTGCAAGGTAGCGCTTATCGCCAACATAAACAAATTTGCTTTCAACCAGACTGTCATCGACTTTAGTTGGAGCGTACTTTGAGATGAAGTAATCGGATTCAACAAGGCCTGCTTTTGAACAAGCGCTTGAAGGGAGCAATCCTGATACGGCGCAATATGCTCTTTTGACGATTCCACCTGGCATTTTAAAGTGTTCAGCCGGGTCGACTAACTGAGGAGCTACATCATAAGCATCGTTCACTAAATCTGCCCAGATATACTGAGTCCTGACACCATATGAAAGGCCCTTATAGGTTTTTTCAAGGGGCTTATTATGGTCGTAGCCAAGCCAAACACCCATGGATACATTCGGGTTTGTAGCGACAAACCATGAATCATAATATTCATGCCCAGTTCCTGTCTTGCCAGCCCAGTCGGAATCAAACTTAAGACGGCCATTTACTGCAGTTGCTGTTCCTCTTCTGATAACGTCCCGCATCATATCGATTGTTAAGTATGCCGTTTGCGGACTGAATACATCAACGGGTTCTGCTTTGTGTTGGAAAATAATGTTTCCTTGCTTATCAACGATCTTGTCAATCAGGTAGGCATCAATAAATTTCCCGCCATTTGCGAATGTACCAAATGCATTTGTATTTTCCTCTACCGTAACTCCGCCTTGCAAAGAACCAATGGCAGTAGAAAGATTGTAATAATCGTCTTTTGTTAAATTAGAAAAGCCCATTTTATCCAGAAAATTGGCAGGCTTTTGGCCTAGGATATTCTTATAGGCAAGGACTGCAGGAACGTTATAAGACTTTGTCAATGCATATCTTGCCGAAGTTAATCCACTGTATTTCATGTCATAGTTGTGTGGCCACGCTTTTCCTGGACCGTTCAAAAATACCTCAACGTCTGGAAGGACGCTGCCAGGACTTAGTGATCCCAATTCAATCGCTGGAGCATAGACAAGCAGAGGCTTCATGGTCGAACCGTTTTGTCTTGTGGTATAGGTCGCGTGATTGGATTGCTGTTTGTCAAAATCACGCCCGCCGACGAAGCTGATTATTTTCCCTGATTTGTTTTCAATCATTACAGCGCCGACATCAACCTGTTCCGTAATTGTAATCGTTTTATTTGAATCATCAGGATCCGGTACTTCCTGAGGCTTATCACTGCCGTAATAAGCATAGTTTTTGGCCGTATCCTGCATTTTGTTATAGATATCCTTGTTGATGGTTGAATAAATTTTATAGCCATTCTGGCGAAGGTCGCGGTCTGCCAGCGCATTATATTCCGCTCTTAAATCCTCATCTTGCTTTAAATCATCTTCTTCATAGCCATCACGTTCAGCAAGGATCTTTGCTAAAATTTCTACAGCCCGAGATTCGATTTCAAACGTGAGGTACGGGTATTCTTCAACCGTATTATCACTCGGTACTTCTTTTACAAAGTCTTTCGTAATATCATAGTTGATTGCTTCATTGAACTCTTTGTCTGAGATGAATCCAGCGCCATGCATTCTGGTAAGGACTGTTTTTAGTCTTGTAAGCCCTGGTTCAAGCCCGGCTTCATCCTTGAGAATTCCATGATTGCTGCTGAACGGAGTATAACCAAAAGGGCTCTGAGGAAGCCCGGCAATAAAAGCTGCCTGCGGCAAAGTCAGATCTTTGGCGTCTTTGCCGAAGATTCCTTTAGCAGCTGCCTGTACACCTGCAATATTACTGCCATTCGCATTCCTTCCGAAGGTTGCGACATTCAAATATGCTTCCAAAATTTCCTTCTTATCGAAGAATTTTTCGAGACGAAGCGCAAGAAGGATTTCTTTTGCTTTACGTTCGAAAGAAATTTCATTCGTCAGGATTTGGTTTTTAATGAGCTGTTGAGTCAGTGTACTTCCTCCGGACGAAGTCGACGAGTTTGTGACTTCCTGGAAGAGTGCACGCATGATTGCTTTTGGAACAACACCATCATGCTCATAAAAATATTCATCCTCGGTTGCCACTATTGCATTCACCAAATGCTCCGAGACGTCATCAAGTTTAACTTCCTCACGGTATAGATCAGTACGGAGCTTGCCGAGATAAACATCGTTAGCAAAATATAAATCAGATGTCTCTTCGTAGTTGTATATGTCTTTCTTCATATT
This sequence comes from Bacillus sp. JJ1122, assembly GCF_036964885.1. Lineage (NCBI taxonomy): Bacteria > Bacillati > Bacillota > Bacilli > Caryophanales > Bacillaceae > Bacillus > Bacillus sp. JJ1122. Next base: position 254,253 of record NZ_JBALQL010000014.1, on the reverse strand, counting down.
CTCATAAGGCCTGATTTGTTCATCTTTAACAAGGGATGCAAAGTATCCTGCACCGACACCACCCGCAAATCCAGTACCGAGCACGATGACGATGATCAATAACAGAACCATGTTCCAGATAACCGAATAGGTAATCCGGGCTCCTTTTACGGTTTTTTTATTCGTAAAAAAAGCACCCAAGGATTTTAATTTCTCTTTCCAAGGCTGTTTTTCTTCCTGCATTCGTATCATTCCCCCTAAAATCACATACATTATAGCATAAACAAGCAATCGAAAAGGCTCGAATCTCAATTTTTCTGAAAATTTATGTCGAATTTGACAGAGGATATGTTTGTGTGGTAAAAATGCATTATTAACTTTATAGCAAAAGCTTTGAAGGGAATTAGTAGTGCTTCTGTCCATGTTCCAGAAAGCCGGCGGGTGCTGTGAGCCGGTACAAACAGAAGGATGAATTACCTCCCCGAGCGCCGCCTGTGAACTGGAGACTTAGTAGCTGCGGCCGGTTTAACCGTTACATTAATGAGTGGAAGACAAATTTGTTTTCAAGCCGGGTGGTACCGCGCATTTATAGCGTCCCTGCAATTTATTGCAGGGGCGTTTTTTATTTGGCATAAAAGTAGTCTGCCGGGACCCAGGTTAAATTTTGAATGGAGGAAGAAACAATGGATTTATTGAAAGATCTAGAGTGGCGCGGCATCGTGTACCAGCAGACAGATGAAGAGGGAATAAAGGATACACTTTCTAAAGAAAAGATTTCATTATACTGTGGTATTGACCCCACTGCGGACAGCATGCACATTGGGCATTTATTGCCTTTCTTGACACTTCGCCGTTTTCAGAATGCAGGGCATCGTCCCATTGTACTTGTAGGTGGTGCGACAGGATTGATTGGAGACCCAAGCGGCAAAAGTGAAGAACGTAAATTGCAGACGCTGGAACAAGTCCAGCTAAATGTTGAGGGTCTTAGAAAACAGCTTGAGCAAATCTTTAAAGTTGAAGGTGAAAATGGTTCACTGATGGTCAATAATTATGATTGGGCAGGCTCAATGGATATCGTTACATTCCTTCGTGATTTCGGGAAGAATGTCGGCGTGAACTACATGCTGGCAAAGGATACGATTGCCTCCAGGCTCGAAACAGGAATTTCATTTACTGAATTCACATACACCATCCTTCAGGCAATGGATTTCTTCCACTTATACGAAAACCATAACTGCAAATTACAGATTGGCGGAAGCGATCAGTGGGGCAATATCACAACTGGCCTTGAACTGATCCGAAAGATGTCTTCTGAAGGTTCGAAGGCCTATGGGTTGACGATTCCGCTTGTTACGAAAGCAGACGGAACGAAGTTTGGTAAATCTGAAAGCGGAACAGTTTGGCTCGATCCTGAAAAAACCTCTCCATACGAGTTCTACCAGTTCTGGATCAACACGGCTGATGCTGATGTAATCAAATACCTGAAATACTTCACTTTCCTTGGGAAGGAAGAAATCGAAGTATTGGAAAAATCAGTTCAAGACGAACCGCATCTTCGCCAAGCCCAAAAAACGCTTGCCGAGGAAATGACTCGTTTCATTCATGGAGAAGAATCACTTCAGCAGGCCATCAAGATTTCAGCAGCACTATTTAGTGGCGACGTAAAGAATCTAACTGCAGATGAAATCAAACAAGGTTTCAAAGACGTTCCTTCTTTCACAGTAGAAGGGGAAGATGAATTAGGGCTGGTTGACTTGCTGGTTGCAGCCAAAATTTCACCATCTAAACGCCAGGCTCGTGAAGATGTCAGCAACGGCGCTGTCTCACTGAATGGAGATCGTGTCACAGACACAGCGTATGTCCTTGGTGAAGCAGATAAGATTGAGGGGCAATTCACAATCGTCCGCCGAGGCAAAAAGAAATACTTCATGATTAAATACTAAGGCAGATGCGTTGATAGCAAGTGCCTAATGAAAAAACAGTCTTCCTTGGTTGCAGGGAGGCTGTTTTTTTGTTGCGGAATGATGCTTTGTACAGTATTTATTTCAGGATATAAGGTTGTTTTTTGAATTGGGGATGTCTTTGTTTAATTCTTCTTTGGATTCCGCAGGTTCATGTCGAAATCCCGCAAAATTCCGTAGTCATTCCGCGGGTTCCCGCCATTATTCCGCGAGTTTTTGTCGAAATCCCGCAACTCGTGTAAAATTACTCAAAAAATGTAACTGAAACCCATGGAATAACAAGAACAAAAGGAAAAACAAAACCCCCGACCAGAATGGTCAGGGGTTTTAAAAACAAACTATTAACGAGAGTAGAATTCAACGATAAGAGCTTCGTTGATTTCAGCTGGAAGTTCAGAACGCTCAGGCATACGAGTGAAAGTTCCTTCTAGCTTGTCTGCATCGAAAGTCAAGAAGTCAGGTACGAAGTTGTTAACTTCGATTGCTTCTTTAACAACATCTAGGTTGCGTGACTTTTCACGAAGTGTGATTGTTTGTCCTGGAGCTACGCGGTAAGATGGGATATCTACGCGTGCACCATCAACCATGATGTGACCGTGGTTTACAAGCTGGCGAGCTCCACGACGAGTGCGAGCTAATCCAAGACGGTAAACAACGTTGTCTAAACGTGCTTCAAGAAGAATCATGAAGTTTTCACCGTGCTTACCAGGCATTTTGCTTGCTTTGTCAAACAAATTGCGGAACTGGCGCTCAGTTACTCCATACATGTGACGAAGCTTTTGCTTCTCTTGTAATTGTAATCCGTATTCGGATAATTTTTTACGCTGGTTAGGACCATGAGGACCTGGTGCGTAAGGGCGTTTTTCTAATTCTTTACCTGTACCGCTTAGTGAAATTCCAAGACGGCGGGATAGTTTCCAGCTTGGGCCGGTATAACGAGCCATGAATGACTCCTCCTTAGTTTTTATTTTGTAAAATAAAAACAGATTGTGATTGGTCAGTTATGGGTATTTTGTTTTCATGTACCTTCGCCCTAGCAGCAGCGGGTTACGAGATACACCATCAAAGAGTTTGAGGAACAAAATACATACATAATGTTGATCACATAGGCTGCGATATTTTACACAAGGAGTATTATATAATTTTAACATGATGAAAGTCAAGGTAATATTTTATTTAGTTGTTTTCTCGTAATAGTATAAGACCTTTTATGCTGCTAAATTGTTATTTTTTTATGATTGACTGCTTCCAGTGTTTCTTTGACTCCGCACGAGCTTCAATGAACGGAAAGCTCTGCGAATGCCCTCTCGGAAAGCAAGCGACTGGAGTGGAACTCAACAATAAAGGTTAACAGAGATATTGAAAAAAATATTCGAAAGAAGTTTATATAAAAGATGAAATGTAACTGAAAGAATATCCTTTTAAATCATACTATTTTACTATGCATATGATATAATTAATAGTAATTGTTTTATATTTCTAAAAATTGGATAATTACCTTAACTAATTGATTTTGCCATGTGATGACATTAAATTAATGACTGGTCTAAAAGGACTAGATCCGAGATATTGTTCTATTTTTTAAACAAAATAAGAATCACATCCAAATCGCTTGCTGATGCGATTGAAAAACAGGTGATACATATGGAAGAAACTTTTGAACGTGAATTATTATTGGAGTTAAAAATCAGTTTTTTTGAATTGATCTGCGGCAGCAGAGATTCATTTTCCTCTACAGAACTTCTTTCACAAATGCTTGCGATCCTGAAACCTTTTATGAATGCAGATGAAGTTGATTTTTATCGTTTGGAAGAATGGAAGCAGGACTTGGTTTTAGAAGCGACGACAAGGATAGGCGGAAAAGAGGCAATTATCAGTCCTGAAATTGCAGCGGTTCAGCACATTACTGGCCAGCGATCTTTCATTACGAATCCATCTTTTCCTGGCTTTGAAAAATATGACATGCTGATGCTTCTGGATCAAGCTGGAAAATTAGAAGGTATGATTGCTATACAAATGAATGGGAGTTTGCAAAGCAGTGCATCGGACAATTTTTTAGAGAAGGTAACAAGCGAATGTGGCTCCTTCGTTCAGAAAATCAGCAGCCTTGCTGATGCGATGGCCGAGGAAAAACGCTATAAGCAATTGTTCCGTGTCACTGAAAAATTCCATTCATCGATGGATATGGACGCCGTTTTAGGAGAAATCATTTCTACATTGAAGGAAGTATATCCTACTTTCATCTATTATCTACTTCTATCACATGACCATAAAGGATATGAAGGTTTGCCGGTAAAGGATTTAGAATATGATAGCGAAAACCTGACTGCCATGCAATCCTATGTAAGCGGACAAATCCAGTTTGAGGATACTCTCGCTGATCGAAATTCAATTATGTATGCACCATTAAAAGGAAAGCAGGGTGTGTACGGGGTACTGCAAGTAATTGCCCCTGACTCACTGGTTTTTCCTCAAAATGAGGTTGAATTCATTAGGTTATTGGCCAATACTGCGGGAAGCGCTCTTGAGAATGCCAAACTTTATGAGCAATCAAGAAAGTTGATAGCGGATTTGCAATTGATTAATGAGACTTCCCATCAGCTTAATACAAGCTTGCGCCTGACTGATACGATGAAATTTATTTGCGGGCAAATAGTGAAATCCTTTAAAGCACAAGAAGTTGGCTTCATCATGATCGATTCAGAAAGTGATGATTACTCAGTACTTCAGGGAAGCACTGGGTTTTTCTTTTCAAAACATTCCTCCAAATATATCGCGGATGTCGGCAGGCGGATTCAAAGGGAAATGGAGCCATTATTTATTGGGGATTTTGATACAAAGGATGAGATTTCATCCATCCATTTTAGATCCATAATGGGCGTACCAATGATTCAAAGCGGTGATTTGAAAGGATTTGCCATCGTTCTGCATGAAAAGCCTTATCACTTTGCCTTTGAAACTTTTAAATTGCTGCAATCCTTGATCCATCATTCAACACTTGCATTTACCAATTCCATCCTGCGTGAGGAACTTGAAAAAATGGTTGTAACTGACCATTTGACCAGGCTGTACTCAAGAAAATATTTGGATGAGAAAATGAAATTGTCGTTGCTTGAGGATTCCCAGGGCACTTTCATCTTAATTGATATTGATAATTTTAAAAGTGTTAATGATAAATATGGGCATCAGGTCGGGGACGATGTGCTCATCCAGCTTGCCCGTCAGATTGCAAAAAATATACGCGGAACTGATATTGGGGCAAGATGGGGCGGAGAAGAGCTAGCCATTTATTTACCGGGAGCGCCTCTTGAAATTGGAGTCATGATCGCAAACCGACTTGTCGATAAGGTTGAAAAACATACTCAGCCAAACGTGACGATTTCATGTGGAGTTTCTGCATGGATCAAGGGCCAGTCAGACACGACTAAAACTCTGTTTAAAAGAGCTGATCAGGCACTCTATCTTGCAAAGGACTCAGGGAAAAACAAAGTGGTAGTCCAAAAAGAAAATCAGTTTGATTTCATGAGCACTCGGGAGTGAGTGCTTTTTCTTTTTTTATGGGAAGATAAATTACTTTCATAATTTAGATAAATATCATATTCTGTTAATGGGGTTTGTAAGCGGTTACAAATAATACAGGAGGATTAATATGGGAGAGAAACGTTTTGAAACAGAAGTAATCCATTCAGGTTATAAATCCGATGAATTTAGGGGAAGCCTTGCTCCGCCTCTATTTCAGACCAGTACATTTACCTTTGACAGTGCTGAACAGGGAGAAAGACGATTTGCAGGAGAAGAAGATGGCTTTATCTATTCTCGACTTGGCAATCCAACCGTCGCTATGCTTGAAGAAAGGATGGCTGCGATTGAAAAAGGAGAGAAGGCTCTTGCTTTTGCTTCCGGCATGGCAGCCGTTTCAGCGGTATTAATTTCGCTCACAAGGACAGGTGACCATATTCTTTGTTCACAGGGTGTCTACGGATGTACATTTGGGCTCCTGCAGCTAATGAAGGAAAAATATGATATTAACCATAGTTTCTCGATGATGTCGACAAGAGAAGAAGTTTTGGCAGCCATTACCCCTGAAACTGCATGTATCTATATTGAAACGCCAATCAACCCGACAATGAGGCTGGTTGACTTGGAAATGGTTGCGGAGGTTGCGAAAGAAAAAGGGATCCCGGTTGTGGTTGATAATACTTTTAGTTCACCATATCTGCAAAATCCACTTGAGCTTGGCTGCGATTTTGTTATCCACAGTGCGACTAAATATATTTGCGGCCATGGAGACGTGATAGCAGGAATAGCAGTCGGACCTAAAGACATCATGTCCAAGATTGCTATGACAACACAAAAGGATATTGGCGGCGTTATGTCCCCGTTTGACGCATGGCTGCTTCTTAGGGGATTGAAAACACTCCCTGTAAGGATGGACCGCCATTGTGATAACGCAGAAAAACTTGCTGCCTTTCTATCAAATCATTCCGCTGTAGAGGAAATCATATTCCCGGGTGATCCGAATCACCCAGATTACAGGATTGCACAAAAACAAATGCGTAAGCCAGGGGGGCTGATCTCTTTCAACATTAAAGGAGACCAAAAAGCTGCCCAGTTATTTATGAACAAACTAAAGCTTATCAAAATCGCCGTCAGTCTTGGTGATGCAGAGACTTTAATCCAGCATCCGGCAACAATGACACATGCTGTTGTACCAAAGGAAGCAAGAGAAAAAATGGGTATCAAGGACAATATGCTGAGGCTCTCTGTCGGACTGGAAGCCTGGGAAGATCTAAGAGATGATCTTGAAGAAGCTTTTGAAGCAGTAAGAAAAGAAAGCAAGCAGGAAAGCGGGTCTATGTAATAGGCAGTTTTGTGTAATTGGTTTGTTTGAAAGCAGATCCTTGATAAATAAGTTGATTGGCACGGAAAGTGAGCATCTTTTCTTTCCAATCAACATATTAAAAGCAACAAAGTATACGAACGAAGCCATATAATAAAGCATTTTTTCAATAAAAAGAGCAGTTATCATATCCTTTGATAACTGCTTTTTATGTGTTCTGCATAAAAAAATTAAATATACTGCACCAATACTTCAACGAATTTTTCCAGTTTTAGCTGATCTAATTCATCAAAGCGGTTTGTCTCAGGAGAGTCAATATCCAGGACTCCTAGTAGTTTTCCATCCTTAATCATCGGGACGACGATCTCGGACTGGGATGCTGCATCACAAGCAATGTGGCCAGGGAAAGAATGGACATCTTCAACTCGTACGGTCTCTCTTTTGGAAGCGGCAGTTCCACATACGCCTTTGCCAAGCGGAATCCTGACACATGCTGGCAATCCCTGGAATGGTCCTAAGACAAGCTCTCCATCCTCCATTAGATAAAAACCTGTCCAGTTAACGCGATCAAGAAATTGGTTCAATAATGCAGAAGCATTGCTCAAATTGGCAATCGCGTTTTTTTCATCTTCGATCAGGGCTTTTAGCTGCTTTATTAATAAATCGTAATTTTTATCGCGGCTCTCGCTGTAATTTTCGACTTTAAACATCCTTTTTCCCCCTCATTCATGAAGTTTTACTATATATTGTATCAAATATAGCCGAAACAATGGAGACTTTGTCGAGCTTTTTTTAAAGGGAATTTCGTACATTTCCAGAAAGTAAACAGTAAGATATCGCTTTGAAAGGGAGGGGTGGAGATTGAGGAAAAATTCTAAAGCTGCCATCATGGATGCGGCCATCTTCTTATTTAATACAAAGGGGTTTAGTGGTACATCAGTCCGGGATATTGCAGCAAAGGCGGAAGTGAATGCAGCGAATATCTCTTACTATTTCCAAAATAAGAATGGACTCCTCGAAAACTGTTTTACTGCCTTTTTTGAAAGCTATCTGGAAGAATTGGAAAAGGGATTTGCATTGCTCGATTGCGGAGCGGAAATATGCCTGAAAGCAATGGTTGATAATGTTTTAAGATTTCAGTGTGAAAATATCCAGTTAACAAGGTTTATATTAAGAGAAATGACGATTGATTCACAGGTTGTCCGCGAAATTATGTCTACCTACCATGTGAAAGAGCGTTATTTTTTTAAAAAGGTGCTTGAAAGGGGCATGGAAACCGGTGAATTCAGGAGCCTGTCCGTCCAGTACATTATTTTACAGTTAAAGTCACTCCTTTCTATGCCGTTTTTAAATACTCATTATGTTACCGAGGTTCTCCATGTTCTGCCGCATGAACAATATTTTGCCGATAAGTACAGCAAGGAAATGTCCCAATGGATAAAAGGGACAATCTGTGTGGAACAGCTGGAGCAGCAAAAAATATTAATAAATATATAAACTATTTTTCGAAGTCTTATCTTTTATCAAAGGGATCTTACAAGAATCTTAAATAATTCAGAGAAAACCGGCATAAACGCCGGTTTTCCTATTTATAGCAGCATTCTGCCCAGCCCCTGGCCAAGCTCCTTTGCCTGATGTGCATCAGATCCATAAACTAACGGTATCCCAAGAGTAATTGCCTGCTTGATTACCCAGTCAGGTGGATATGGTTCACGGCACAAAGGTTTTGCCGTACCGGCACCGTTATAATCTAGCTCATACCCATGCTCTGAAACTGTCTTTAATATTTTGTTGATTTCCTCACTGAAATTGTTCTCAGCAGGGAAACGCACACTGAATTTATTCGCTAGAGTGATATGCCCGATTCTATTTGGTTTGTACGGACCTAAATCAGCCTGAATTGAATTCAATACCGTTTGGTAATAGCGGCGGTGTACATTTTCCACCGAACCATAATAGTCAACCATGGCGCTAAAGGTTTCAGGACTGTAATCGAGGCAATCATATTCACCATCCATATTTTTTAAAAAATGTACAGATAGGACTGCGTCATTTAAATGTCGTCCATATTCATTTAAGAAAGCTGCAGTCTGTTTTTCATATCCCTCTATGAAATCAACCTCCAACCCAGTATTGATCTTGATTCTGCCACTGTACTGCTGTTTGGCTTTTTCAATTATTTTAAAATAATCTTCAAGATCATTGCGCTTCATCGCGCTGTCCTTTAATGGCGTCGGATCGATGAAACCTTCTGGAAGTGGTGCATGCTCCGCAAAAGTGATTTCCGTATAGCCAAGCTGTAAAGCTTTTTCAATATACTCTTCGATTGTATCCTTTGTTCCATGCGGGCAAAAAGAAGTATGGACATGTCCGTCTCTCATGAAAATACCTCCAAAAGTAATGTTTTTCGTTTGCTGTAGAGCCAAATCGGCTTAATTCGGATAATTTCAACAAAAAATCTCAAATTAATAGTCAAAAAATGTCGTTTACATGGTAATATAAATACATTATACACGCATTTATAAATTCATTTTATATATATGGATATAGAACTTGGAATTTGTGAGGCCAGGGGGATAACAATGAAGTACATAATTGGCGGAATTGCTATATTGATAATTCTTTATTTAATAGGGTATTTTAGGAAACGGAAATTTTACAGTGAAGTGGACAGATATGAGTCCTGGAAAATTGAGATTATGAACCGGCCTGTTCTGGATGAAATGTCAAAAGTAAAACAGTTGAACATGACAGGCCAAACTGAGGAGCTTTTTGAACGCTGGCGCCAGGAATGGGATGAACTTGTTACTTCGAAGCTTCCGGGAATAGAAGATTACTTGTTTGATGCTGAAGAATATATTGATAAGTATCGTTTTAAAAAAGCGAAAGACTCACTTTCCATCATCGATCTGAAACTGAATGAAACGGAGGACAAAATCAAAAAAATCCTTCACGAATTGAATGAACTGGTCGGCAGTGAAGAAAAGAATCGTGAAGAAATTGATGGACTCAAAGAGGAATACAGGGAAAGCAAGAAAAGCCTCCTTACTCACCGCCACAGCTTTGGCAAAGCGGAAGCAAGCCTTGAAGCTACCCTTGAAGAAATCCAGGGGAAATTCGTGGAATTTGATGAGAAAACTGAGAACGGAAATTACTTAGAAGCAAGGGAAACGGTCCTGATAATCAAAGCAATGCTTGACGAGGTTGCCGTGAAAATGGAGTCGATCCCTGGGCTGCTGCATGATTGCCAAACAACGCTCCCCGGTCAAGTCAGCGATATAAAAGAAGGGGTCAAGGAAATGTCTGCCCAGGGTTATATTCTCGATCACCTGAATGCAGAAGCAGAATTAGAGAATATCGGCAAAGAACTATCTGAATACATTGTTTCGCTTGAAAACGGCGATGTGGAAATAGCTGGTCATGGCATCCATAGCTTAAAGGAAAAAGTCGATAATCTTTTCGATCTTCTCGAACATGAAGTTACAGCTAAACAATACATCAGCAAGACTGAACATGAAGCCAGGGAAATACTCGTAAAAGCGATAACTGAAAGCAAGACGCTTAAGGAAGAAACAAAGCTTATTCAGGAAAGCTACCATCTTTCTGAAAAAGAGTTAGCCGCCCAAACAAATGTAGAGCAGCAAATAAAAGTGCTGCTCAAACGCTTTGAATTGATTGACCACAGAATTACGGAGAATGATACACCACAGAGCCTGATTAAGGTTGAACTTGAAGAAGCTAAACAGCAGCTTGATGCTCTCGTGGAAGAACAAAAAGCACTGATGGAAAAGCTAAGTGCTTTGAGAAAGGATGAATTGGCTGCAAGGGAGAAAGTAAAGGAACTTTCCAAAAAGATTACGGAAATGATTCGGACAATCTCCAAAAGTAATATGCCAGGATTATCTCAGGATTATAAGTATCTTCTTGACGATGCGAATGAAAGCATCAATCAAGTAAATGGAAAACTTGATCAGAAACCGCTTGATATCCCTTCCATTCATCAATATTTGGAAATAGCTGTCCTAACTGTGAACAAGCTTGAAGCTTCGACAGAGGAAATTGTTGAGACGGTCATGCTTGCCGAAAAGGTTATTCAATACGGGAACAGATACCGGAGCCGATACCCATCGGTTGACCGTGGCCTGCGTGAAGCAGAAGAGTTTTTCAGAAACTATGATTACCGCCAGGCGCTCGAACAGGCTGCAACTTCAATTGAAGAAATTGAACCAGGAGCACTTAAGAAGATTGAAGTTATGCTTACTGAAAAATAATGATAACCTGTCAGGTCTCCAAAAAAGGAGACCTGTTTTTTTGGAGGCAGTTTAAGGGTCTTTTTCGTACGATCCGTCCCATAAGTTTTAGGAAATAATAAAATGTGTCGCATGTGCAGAGGGTTCTGATTGATTTTAAATGGACAGCTAATATGATAAGATTTTTAATTAGCATTAAGGTTTTGAACAAGGGGGGGAAGACGATGATATATTTTGACAACAGTGCAACCACAAAACCCTATAAAGAAGTATTAAATTCATTTTCGAAAGTATCTGAGGATTTTTTCGGCAATCCATCATCTCTTCATAAAATTGGCGGGCAGGCAGAGAAACTGCTCCAGCAGGCACGCAGCCAGGTTGCTAAATTGCTTAAGGTCAAGGAAACGGAGATATTATTTACCTCTGGTGGTACAGAGAGCAATAATCTTGCAGTTAAAGGCGTGGCATTGGCGCATAGAGACCGAGGAAGACATATCATTACCACTGCCATGGAGCATGCCTCCGTTCATAATGCAATGATGCAGCTTGAAACGCTCGGATTTGAAATTACGTATATTCATCCCGATTCCTTTGGTTTCATCAGTACAGAAGCAGTCGAAAAGGAAATGCGTGATGACACGATCCTGGTATCCATTATTCATGTAAATAATGAAGTCGGTACAATCCAGCCTATTGAGGAAATTGGCTCCATGCTGAAAAAGTATCCTAAGACAATTTTTCACGTGGATCACGTCCAGGGAGTTGGAAAGGTCCCGATTGATTTTTCAAATGCCGGGATTCATTTGTGTACGATCTCTGGACATAAATTTCACGGATTAAAAGGAACAGGCGCCTTATTTGTTAAAGAAGGAATCCATTTGTCCCCATTATTTTCAGGAGGGAATCAGGAATGGAAGCAGCGGAGTGGAACGGAAAATGTTGCCGGTATGGTTGCGATGTCAAAGGCATTGCGGATGACGCTTGAACAGAGAAATGAAAAGCTGAATCAAATGAGAGCAGCATTGGAAAGAGTAAGGGATGGAATATGCCAAATCAAGGAAATCACTATCCATACACCTGATAAAAACAGTGCCCCACATATATTAAATTTCTCAGTAAAAGGAATAAAGGCAGAAACATTCGTCCATGCCCTTGAGGAAAAGGATATCTATGTATCGACTACAAGCGCATGTTCTTCAAAGAAAAAGGCTGCCAGCAAGACTTTATTGGCAATGGGAGTTCCGGCTGATGAGGCTGAAAGTGCAATCCGGATCAGTCTTAGTTACAGCAATACAGCAGAAGAAGCGGAACAAACAGTGAAAGCAATAGCAGACGCTGTAAAACAACTAAGTGAGGTAGTAAAAAAATGATGTATGACCGTATATTGGTTCGATATGGAGAAATATCGACAAAAGGAAGAAACAGAAACAAATTTATCGACCGGTTAAGAAAAAATGTTAAAAGATCTTTAAGCGATTTACCGAATGTTGAGATTAAGGCAGATCGTGACCGCATGTTTATCCTTCTGAATGGCGAAGACAGCGCCGAAGTGGGGAAACGAATAAAAAGGATATTTGGAATTCAATCATACAGCCCGGCAATTAAAGTGGAAAAAGAAATTGAGAAAATGAAGGATGCTGCGCTTGACCTTTTTAGGAGCATTCACAAACTAGGACAAACCTTTAAAATTAGTGCAAAAAGGTCTGATAAAACATTCGAACTTGATACGAATGAAATTAACTCTACTTTTGGCGGCCATATTTTAAGAAATGTGGATGGGCTGACTGTTGATGTACGCAGGCCGGATATTAACCTTCAGATTGAAATTCGAAAAGAGGCTGCCTACATCTCAGCTGAGAATATCAGGGGAGCAGGGGGGCTGCCTGCTGCTTCAGGTGGTAAAGGGATGCTCATGCTCTCAGGCGGCATCGACAGTCCAGTTGCAGGTTATTTAACAATGAAAAGAGGCCTTGAAGTAGAAGGTGTTCATTTCTTCAGTCCTCCATTCACAAGTGAACGTGCTAAGCAAAAAGTTATCGATCTTTCTGAAAAACTTGCAGAGGTAAGCGGACATTTCGCGCTGCATATCGTTCCATTTACAGAAATTCAACAAGCCATACACAAGCAGGTTCCTGAAAACTATACCATGACTACGACAAGAAGGCTGATGCTTCGAATTACGGACGCTATCAGAGAGAAACAGGGCGGTTTAGCCATCATCACTGGCGAAAGCCTTGGTCAGGTAGCCAGCCAGACTCTCGAAAGCATGTATGCGATCAACGAAGTAACTAGTACGCCGATCATCCGGCCATTAATCACCATGGACAAACTTGAAATCATGGATATTGCCCATGAAATCGAAACACATGACATATCCATCAGGCCTTATGAAGATTGCTGCACGGTATTTGTCCCAGCTTCACCTAAAACAAAACCAAAGCTGGAAAAGGTGCAAAACTTTGAAAGTTACTTTGATTTTGAAGAATTAATCCAGAAAGCGGTCGAAGGAACAGAACGGATCATTATTAAACCAGCATCAGAACGAAAAGATGACCCGATAGATGAGTTATTCTAGGCTGGGTTTGAGCGTCTGTATCTAAGACAATACGATAATAAACCTTGAACATAAATAACATTTTCACATATGTTAAAAATTTGTGAACAATTACCAGTTAAACTTCGGTATTAAGCCATGTGTTTCTACACACTCTATACTCACAAGGAGGTGAAAACACATGGCAAACAACAACAGCTCAAATCAACTTCTAGTTCCTGGAGTTCAACAAGCTCTTGATTCAATGAAGTATGAAATCGCTACAGAATTTGGTGTACAACTTGGTGGAGAAACTACTTCTCGCGCTAACGGTTCTGTAGGAGGAGAAATCACTAAGCGTTTAGTTCAAATGGCTGAACAACAACTTGGTGGCGGATTCTCTCGCTAATCAAAAAATAAATAATATGGCTACAAGGAGCAGGGCAATCGTCCTGCTCCTTTTCTTATTCCATAAATATTTATCTTATAATTTTTAATATTAAAATAATTTTGTATAATGTAGAAGTGGGGATTTATCATAAAAAATAAGGGGGAAGATTATGAACAGGGAAGAATTGATTGCACCTCAAAAGTATAATCTCGTATCGGAAATGGAGCGCTTTGCCCAGGATTCCGACAGAAAGGCCATCCTATGGGAGAATGAGGAAGGCGATGCAAAGGAAATTACATACAGAGAACTTTTAAATAATGCAAACAGAATTGGAAACGTTTTCTCGAAATATGGCTTGAAGCAGGGAGACGTTGTCCTTGTTGTTGTACCAAGACTGATTGAGGCTTATCAAACATACATTGCTGCGTTAAAAATGGGACTGGTTGTCATTCCAAGCTCCGAAATGTTAAGGACGAAGGATTACCAATACCGTATTACACATGGTGATGTAAAAGCGGTGGTAAGCTTTTCCCCATATACAAAGGAATTTTCCGGGATCGATGAAGTTGAGAATCTGCATAAATTTGTCATCGGAGAGAACGTAGACGGCTGGGTTCATCTTGACGAAGAAATGAAATCTGCTTCTGAAGCACTTGAACTGGCGGACACTGAGCGTGACGACATGGCGTTTCTAAGCTATACATCTGGAACGACAGGAAATCCGAAGGGAGTTGTCCACACACATGGGTGGGCATTTGCCCATTTGCGCACTGCAGCAAGTAAATGGCTTGGCATCGAAGACGGGGATACTGTATGGGCAACTGCAGGACCAGGCTGGCAGAAATGGATCTGGAGCCCATTTTTATCAGTAATGGGTACTGGAGCTACAGGACTTGTATATAATGGGAAATTCGAGCCTCAGAAATACCTGTCACTTTTACAAAAATACAATGTGAACGTCCTATGCTGCACACCGACCGAATATCGCTTAATGGCGAAGGTAGAGAATATCGGCGACTACACCCTTCCTGGCCTTCACAGTGCTGTATCTGCAGGAGAACCGCTTAACAGGGAAGTGATTGAGACATTTAAAAAGCACTTTGATGTCGAGGTTCGCGATGGGTATGGACAAACAGAGAATACGCTTCTTGTTGGTGTGACAAAAGGAATGGAATTAAGGCCAGGATCGATGGGCAAACCTACTCCTGGAAACCGTGTCGAAAT
Organism: Bacillus sp. JJ1122; assembly: GCF_036964885.1. NCBI lineage: Bacteria > Bacillati > Bacillota > Bacilli > Caryophanales > Bacillaceae > Bacillus > Bacillus sp. JJ1122. The sequence continues at coordinate 239,075 of NZ_JBALQL010000014.1, read as the reverse complement.
CATAAATGAAAACGGCGAGCCATGTGCACCAGGAGAAGTGGGCGACATCGCAGTTCATATTAAAACACCTGCCCTGTTCAAAAACTATTATAAGGATCCTGAACGCACAGCTATGCAGTTCAGGGGGGATTACTATGTAACAGGCGACAAAGCGACCAAGGACGAAGAAGGTTATTTCTGGTTTGAGGGCCGCGGTGACGACATCATCATCAGTTCAGGCTATACAATCGGGCCATTCGAGGTAGAGGATGCTCTCGTTAAGCACCCATATGTTAAAGAATGTGCTGTCGTAGCGTCACCGGACGAAATTCGCGGGCATATTGTAAAGGCATTTGTCGTATTGAGGGAAGGCATCAGCACTGAGCAGGAAAACCTGGTAGCAGAGCTGCAGCAGCATGTAAAGGATCTAACAGCGCCATATAAATATCCGCGTAAAATTGAATTCCTTGAAGAACTGCCAAAAACCACCTCCGGAAAAATCCGGCGCATTGAGCTAAGGAAAAAGGAATTGGAAGGTGCAAGTAAATAAGGAAAGAGAAGAGCAGGCTGTTCAGGCCTGCTTTTCTATGTGTCAAGAATTGTTTTCTCATATAAACTTGGGTATATATAAGTAAAAGAAAGGATGATCAACTGTGAAAATAGAAATTAGAGAGCCTGCATTAAACGAACTGACGAAGATTGATTTCGATCAAGACGAAGGAATAAGAATTTTAGCTGAGTTTGTAGGTACTTGCTCGATTGCTACTGACATTGAGCTTCATATAGAAAAGATGCAAGAAAATGATTCTGTAATAAAGGAAAACGGGATAAATTTCTTCGTTCCAAAGAAATCCATAGAATCCCTGCCTGATAAAATATTTTTAGATTATAAGCCGGGATTGGGTTATAAAATATCCTCGGCGGAAGAGACCTTTGGTTATAATTTTCAGCTTAAATATAAGAACAGTTAGTTAATGAAATAGCCCTGAGGGGTTATTTTTTTTAGGGATAATTGTCTTCCAATTAAATGGATAAAAGTAGCTTTGACAATTGAAAAGGGAATTCAAACGGATTAATAAAATATCTGCTGTACTTCGCAGTTTGCACCTTTTGTCTAACCTATGTTTAAGAAAAAGATTGTCAGTGCAGCTTTTGCCCCTTATAATGATATTATTTCGAGTCTAGAAAGATTAGGGGTGTCAACAAATGAATAATAGGACCGAACAGCAAGCTGGCGTTTTATATGCAGCTTTTTCTTATATTTTATGGGGGGTTCTTCCGATTTACTGGAAGCTGCTTCACAACGTGAATGCCGATGAAATCCTCGCTAACCGGGTATTTTGGTCGTTCTTTTTCGTAGCAGCTGTTCTGTTCTTCAACAAGAAATGGAACCTATTTACCGAAACTTTGCGCGGCTTTGCAAAAAATAAAAAGCAATTTGCGGCTCTGACAGTAGCATCATTGCTTATCAGTATTAACTGGTTCATCTACATTTGGGCCGTCAATACGGATCAGATGATTGAAGCGAGCCTTGGCTATTATATCAACCCGCTTGTTAGCGTACTTCTGGGCATGGTTTTTCTTAAAGAAAGACTTACAGTGATGCAATATGTATCTTTTGCTTTGGCAGCGGCTGGAGTGCTGATCATGACCATTTCATATGGCCAATTTCCGTGGATTGCTATGTCGCTTGCTATATCATTCGGACTTTATGGGCTTGCGAAGAAATTGATAAAAGTGGATTCTGCCGTCGGACTTGCACTTGAAACTCTTGTGGTTATGCCGCTGGCTGGAATTTATATAGGTTACTTGTTTTTCCAAGGAACCAACTCACTATTTGCTGGTTCATGGTCGACAAGCCTGCTGCTCGCTGGTGCAGGAGCGGCTACGGCAGTTCCTTTGCTATACTTTGCGAAGGGAGCGCAAAGAATTCCACTCGCAACGCTTGGAATCCTTCAATACATTGCACCAACATTAACATTGATACTTGGAGTTTTCGTCTATCGCGAAACCTTCTCAACCGTTCATCTTTTAGCTTTTACCTTCATCTGGTCTGCTTTGATTCTTTACTCACTATCAAGAACGAAGCTTGGAACTGCAATGACTGTAAAATGGAAAAAAGAAAAGGAAATGCATATGTAAAAAATAGAGCTGCGGATTTTCCGCAGCTCTTCGTTTATAAGATAAGAAAGTATAAAAACTCACTTCGACAAATGTCCAGCTCCAGCGCCTAGCCCCTCGAGTCGCTTGTCTAGTTGCGGCTCCTAACTCCTCGAGACGCTTCGGGCCTGACCAAGGCGCTTGCGCTTTTCTTACAAAAACGTCCTCTTAACTTTCTCCCAGAAAGAATTATCCTTCAGTTTGACAGTCTTAATGATCTTATTGCTTAGTTTTACATCGAACTTGTCAACATGCTGGATGCTTAATGCTTCATTATCCATACCCATGATTGGATAATCATTGCCGTCTTGGGCAACCTTGAAAGTAAGCTTTCGGTCACCGCTAAGGATGAAAGATGATCCAAGAGTGCGGTAATGATTATTATTCACAGAAGCGAGCTCACTAACCTGCATGCACGGAAGCAGCGGATCCACAACGGCCCCATTAACAGATTTGTTATAAGCAGTGCTTCCAGTTGGAGTGGCAACGATCATCCCGTCCCCGCGGAATGTTTCAAAATGGATATCATCAATAAATACATCCATCACAAATGCTTTAATAATTCCAGAGCGGACACTGAATTCATTCAGGCACACAAACGATGTTTCTTCATCGATTGTGACCTCAATTGTTGGATAGCGTCTTACTTCAATTTGAGAATTGGTAATCGCTTCAATCATTTTATCCGTATCGGCAATTTGGAAATCGCAATACATGTTCAAGGAGCCAGTAGTAGAAATACCAGCGTAGAGGCAATCATCGCGAAAACAGGTTTTTCTGACAGCCTGCAGGAATGTTCCATCATCGCCGATACTGACGATAATGTTGGCCTGGCGGTAATCTGAAACAATATTGAAGTCATATCGTCTTGCCAATTCGTATAAAGGCTCAACTTTTTCCAACATTTTTGTATCGGGCTTATGGTAAAAATAAATATTGCGGCGATCTTGCATGACTGATTCCTCCAAACATTATGTAATTTTCCATATTTTTACCCACTTTTATAATCTTTTGCTAAAATAAATGTTATTGACATCAGTTTATCATTTTTACATAACTATTTGAAAGTACAAGGAATTTTAAGGGGGCTTTACGATGAATGGTAAAAGATGGGCAGCATTAGGTATTGCTGCAGGTTTGCTGATTGCTTCAACAGTCATTAATCTTTTGTCTACATTCGCATTCAGCGACGCTGAAAATGCATTTAATGACATATTTGCTGTATCGGAAGAAATGTTTGCAGAAGAAATCATTGAGGAAGGGGATATGCTGAGCAAAATCGCTGTCCTGTCCATTGATGGGGTCATCCAGGACACTGGGGATACACAGTCTTTCTTTGAAAGTCCGCTATATAACCATAAGGCATTCATGGAACAGCTCGAATATGTAAAGGAAGATGAAGATGTTAAAGCGATTATCCTGCGAGTTAATTCTCCTGGTGGAGGAGTCGTAGAGAGCGCTGAGATTCACGATAAGATCAAGGAAATACAGAAGGATACTAAGAAGCCTGTATATGTTTCCATGGGATCGATGGCAGCATCCGGCGGGTATTATGTATCCGCTCCAGCTGATAAAATCTTTGCCAGTCCAGAAACATTGACAGGATCTCTTGGAGTCATCATGCAGGGTGTCAACTATGCTGGACTTGCCGAAAAATATGGTGTGGAATTCAACACAATCAAAAGCGGACCTTATAAGGATATTATGAGTCCTTCAAGGAAGATGACAGAGGAAGAACGGAAAATCCTTCAATCCATGATCAATAATTCTTATGAGGGTTTCGTAAAAGTTATTTCAGAAGGTCGAGGCATGTCTGTTGAACAGGTTAAGAAAATCGCGGACGGCAGAATCTATGACGGCCGTCAGGCGAAAGAACTGAAACTGATCGATGGATTTGGGTATCTTGATGATGTCATTGAAGCCGTAAGGAAGGATGAAAAATTGGGAGATGCCCAGGCAGTTAAATATACAGAAAGTACGGGAATCGGTTCCTTCTTTAGCATGAGTGCGCAAAAAATCGTGGGGAAAGACGCAGAAATGGCAGGTTTAATGAAGATACTGTCCCAGCCTAATTCTCCCCGCTTAATGTATCTGTATGCGGAATAGGGGGGACGAAAATGAATTCGAATGAATTTGATAAAGAAGAAAAAAGAACTGTTTATGATTCAGGTAAACAGGAATGGATCAAGCAGGATGAAACTGAACTGCCGGTAAGAACGGAAAGAGTTGAAATTAACGAACAAACTGCTCAAGCAGAGTCTGCTGAGGCCGGCAAAATAATTAATCGAAGTGTTTACCTTGATAATGGGGAACAAACAGAACAGTTCGATCGAATACCAGCAGGCAACACCTCATCACCCTCTCCTTACAAGCCTGAAGGAATTTTTGCTGAGCAAAAGGAAGCTGGCCATTTTCAGTGGGAGGGCTTATATGGGGGATTCTGGATGCGTTTTTGGGCTTATTTACTGGACCTGATTGTGATTGGAAGTGTTAACAGGATGATCATCCATCCGGTTTTTCGTGCCCTGGACGTACCGTTAGTAAAAGAGGGGATTTTTTCTCCTGTGTCAATCGCCACTGCAATCGTGTTCTATCTATATTTTGTGCTGATGACTAAGTATTATGGCCAGACGCTTGGCAAAATGGTCTTCGGTTTAAAGGTTGTCGATTTGAGGGGCAATCGTCTATCATGGGGGACCGTGATTTTCCGGGAATGGATCGGCCGTTTTATTTCGGCGACAATTATGGTTCTGTATGTAATCGTTGCTTTCTCCAAAAAGAAACAAGGCCTGCATGACATATTTGCTGATACAGCCGTCATATATGAACAGCGCTAAAAATGAACCTGCTTCGGCAGGTTTATTTTTATGACTTTTTGTTGATAATAATAGGCTGAAAGGTTGTGGAGGATAATGAAATGGGTGCTGCTCGCCTTACTGCTTCTCACTGTACTTATATTAATCATCCTTATAACAAAAGTGAAAATTTTTATAGATTATTTCCACGGCAATGATAACGACCATCTTAAAATTACCGTAAAAGCCTGGGGAGGGCTCATAAAGTATAAGGTCGATATCCCGGTTATTAAAATTGATGATAATTCACCCACGATTGTAGCGGAGCAAAAAATCCACACCGGGCCAAATGAAAATATGAAACAAGAAAAAATATCACAAGTTGATAAAACAGATTTACTAAACAGCATAAATGATTTCAAGCATTTAGTTACCCATGTTGCAGGACTTCACAAAATCATCAGGGGCTTTTTAAGAAAAGTAACACTCAGGAAAATAGAATGGCACACCATGGTTGGAGTGGGAGATGCCGCGGCGACAGGTGTCATAACGGGAGCCTTTTGGGCTGTAAAAGGAGGATTGATTGGTGTCCTCAGCCATTATATGAAACTGAAAGATATGCCAGTTATGTCGATCACGCCAAGTTTTCAGCATGCCGTGTCGATCACTAGCTTTAAATGTATGATTCAAGTCAGAGTCGGGCATGCTATTTTAGCAGGAATAAAGCTGGTTAAATATTGGAAAGGCGGATGGCCAGAGTTTAAAACAAAGCCATTATCCGTACTTTCTGGTGATAAAACTAATACCGTTTAAACAAGGAGGAAAACAGGAATGTCCGACCATCCAATTCAAGGACTTATGACGACTGCCATGGAAAGTTTAAAAGAAATGATTGATGTCAATACAATCATAGGAGACCCTGTAGAGACACCGGACGGAAGTGTGATCCTGACCGTTTCTAAAGTAGGTTTCGGTTTTGCAGCTGGTGGAAGTGAATTTGTTTTGGAAAGCACGAAGGGTGGATCAGGAGGCTCTGGAGGATCTGGCGGTTCAGGGGGACAGTCCGGAGGTTCACAGCATCCATTTGGAGGAGGCAGCGGCGGCGGTGTGTCAATTACGCCAATCGCTTTCCTGATTGTCAGCTCACATGGCGTGAAGATGCTTCATCTAGATGAAAGTACACATTTGTATGAAAAAATTCTTGACCTGGCGCCTCAGGCTGTGGATAAAATTCAGCAAATGATGTCCAAGAAAGATCAAAACAGCCAGAATGGCAGTCAGAACCAAAACCAAAATAATCAATCAGCATACAACGGACCTAAATCAGAACTTGAATTTTAAGGTGCTGCTGCCTTTTCAAATGGGGAGGCAGCTTCGCTTTGTATAAGTATCTTAAAAGAAGTTTAGCAGTCATACTCTTTTTTCGTTTGTTTCTCTTTAATAGCAGTATGCTAACATATGAGTCAGTAAAATAATTGCAAAAACTTGCTGTTAAAGATATATTTACACTGTACATAAAAAGGACAAGGAGGATGAGCAGGTATGGCATCTGTTACATTTAAGGGGAACCCAGTTACATTGTTAGGGAATGAAGTAAAAGTTGGAGACCAGGCACCTGATTTTAAGGTTCTTGCAAATGATATGTCTGAAGTGACACTTCAGGATACTAAGGGGCAAGTTAGACTGATCAGCGCAGTACCTTCACTTGACACTGGCGTTTGTGATGCAGAGACTCGCCGTTTTAACGAGGAAGCTGTAAAACTTGATAATGTTAAGGTATTGACAGTGAGCGTGGACTTGCCATTTGCACAGAAGCGCTGGTGCGGAGCCGCTGGAATTGAGAATGTCCAAACGGTTTCTGATCACCGTGAGCTTTCATTCGGTGAGGCATACGGAGTCGCAATTAAAGAACTTCGCCTGCTGGCTCGTGCCGTATTTGTTGTTGATTCTAATGACAAAGTAACATATGTACAATATGTTAGTGAAGTGACTGATCATCCTGATTATGAAGCAGCGGTTGAAGCTGCTAAGCAAGCTAGATAAAACTAAGCCATGACAAGCCGCAGGATTCTGCGGCTTGTTTTATGTAGAAGAACCTCAAAAGGCTAAGAGTGCGCGAAAAACGATTAGTGCATCCAGCTTGTAAGCAATGAAAAACATGGCTACAATAGTAGATACCTATTTTAATCGGGAGGAAGAAAAGTGAGTATGACTCCGGTAGAAACATTATTTACCGCTTTTAATACAACGGCGGATATTTTAAAAGAAGAACTTGCATGTACATATTTGGAGGCGCTGGCCGAAACTGGGGAAAATATGTTCCAGGGCACTGTCCTTCAAGACGAATTAAATGAAGTGGCGAAGAAAAGGCTTGAAAAAACATATAAAGAGATCAAGCTTGATGATTTTTCCAAAGAAGATATCAGGAAAGGCTTCCAGCTGGCAATCTTGAAAGGCATGAAGGAACACGTTCAGCCAAACCATCAGATGACACCAGATTCTGTCGGGATGTTCATAGGATATTTGGTAAGTAAATTCATCGACAAGAAAGTTTTCACTATGCTCGATCCTGCCATTGGTACAGGCAATTTGCTTGCCACAGTTCTTAACCAGCAGACAGATAAAACGGTTGACTCGATCGGAGTGGAAATCGATGATCTGTTAATCAGATTAGCTTTCGTCAATGCCAATTTACAGAAGCATTCTGTCGAACTTTTTAACCAGGACAGCCTTGAGCCATTGTTTGTAGATCCGGCAGATGCCGTTATTTGCGATCTTCCTGTCGGATACTATCCTAATGACCTAAGGGCAGAAGATTATGAAGTGAAAGCAGCTGAAGGACATACATATTCCCACCACATGTTCATTGAGCAAAGCACGAAGCATGTTAAGGCTGGAGGTTATTTGTTTTTTATGATTCCGAATGGATTATTTGAAAGTGAGCAGGCTCCTTTACTGCATGAGTTCATTAAGAAGAATTTGATTGTCCAGGGGATTTTGCAGCTTCCAGCATCATTATTTAAAAATAAGCAGGCTGCTAAAAGCATCTTAATTCTGCAGAAAAATGGCTCTGAAGTTAAGGCGCCGAAACAAGCACTTCTCGCTGAGCTGCCAAAGCTGTCAGATGGAGCAGCGGTAAATCGAATGCTGAATAAAATCGACCTTTGGTTTAAAGAAAATAAGCAAAATGAAGAATAACTTAAAGGACCGGTTCATTTCCGGTTCTTTTTATTGTCAATAAGGGTAATGAATCACTATGTGAAACTTTTTACAATCCTTAGAAGTATCTGAATAAAAACTCATTTCTGGATTGAGAAAGCTTTGCTTGAAATGTGAATTAGACAGTGTTTAAATGGAACATTGAGAGATATATTTGCGGCCTGTGGCACACAATAAAGGTGTACTATTTTAACGTATATTTAAACAGGTTGTTATATAAAAGGAGCGGAAAAAATGGCTAAAATCATTGCAATCAATGCCGGCAGCTCATCACTTAAGTTTCAATTATTTGAAATGCCGAGCGAAGAAGTTATTACAAAAGGTATTGTAGAAAGAATCGGAATTAAGGATTCTATTTTCACAATCTCTGTTAATGGCGAAAAAATCAAGGAAGTTACCGATATTCCTAATCATGAGGTTGCGGTAAAAATCCTTCTTGATAAGCTTACTACGCTTGGAATCATCCAATCCCTGGACGAAATTGAAGGCGTTGGCCACCGTGTTGTTCACGGCGGAGAAGAATTCAATGATTCAGTGTTGATCACTGAAGAAGTATTGACTAAAATCGAAGAACTATCTGAGCTTGCACCATTGCACAATCCTGCAAACCTTACTGGAATCCGTGCATTCCAGAGAGTTCTTCCTAATGTTCAAGCAGTTGCGGTCTTTGATACTGCGTTCCACCAGACAATGCCAGAAAACTCATTCCTGTACAGTCTTCCATATGAGTACTATAAAAAGTACGGAATCCGTAAATATGGCTTCCATGGCACATCACATAAATATGTGTCACAACGTGCGGCTGAAATGCTTGGACGTCCAGTTGAGCACTTGCGTCTAATTTCCTGCCACCTAGGAAACGGTGCAAGTATTGCTGCAATCGAAGGCGGTAAATCAATCGATACATCAATGGGCTTCACACCTCTTGCTGGTGTGACAATGGGAACACGTTCAGGGAATATTGACCCTGCTTTAATCCCGTACATCATGGAAAAAACGAATAAAAATGCTGACGAAGTTTTAAATGTTCTTAATAAGGAAAGTGGAATGCTTGGCGTTTCTGGCTTCTCAAGCGACCTTCGCGATATCGAAGACGAAGCTGAAAAAGGAAATGAGCGTGCAGAGCTTGCATTGAAGGTATTCGCTGACAGAATCCACAAATATATCGGTTCATATGCAGCACGTATGTGTGGCGTTGATGCAATCATATTCACAGCAGGTATTGGTGAAAATAGTTCTGCTATCCGTGCACGCGTCCTGCAGGGACTTGAGTTCATGGGAATTTACTGGGATCCTGCTTTGAATAAAGTCCGGGGAGAAGAAGCATTCATCAGCTATCCGCATTCTCCTGTAAAAGTAATGGTCATTCCGACAGATGAAGAAGTTATGATCGCGCGCGATGTTGTGCGTTTAGCTAAATAATAATTTTAAGGGCAGGAGCGGATTGCTTCTGCCCTTATTGTATTTTTATAAGGGTTTTCTTTTGTGCTATACTGGAAGAAAATGCACATGCTGGAGGTTTTTTAATGCCTTTAACTGACCGGGAACAAAAGGTATTGGAAGAGTTAACTCAATGGGAAAGCAAACTTTATGGATATGAGCCGAATGATCTTGAACTAGCCTATGACAGATATTTGGACCGATCCTTTTCTCTGCTGCCTGAGGAGGCACAAGAAAAGTTTTTCTCCCTCTTTGACAGCGGGTTGTTTCATCTACATTCCCTTATCCAGGGATCGCAGCTGCAGATGGATGCAAAAGAAAGAATCATTGCTGCAGGCCGTGTGTTTCAGCCTGACCTTGAGACAATCCAGGATTTAAGGGAGCTGCCGATCGAGCAGCTGGAGTTTATTGCAGGACAGCAAATAGCACGTCATAGAATCTATTCCTTTGTGCAGGGAGGCATGTCCGGAAGTGGAGGCAATCTTGTACTTGGAGCCGATATGCCGGCCATGGCGGTCATCAATCTAAGAGTTGTACAGCTGATTGCGATGACATACGGTTTTGAAGTGAATACACCGTTTGAGATGATGGTCGCCTTGAAGGTGTTCCATACTGCGACAATGCCTTCCAGGATGCAAATTTCTGGGTGGACAGAATTAAAAAAAGATTTGGAGCAGGCTGAGGATTATTATTTTTACCAGGGAAATGATGACCTGACAGACGTTACATGGCTCGAACAGCCAATCAAGCAAATCTTCAAGGGAATGGCCATTATGATATTCCGCAAAAAACATTTGCAAGGCATGCCAGTCATAAGCATGGCGATTGGAGCCGGGGCAAACTATCAATTAACCCGTAGAGTCACCGAATTCGCACATAAATATTATCAGATGAGGTATTTCAAAGAAAAAGGGGCACTGTAGCATTATGAGTACACAGGAGCACAAACAGGCTGCACCAAGCCACGTCCGCTGCATGGTTATAACGGTCAGCGATACGAGAACGGAAGATACAGACAAAAGCGGCAAACTAATGATAGAAATACTTGAAAGCGCAGGACATAAAGTTGTTGATTATGTAATCGTCAAAGATGAAGCAGAGCCAATTAAATCAGAAGTACTAAAGGGATGCAGGAATCCGGCAATTGACGTTGTCCTGACAAATGGCGGAACAGGGATTGCTAAACGGGATGTAACAATCGAAACGGTCCAAAGTCTATTCGATAAAGACATCCCGGGTTTTGGCGAGATTTTCCGCATGCTTAGTTACCAGGAAGATATAGGATCAGCTGCTTTATTATCACGGGCAGCGGCCGGTGTAGTGAATGACCGAGCTGTCTTTTCTACACCTGGGTCAACCGGCGCAGTCCGCCTGGCAATGGAAAAACTGATCATTCCTGAGATCGGACATGTCGTAAGGGAATTGACAAAGGATTTATAAGCAAAAAAAGCTGGGAATTCTAACGGGTTCGGATACCTGTCACTTTTTTAAAAAATACGTTTAAAAATCTGCTTATATTTGTTATACATTTGGTCCTGCAAAATGCAGGGCTTTTTGTTTTGTAAGAATATTACAAAGGCGACCTAATGTATAATGCGTTTTGTGGGCAAAGTACTGTTATAAAACTGAACGGTGTTAGAAAAATAACCGGAAAAATTCCGTTTAAAAAGGGAAACACCCATTTTTCCTTAAGAATAAGCGGAATTTTTCCGCTTATATGACCCAAATCTTTGAATTTTGGCTTATTTAAAGCAGTTAACCGGAATTCCTCCGCTTATCTTTGCTACTTAAGCTTCCTCTATATACATTAGCCGGAAATTCTCCGCCTATTCATTCTCATACATATACGAAACTCATCAATGAATCATTACAGAGCCAAAGAAAAACGTAGTTTTGTAAACAAAAAGCACAGCATTTTGCAGTCCGATTTATGAGGTAACAGATATTTCTGTAACCTTACATTTCGATATACAAATTGGATCACATTTTCAAGCCTATTTTTATCGTTATTCGCGTTAGTTCAATAAAAAATGACCATCAAATTCACATACAAATTGATGGTCCTTTTAATAGATATATTGGATTTTTGTGACAAGTAAAAGAACCCGTTACTGTTTTTTCATGCAATTCCCGCCATATAAACACCGTAAGTGAAGCTCTTACATCATTGATGCATTTTATCAGAAGTAATGTCCTGATGCGTCCTGTACCAGAGCCAAAGATCGTTGATGATGGATGCCAGTTCGGCAATCTCGCTGTTTAGTTCACATGAAAGGATAAAATTACTTTCATCAGATAGCTGCGCCTGTTTCAGGTTTATGATTTTTTCAAGCTCTGCGATTCGGTCAGGAATGCTTCCGCGAATTTTTTCCCAGTGGAGAAGGATCGCATGCTGTGTATCAATGTCATATTCGTCCCATTTTTCTCTAAAAGCAGGCAGGGGTATGCCCAGTCGGCTGTTAAATAGAAAATATTGTTCCATATCTTAAGGAGCCCCCAATCCGATCATCATTGCTTTTATTCTACTATACTTCTATTTTCACTTCCACAATTGCCTGACTATGTCCATTTCAAGGAATTTTAAAGAAATAATGATTTTTATCTTGAAAAGTTCCGGAAAACCTGTTAATTTATTAAACATGAATAAAAATTAATATCGGTGAATAAATATTCGATTATAAAGGAGCAAATAAAATGACTGAAAACAAAGTGATACTAGCCTATTCGGGCGGTCTTGATACATCTGTAGCAATTAAATGGCTTAAGGAACAAGGATATGCAGTGGTTGCTTGCTGCTTAGACGTTGGCGAAGGTAAAGATCTTCAATTCATTAAGGAAAAAGCATTAAAGATTGGCGCTGTTCAATCTTATGTACTGGATGTAAAGGATGAATTTGCAAATGATTATGCACTTTTTGCCTTGCAGGCTCATGCTTTATACGAAGGAAAATATCCTCTTGTATCTGCACTTTCTCGTCCCCTTATTTCTAAGAAACTAGTAGAAATCGCAGAAATGGAAGGTGCAGTTGCAGTCGCTCACGGATGTACAGGAAAAGGAAATGACCAGGTGCGATTCGAGGTATCCATCAAGGCCCTTAATCCCGACCTTAAGGTTATTGCACCTGTACGTGAATGGAAATGGTCCCGTGAGGAAGAAATTGCGTATGCAGCGAAAAATGGCATTCCAATCCCGATCAATCTGGACAGCCCATTCTCTATTGACCAGAACTTATGGGGAAGAAGCAACGAATGCGGCATCCTGGAAGATCCATGGATGGCGCCGCCTGAAGAAGCTTATGAATTGACTGCGGGACTTGAAGATACACCTGATACTCCTGATCTCATTGAAATAGAATTTAATCAAGGTGTTCCTACAGCAATCGACGGAAAAGCTTATCCACTTTCGGAATTGATTCTTGAGCTGAATGCAATTGCAGGAAAGCACGGTGTCGGAAGGATTGACCACGTTGAGAACAGACTTGTCGGCATCAAGTCCCGTGAAGTTTACGAGGCTCCTGCAGCCATGACTTTAATTAAAGCTCATAAGGAATTGGAAGATATCACACTTGTTAAAGAAGTAGCACATTTCAAGCCAGTTATTGAGAAAAAGATGACAGAACTGATTTATGAGGGATTATGGTTTTCTCCACTCCAAGAAGCATTGGCTGCATTCTTAAAATCTACCCAAAAGCATGTGACAGGTACTGTCCGTGTTAAATTATTCAAAGGTCATGCGATTGTGGAAGGAAGAAAATCCCCTTATTCTCTATACAATGAGAAATTGGCAACTTATACGGCAGACGATGAATTCGATCATAGTGCAGCTGTTGGATTCATTAATCTTTGGGGCCTTCCGACAGTCGTACACAGCATGGTTCAGAACAAGAAGGTGACAGTGTGAAGAAATTATGGGGCGGCAGATTCACCGGATCGGCAGAGGATTGGGTTGACGAATTCGGTGCCTCGATCGGCTTCGACCAGGAATTAGCAGAGCAGGACATCGAAGGAAGCATTGCCCATGCCATGATGCTGGCCCAATCTGATATCATTTCAGATAGGGAAGCTGACGAAATTATTCAAGGTTTGAAAAAGCTTAAGGAAAAAGCAAAAAATAATGACCTTGAATATTCTGCGAAACTAGAGGACATCCATTTAAATCTTGAGCACCATTTAACAGAATTAATTGGTCCAACCGGTGGCAAGCTGCACACGGCCAGGAGCAGGAATGACCAGGTCGCGACGGATATGCATTTATATCTAAGAGCTCAGGTAGAAGAAATCATCGAACTCATCAATGAGTTTCAAAAAACAATCATAGACCAGGCGGAACAGAATATTGAAACGGTCATGCCTGGCTATACACATTTGCAAAGAGCGCAGCCAATCTCATTTGCCCATCATCTTATGGCTTATTTCTGGATGCTGGACAGGGATAAACAGCGTTATTCTGACAGTCTGAAAAGAATAAATTTATCTCCTCTTGGCGCAGGAGCATTGGCAGGAACGACATTCCCGATTGATCGCTACTTCACTGCAAAGAAGCTTGGATTTGAGGGAATATATGAGAACAGCCTGGATGCTGTCAGCGACCGTGATTTTATCCTTGAGTTCCTGTCAGGAAGCTCAATTTTGATGATGCACCTCTCACGTCTTTGTGAAGAAATCATTCTTTGGTCGAGCCAGGAGTTTCAGTTCATAGAACTTTCAGATGCTTTTACAACAGGCTCAAGCATCATGCCGCAGAAGAAAAATCCAGATATGGCTGAATTGATCCGCGGGAAAACAGGACGTGTCTACGGCAGCCTTATCGGTCTGCTGACGGTTTTAAAAGGTCTGCCGCTAGCATACAACAAAGACATGCAAGAGGATAAGGAAGGCATGTTTGATACGGTAAAAACCATCAAGGGTTCCCTTAAAATATTCTCTGGAATGACTAAGACGATGAAAGTAAAAAAAGAGACAATGGAAAGCTCCGTCAAGAATGATTTTTCAAATGCAACCGAACTTGCGGACTATCTTGCCACGAAAGGTATCCCTTTCCGTGAAGCTCATGAGATTGTTGGTAAGCTTGTCCTTGAGTGCATACAAAAACAATGTTATCTTGCAGATCTGCCGTTAGAAGCTTATAAGGAAATGAATCCTTTGTTTGAGGATGATATATATGAAGCTTTGAATCCGTATAACGCAGTTGAGCGCAGAACTAGTGCCGGCGGAACAGGATTTTCTCAGGTAAAATCCCAAATCGGTAAGGCGAAAGAACTTATATGAATAGAAAAAAGCACGCAATCTTTAAAGTTTGCGTGCTTTTGATATTTTAAAAAAATCTTAGTTTACTTTGTCAGTACGGACGACAAGGACGTCACATGATGCGTAGCGGGTGATATGTTCAGATACACTACCGATGAAGAAGCGCTCCATCGCGTTCATTCCTGTCGCTCCACAAATAATCAGGTCGGCGTTGTATTTTTTAGCAACATCTTTTGCAATCTTGACCTTTGGAGAACCATAATCGATTTCGTAACTTACATTTGTGACTCCAGCTTCATTTGCCTGCTGCTTGTAGCTTTCCATCAGTTCTGTGGCAAATTGGTTTGCCCGTTCTGAAATAGTACGGTCATAGGCCTCCACAGTTGCAAATGTACGTAGATCAATGATGTGGGTCATGACTAGATTTGCATCATTCCTTTTTGCAATCTCAATGGCTTTTTTAAAAGCCCATGCTGCTTCCTTAGAACCATCAACGGCAACTAAAATGTTCTTGTAAGATAGCGCCATAGTTCTCGCCTCCTTTTCCTATATTATACAACAGATTCTGTAGTATAGCTGTGACAATCCAACGAAAACTATATTAGTAAACATAATAATGCAGGAGGGAAATTGCATGAAAAAACAAGAGCGTGAAGGCCAGCCGGCATTCGACTATGATGATCAGGGTGTCACCCAGGTTAGTCAGCAAATTATGGACTCCTATAACAGTGGAGTGATTGGGCAGGAGCAAATGACTTCTGTTGTGGAAACCGGCCAGGAACAGCAATAAAATGAGAAACAAGCTGTTGTTTTAATAAGCAGCTTGTTTTTTATATGTTCCGAGCTGCAGGCAGAAAGCTAGTACCTGAAGCCAAGTTCACCATATAAAAAGGAGAAACCTAAATATTAAAAATATACAGAATAGTATATTTTAGGTATTTTCATACGAATTGTTTTGCCAAATGGTTTTTTTTCTACTAAAATGAAAGTGTTTTCATCCTCGTCCTTTCTAGAAATGATTCTTATCCCTTAGACTTTTATTAATCGATGCATGATTTGAAGCATTTTAAAAACTGAGCCTAATAGGATGAAATTTGATATAGTAGAGGCGGGCCTGAAATGGAAGGCAATTATTATTTATAGGAGGTATGCAATAATGCGTATCGGTGTACCTAAAGAGATAAAAAATAATGAAAATCGTGTGGCTATGACGCCTGCCGGAATACTGAACCTTGTTAACTTTGGTCATGAAGTATTTATCGAAGCAGGTGCTGGCCTGGGATCAAGCTTTACTGACGATGATTATAAGGCTGCTGGAGCGTTAATAGTTGCCAGTGCAGAAGAAGCATGGTCACAGGATATGGTCATGAAGGTAAAAGAACCTCTGCCAGAAGAATACGGTTATTTCCGTGAAGGGTTAATTCTATTTACATATTTGCACCTTGCTCCGGAACCAGAGCTAACAAAAGCTCTGATCGAGAACAAGGTTGTAGGCATTGCATATGAAACAGTACAGCTGCCAAACAATTCTCTTCCATTGCTGACTCCAATGAGTGAAGTAGCTGGCCGCATGGCTACTCAAATTGGTGCCCAGTTCCTTGAGAAGGTACACGGAGGAAAAGGAATCCTTCTTGGAGGAGTTCCAGGCGTCCAAAGAGGAAAGGTAACAATTATCGGAGGCGGAGTAGCCGGTACGAATGCTGCTAAAATGGCTGTTGGCCTTGGAGCAGAAGTAACAATGATCGACTTGAATCCGGAACGACTGCGCCAGCTTGATGACATTTTTGGCTCAGATATTACGACTCTGATCTCCAACCCTTACAATATCGCTGAAGCTGTGAAAACTTCTGATGTTGTGATTGGCGCGGTATTAATTCCTGGTGCTAAAGCTCCAAGACTTGTAACAGAAGAAATGATCCAGTCCATGAATCCAGGTTCAGTGGTAGTTGATATCGCAATCGACCAGGGCGGAATTTTTGAAACGACTGACAGAATCACTACCCACGACAATCCAACTTATGAAAAGCATGGAGTTGTCCACTATGCAGTTGCTAACATGCCCGGTGCTGTACCAAGAACATCTACAATCGCGCTTACGAACGTAACAGTTCCATATGCCGTTCAAATCGCGAACAAAGGCTACAAGCAAGCTTGCCTTGACAATGAAGCATTGTTGAAGGGAATCAACACGCTTAATGGCTATGTTACTTATAAAGCAGTTGCTGAAGCACATGATCTTGTATACTCTGAAACAAGAACATTGCTAGAGCAAATTTAATTTTCAGGATCCGGATGTACAATCCGGGTCTTTTGTTTTGACCTGATGACGATGTAAAAGAACGATGCTCATCTTTAATTAAAGGCTCTGTTATTGCTAAATGTTGATTTTAAACCCTGTTGATTGTAGTGGAAGGAGCGAAGCGACGAAGAGGGTCAGCGCCAGTCCCGCGGAAAGCGAAGCGCCTGGAACGAAAATCAACAGCCTAGTTTAACAATGCCTAATTAGAATGCATTATGATTTTCATATAAAGCTGTTTAAAATAAATTCATTTTAGCGTATATTATTTATGGGATATACGGATTCTTGCTCAAGCAAGGAATGAGCAGGAATGTCCGTGATAAATTGTAACTAAGGAGTGTCATGATGGAAAAAATACTTGTTTTTGGACATAAAAATCCTGATACCGATACAATCTGCTCGGCAATCGCCTATGCTAACTTAAAGCAGAAGCTTGGTGTTGATGCAGAAGCAGTCCGTTTAGGCCAGGTGAATGGGGAAACTCAATACGCATTGGATTATTTCAAGGCTGAAGCACCTCGTCTAGTAGGACAAGTTTCAGAAGAAGTAAACAGCGTGATCCTCGTTGACCATAACGAACGCCAGCAAAGTGCAGACGGTATTGAAAAAGTAAAGATTGTTGAAGTTATCGACCATCACCGTGTTGCTAACTTTGAAACAAGCGACCCGCTTTATTTCCGTGTTGAGCCAGTTGGCTGCACAGCAACTATTTTAAATAAAATGTACAAAGAAAATAACGTGGAAATCGATAAGAACATTGCTGGACTTATGCTTTCTGCGATTGTTTCCGATTCATTATTGTTTAAGTCCCCAACATGCACGGAACAAGACGTGGCAGCTGCCCGTGAATTAGCCGAGATAGCAGGGGTAGACGCTGATCAATATGGTCTTGATATGCTTAAGGCTGGTGCGGATCTAAGCAGCAAAACAATCGATGAACTCATAACTCTTGACGCGAAAGAGTTCCAAATGGGAAGCGCTAAAGTTGAAATCGCACAGGTAAATACAGTAGATGTTAACGAAGTGCTTGCACGCCAGGCTGAGCTTGAAGATGCACTTAACAAGAAAATTTCAGAGAGAAACCTCGACTTGTTCGTATTGGTTATTACTGATATTCTTACAAATGATTCTGCAGCACTTGCGCTTGGAAAAGAAGCAGCAGCTGTTGAAGAAGCTTTCAACGTTACATTGAACAATAACACTGCGACTTTAAAAGGCGTTGTTTCACGCAAAAAGCAAGTCGTGCCTGTATTAACAGATGTACTTTCAAAATAATTTTGAAGATATAAAAAACCGTCATGCCATGTAAAAGGCAGGACGGTTTTTGCTTTTTAGGTAATTATTCAAAATCAAGCAGTGGATCGTAAGCTTATTTATGCGAACTTTTCTCTTCTGGCTGCAGTAACCTTGAACTTAAACGTAATGAATCCAAAATATATGATTGCTGCAATCGATAGGTAAACCCATGCTTCGGATACCTGTTCGCTTTTCCATAATCCAGTCATCGAAAGCAATGCCGGAAAAGTTAAAGTAAGCCATGATTGCACGAAGGCAACCTTGCCGATATAGGCATCGATCTTTTTGTTAAGGCCCATGGATAAAAAGAACAGGAACCAAAGATATGCCCACATCAGCCACGTAAGGGTACTGACAATATCATTGAAGTGGACATAGGCTACTAGTGCATATATGAGTGCGATGACTGCTACCCAAAGGGAATACCAGCCGAGTCCGCTTCCATCAAGATCTTTTAATAGTGTTAATCCAACATACAGGTAAGTGAAGCCAAAAAGAAATATGCTGGCTAGGCTGTAGATTGTCCAGTTGCTTTGATCAGATACCACGATCAAATAGAAAGGTACAATGACTTGCATAGCCCCGATGAATAAGTTAAATACTGCTACACTTTTTGCATTTGCCCTTCCAAGAAGCATTAAGCTGTTTAGGAATAGTGCTGCACCTGATAGCAATAAACCTGCGTCTCCCATGATGAATGCCGCAATTAATTATGGTAATTGGCGGCTCTTTCCTCCTTTATCAAGCAAGTTGTGATGATTAGCTTGGGATAGCTTGAATAAGAAAGAGCAATTCCTATACCAGAAAGGCTGCAAGGAATTGCCCTTATTTATATTATTTACTTAATCGATTTTTTCCATGTCCTTAGATGTAAAATAACCAGGCAGGATTTCGCTGATCGTTGTTTCCTGCACATCGCCATTAAGGTTAGCAAGGTAAATCTTTGTGTCTTCTGTAGCAAATTCAGCAATTACCTGGCGGCAGGCACCGCAAGGAGAAATAGGACCTTCAGTATCTCCAACAACAGCAATCGCCTTGATTTCAGTATCGCCTTCTGATACAGCTTTGAAAATAGCTGTTCTCTCTGCACAGTTTGTCAGACCATAAGAGGCATTTTCGATATTGCAGCCAAGATAAACCTGATCGTTGGTCGTTATGATTGCAGCTCCAACCTGAAACTTAGAATATGGAACGTATGCTTTGCTTCTAGCTTCAATCGCTTTTTCAACAAGCATGTTTTTATCCATCGTCCATTCCCCATTCCCATGAATATTTTAATTAATGTTAAATGCCTTGAGTATTAGTATGAAGAGTTAGAAGACAAGCCATTCATGATTGCTACACCAGAGCTTGCTCCGATTCTAGTCGCGCCAGCTTCAATCATGTTCTGTGCATCTTCAAGGCTTCTTACGCCACCAGAAGCTTTAACACCGATATCTGGGCCAACTGTCTTTCTCATTAATGCGATATCTTCAACTGTTGCACCGCCTGTTGAGAAGCCTGTAGAAGTCTTGACGAAGTCTGCTCCTGCGCTGACAGAAAGCTTGCAAGCCATTTCTTTTTCTTCGTCTGTAAGAAGGCAAGTCTCAATGATCACTTTTGTCAAAGCTTTACCTTTAGCTGCTTCAACGACTGACTTGATGTCATTTTCGACTACATCATACTGCTTGTCTTTAAGTGCGCCAATGTTAATAACCATATCAACTTCTGTTGCGCCATTTTCGATTGCATTTGTTGTTTCGAAAGCTTTTACAGCTGAAGTGGAAGCTCCAAGAGGGAAGCCGATTACCGTACATACCTCTACACCTTCAGCGTCTTTAAGAATTTCTGCAGCGGTTTTTACCCAAGTTGGATTAACGCATACTGAAGCGAACTTATATTCTTTTGCTTCTTCAGCCAATTTAACAATCTCTGCTTCAGTTGCATTTGCTTTAAGTAATGTGTGGTCGATCATTCTCGCTAATTCGTTTGTCATACTAATTCAAACCCTTTCCGTATTTAAGATTATGATTAAACGCTTTCATAAAGAATAAAATTTCAACTCGAAATTTATTATGCCTTACTTACATGAATAATATATCAGGTGCATGAACAAATGTAAATAACGAATTGAACATATGTAAAAATAATATGTAGTAATTCAAGAAAATGTCACATTTATAGAAAGGAACTTGGAGGCAATTGCTACTGTCAGGAATTTGTTACTTTAAATTTGTCTTAAAGGGCAACGGTGGTTTTTAGACCGTGAGCGAAAATCAACAGCCATGTGTAACATAGTCAAAAATAAAGGATTTTTCAATTAAATTAAAATACAGGAGTCTTCTCAAAACAGCTCTCAAGGACAATTTTTTCCTTTGACTTTCAGAGAGTGTTTCATTATAGTTGCTTTATAATAATGAATAATCATTCCCATAATCGCGGGAGAGGTTCATAGCGGACACCCTCTATAAAAAACTATGGCTTTGAATTATAATTTCAACCATATCCAGAGGATATGGTTTTTTTATTTATAAAAAGGCATCTAGAAGGGTATTTGAACTCATATCGCGTTTGCGGCCAAATTAGGAGGCTAAAATAATGGCTGGAAGAAAAGAAGAAGAAATGAAAGATTTGACACTGCTTGGCAATCAGGGGACAAAGTATTTGTTTGAGTACAGTCCAGAAATCCTTGAATCCTTTGAAAATAAACACCCGTATCGTGATTACTTTGTAAAATTCAACACACCTGAGTTCACAAGCCTGTGCCCGATTACAGGCCAGCCTGATTTTGCATCAATCTATATTAGTTATATTCCAGATAAACTAATGGTAGAAAGCAAATCATTAAAGCTGTATTTATTCAGCTTCAGGAACCATGGTGATTTTCACGAGGATTGCATGAACATCATTATGAATGACCTGATTAAGCTAATGGATCCAAAATATATCGAAGTGTGGGGAAAGTTCACGCCTAGAGGCGGAATCTCAATCGATCCTTACACAAACTATGGTAAGCCGGGAACAAAATATGAAGAAATGGCAGATTATCGTCTGATGAATCACGATATGTATCCTGAGAAGGTAGACAATCGATAATGTAAGTTACATTTTAAATAAAAACCGTCTGGCAATGGCCAGACGGTTTTCTTTAAAAGATAAGAAAGTATAAAATTCACTCCGAGAAATGTCCAGCTCCAGCACCTAGCCCCTCGAGTCGCT
>NZ_JBALQL010000014.1:173576-217433 GCF_036964885.1 Bacillus sp. JJ1122 | reverse complement strand
AAGGTGCTTGCGCTTTTCTCATTAAGAAACAAATACAAGTTCCTTTGGATATTTTGTAAGGATTTCAATTCCATCCTCAGTGATGACGACATCATCCTCAATCCTAACCCCAGCAACACCAGGTACATAAATCCCCGGCTCAGCAGTGAAGACCATACCTTTTTCTAATAACAAAGAGTTTGTGCTCGTTAATGATGGATACTCATGTACGCTGACGCCAAGTCCGTGGCCGAGACGGTGCGGGAAATATTCGCCATAGCCGGCTGCTTCGATGACATTTCTGGCAGCAAGGTCTACATCTGAACATGTAACGCCAACACGAGCTGTTTCTAATGCTTTTAGCTGTGCCTTAAGTACGGTGTTGTAAATTTCCTCCTGCTGCTTAGTGATTTCACCAAATGCAACTGTCCTGGTGATATCAGAGCAGTAACCATCCATGACTACACCCAGATCGAATAAAACTAAATCACCTTTGCTCATTTTAGTTAGCCCAGGTGTTCCATGCGGGGCTGCGGCATTTTTACCTGTTAATACCATTGTAGAAAAAGACATCTGTGTAACGCCTTTTTTCTTCAGTTCATATTCAATTGCAGCAAGCACATCAAGCTCGGTTTTTCCTTCACTGATTTCGCTTACTCCTGTTTCAATCGCAAAATCAGCAAGTTCACATGCTTTACGAAGTTTTTGCAATTCATCTTCCGTTTTGACCATACGCATCAGCCTTAATTTTTCTTCAGCGGATACAAAAGCCGAGCCGGAAAATAGGGAATTCATTTTTTCATAACGTTCAACATTCAATTGTTCTTTTTCGATTGCTGTACGCTTAATGGAAGGAACTCTTTTTTTAATGGCATTGTATGCAAGCTCCATAGAATCATCAGTATCGCTATAGCCGATAATTTCGAGATTCCAGCCTGCATTTTTCGCATTTTCCTTATCCATTGCTGGACAAATCATGAATGGTTCTGCGTCCTGAAACACGGCAATAGCCAGCAGGCGTTCATGAGGATCGCTTAAAAATCCGCTTAAGTAAAAAACATTGTCTGGAGACGAAATGAAAGTGACATCGATGCTGCTTTCCTTCATCCAGCCAGATAATGCAGTCAATCTTTCAGACATTAAAATTCCTCCTCTTATATGTATAGCTCATAATGAGAGTAGCAATTTGATGATGAAAAGTAAAACGTTCTTTTTATATAAGACTGTTTTTATTAATGGCAGCACGTTACTTAAATAAAATATGTCATATTTCCAAAAGAGCCTGAATTAGATTTTAATCATTCACTGCTCTGGGTATAAAAGAAAAGTAAGCAGGAGATAGGTGAATGATGTGGAAGTTAGTTATTGAGAATTGAAAGGAGCGATAATATGAAAGTATCTTATCACGGCCATTCTGTTGTGAAAATTGAAACGAATGGGAAAACGATCTTGATTGATCCGTTCATTACAGGCAATGATCTGACGGATTTAAAAGTTGAAGATGTTAAGCCTGATGTCATTATCCTTACGCACGCGCACGGAGATCATCTTGGAGATACAGTGGATCTGGCAAAGAAAAACGATTCTTTGGTGATCGCCAACTTTGAAGTCGCTACATATCTAGGCTGGAAAGGGTTAAAAACACATGGTATGTCAATCGGTGGAGCTTATCAATTCGATTTTGGGAAAGTGAAGATGACTCCAGCATTCCATGGCACTGGAATGATCACCGAGAATAATGAGATTATTTATGGAGGCATGCCTGCTGGCATCCTGTTCATGGCTGAAGGGAAAACTGTTTTTCATGCTGGAGACACTGGGGTGTTCTCAGATATGAAACTGATTGGTGAAAGACATCCGATCGACCTGGCCTTCTTGCCGATTGGCGATAATTTTACAATGGGACCTGAAGATGCGGCTTTGGCTGCCGAGTTCCTCAATGCAAAAGTCGTTGTCCCAATCCATTTCAATACATTCCCGCCAATCAAACAGGATCCACATGCATTTGTCGATTCACTTAAGAAAAATAAAGGCAGGGTTCTTGAAGCTGGGGAAGTAATAGAATTATAAACCATTGTGCTGCACAATTTTGTGCAGCATTTTCTTTTTAAATGCTTTTTTATTCTTATCTTGCATAGATATAAAATAAGACAACCTATTAGGAGGGGAATAATGAAAAAGAACAAATACCTGCTATACTTGCTCTTGTGCGGAGTAATGATTTATATTGCCATGCCTCGGCTGAACCTTACATTAGGCGGTAGCGATGCGCTATTCGCCGGATCATGGCTATTTCTGGCCTTGCTTGTATTCGCAGGCAACCTTGCTGCATTTTTGTATACACCGAAAAAGAAGCTGCCGACTGGCAGGAATAGACTTGATAGTAAGCCAAAAAGAAAATCGAGAGTATATACTGGCTGAATAACTCAGCTAGTCAGTTTGTCGACAAAAATTTAGTATCAACTAGTTATTAAAAACCTGTTGATTGGAATGGAAGGCGCGCAGACTCCTCCGAAAATGCTAACGCATTTCCATCATCGTGTGTGGGCACGTTCGAGGAAGCTATTCAGTGTCCTGTGGGCTTAGCAGGACAGGTGAGACCCCGCAGGAGCAAAGCGACGAGGAGCCTCAGCGCCTGGAACGGAAATCAACAGACTAGTTTATTAGATCAACTAAATAAAAAAGCTGTAGACAAACTTGTTTTTCAGAGTTTGTCTACAGTCTGACTGGCTGAATTCAGCCAGTTTTTTTATATGAGCAAAAAATACAAATTGAGTGCCAAACCATGCACTTACATAGCACAAAGGGAACAAAAAAAGAAGTTTCAGTGTCCGAATAAGCAGTTGCATTTACCAAAAGGTTACTGAAAGGGAAGGGTACGATTGAATCAGCGCTCTTTACACTTTATAATATAATATGGATAGAACTACATTGAACGGAAAATTATTATAAAGGGTGAAAGTCTTGGCAACAAAGCATGAACAAATACTTCAATATATAGATGAATTGCCAATAGGAGAAAAGATCTCAGTACGCCAAATCGCCAAGGCGCTAAACGTAAGTGAAGGAACTGCCTACAGGGCCATAAAAGAAGCGGAAAATAAAGGTTATGTCAGTACGATTGAACGCGTAGGCACGATCAGGATCGAAAGGAAAAAGAAAGAAAACATAGAGAGACTTACTTTTGCAGAAGTAGTCAATATTGTTGATGGACAAGTTCTCGGCGGACGAGCTGGGCTTCATAAAACACTTAATAAATTTGTTATTGGTGCAATGAAGCTTGAAGCAATGATGCGTTATACCGAGGCTGGTAACCTTCTGATTGTCGGGAACCGCGATAAAGCTCATGAGCAGGCGCTAAGGGCAGGGGCAGCAGTTCTGGTAACAGGGGGCTTTGATGCAGAGGAACATATCAAAAGGCTTGCAGATGAGCTTCAGCTTCCCATCATCTCAAGCAGCTATGATACTTTTACGGTCGCGACAATGATTAACCGGGCAATCTATGATCAACTGATAAAAAAGGAAATTATTCTTGTCGAGGATATTCTGACACCGCTCTCAGATACGATTTTCCTGAGAAGCAATGATCGTGTTTCTGATTGGTATCGCCATAAAGACAAAACCTTCCACAGCCGTTTTCCGGTTGTCGACCACAATATGAGGGTCATCGGAATGATTACTTCTAAGGACGTCATGGGCCATGAGCAAGACACAGTGATTGAAAAAATTATGACGAAAAACCCGATGGCTGTCAGCGGGTCGACAAGTGTCGCGTCTTCTGCCCACATGATGGTTTGGGAAGGCATTGAAGTTCTCCCGGTTGTGGACGATTCAAACAGGCTTGAAGGGATTGTCAGCAGGCAGGATGTCTTAAAAGCACTGCAAATGATTCAGCGCCAGCCTCAAGTAGGGGAAACGCTTGATGACACAGTCACCAGCCAGATGGCCCTCACAAAAGGAAAAACAAAGGATGAAGATATTTTCCGCTGCCAAGTCACACCTCAGATGACAAACCATCTTGGAACAATCTCATATGGTGTTTTTACAACGATTGTTACTGAGGCAGCAAACCGGGTGCTACGGGGCTATAAAAAAGGCGATTTAGTTGTAGAGAATATGACAATCTACTTCATTAAGCCAGTCCAGATTGACAGTGTAATAGAGATTTATCCAAAGGTGCTGGAAGTTGGCCGGAAGTTCGGAAAGGTCGACATTGAAGCATTCAACGATGGAGTTTTAGTAGGGAAGGCCATGATGATGTGCCAGCTGATTGACAGGCATTAACTAAAATCACTGATCCTATAAATGAGAAAAGCCGATCCGTAATGGATCGGCTTCTTTTAAATTACTCTTTTGCTTCCTTAGCTGCAAGCGGCAGATAGAATTTATATGCTTTTACACCAGACCAGATGCTCATTGAGCCGATGATAATGAAGATGGCTGCAACAATGTAAGTAATCGCTGTTTGAAAAAGGAATACCTGATTCAAGCCAAATAATCCAACGAATAGTCCTAATGCGATGCTGGATTTAGCGGACAGCCATTTCCTTTCAGCAGGACGCTTGCTGCGGACATATTTCATTTTATAGAAGATATAGAATACGAATGAAAGTACGATCAGTAGTACGAATATAGGCATTGCATTTCCTCCATTACTATTATCATTCTTATTTTACCGCTAAATTTACTGGATTGCTATAGAGAGGTTTTGTACTTTGCGCTTTTGAAAAAAACGAAAGGGAAAACTCTCTTTTCTTTTCCAATAAATATGTTCATAATTAGGATAGAAATAAGGTGAAGGAGCATGTAGATGAAAGCGCAAATTCTAGAAGCGATTGAAAATTATGAAACGATCATTATCCACCGCCATGTGAGGCCGGATCCAGATGCATATGGTTCCCAGGGGGGATTGGCTGAGGTTTTAAAAGCTTCATTTCCTGGTAAAAACATTTACACAGTTGGCAAAGAGGAGTCGTCCCTGAACTATTTAAGAAGACTTGATTCAATCCCTGACGATACCTTTAAGGGTGCGCTTGTGATTGTTTGTGATACAGCAAATGCTGAGCGCATTTGTGATGATCGCTATCGCTTGGGCGAACAGCTGATCAAGATTGACCATCATCCGAATGAAGACCCATATGGTGATTTACAATGGGTCGACACGACTGCCAGCTCTACGAGTGAAATGATTTATGAGTTCTATCTTTCATTCAAGGAACAAGGACTCAAGATGTCAGATGAGGCAGCTCGATTACTGTATGCAGGTATTGTGGGGGATACGGGGCGTTTCTTATATCCAAGCACTACAAATAAAACATTCGCATACGCTGGTGAATTGATTCATTATAACTTTTCAAGGACAGAGTTGTATGACCGGATGTATGAGCTTGCTCCGAATGTGGTGAAATTGAATGGTTACATTCTGCAAAACTTTGAGCTCCTCGAAAATGGTGCCGCTAGAGTTGTAATGAAACAGGAATTACTTGAACAATATTCAGTAAAACCATCTGAAGCCTCATTACTTGTCAGTGAATTAGGAAATGTCGCTGGCATAAAGGCTTGGGTGTTTTTCATTGAAGAAGAGGATCAGATCAGAGTGCGTCTACGTTCGAAAGGCCCTGTGATCAACGGGATCGCGAGAAAGTATAATGGAGGAGGTCACCCGCTTGCAGCCGGTGCGTCCATTTATTCATGGGATGATGTCCAAAATGTTCTTAATGATTTAATTGAAGTTTGCAAGGAATAATAAATAAGCCCCACTTGGCTAAATGCTGAGTGGGGTTCTATTAATCCAACATTATCTCTACTTGGATGGTCACGGATGTATAGATAACCATGGATCTAATCTTCAATTTATATCTTTTGTCATTAACTGGGATTGATTTGTTCTCAATCAGCTTGGTAATCAGCTCTCTGCTTTTAAAGACAGAATCTAAATCTTTAGCGAGCAGCACATTAAGTTCGCTCTTTGTCTGTTCTTCAATTTCATAAATGGAAAGCGCATCAAGATACTGCTTGTATTTTTTATCATTAACAATTTTGACTTTTACCTCCTGAACCGTCAGCTTTTCCTCATTTTTCTTATTCAGCTGTGCATAATCATCCTGCCAAATTTTAATGTCACGCTGGAGTTCCCTGATCAGATCCTCTTGCTCATGTATTTTCTTAGCGTTTTTTTCCATTGAAACACCATTAATGTATAAGAATAAACACCAGCTGATGGCGCCGCCGACCGCCATCCCTGAAAAAAATCTTTGCCATGCTGGCTTGCGGTAATATGGAGGGATCCTCATTTTACACATGCTCCTGTGTAAGCCAATTGATAAGTAGCGCACCAGTCTGGGCCCCGCCCATTGCTGTCAGGATCAATAAAAACTGCTTGAAGATATCCTTTGTTTCCCCGTTCAGCAATCCTTTTTCAAAGCTGTACACTGTATCAAACGTACCGCCGATGGCTGCAATAATTGCCCATATTCTTATGGAGCTAGAGAAACGGGCTATTTCAGTCATCAGAGGCTGCCCTGTTAAAAATGAAGCAAGCCCCCCAATCAGCGAGCCGCCCAGCAGAACACCAAGCGCAATGAAGTAAGCTTCAAACAAATGTGGAATAAATGGCTGATTCATAGCAAACATCCTTTAATAAAAAATCGATTTTTCTTCGTATTTCATCATATGGACAAACACGATTTAATATGTTTTAAAGTTCCTTGAACAAAATGAGAACATATTTTCTTTTTTTTAAATAAAAGCCTATAATAATAGAAGATGAACCTTTAAGGGTGTGAGAGAAATGACATTTATTCACCTTCATGTCTATAGTGCATACAGCCTGCTGACGAGCACGGCTACAGTTGAACAGCTCGTCTACGATGCCAGGGCAAAAGGATTTTCCGCACTCGCGTTAACCGACCGGAATGTAATGTATGGTACTGTGGCGTTTTATAAAGAATGTCTTAGAAAATCCATTAAACCTATTCTTGGCCTGACCGTCGATGTTGTCAGCGAAATCGAGGAACAGGAATCATTCCCTCTTGTCCTTCTCGCAAAAAATAATCAGGGTTTCCAAAATCTGATGAAAATTTCAAGTGCTGTGCAAACGAAGTCTCCAGAGGGGATACCGGTAAAATGGCTGAAGCACTATGCGTCAGGGCTATATGCCATGACACCGGGAAACCAGGGGGAAATAGAATATTATTTATCAAACGGTCAACAAGAAAATGCCCTCCAGACAGTGGAGTTATATACGAAATTATTTGGCAAGGATGGTTTTTATCTATCGATTCAAAACCAGGGCTTGCCTGGTCAGCATGAATTAGCAGCCCAGCTTGCAAGGCTTAGTAATCAGACGGATACCCCTCTTGCAGCCGCTAACCAGGTGCATTATCTGGAAAGAGAGGATTCCTTCGCACAGGAATGCCTTTTAGCAATCAGGAATGGTGATAAGCTGCAGGATGACGGACGTGTAAAACTGGGCAGCAGCGAGTTCTATCTTAAAACAGCTGATGAGATGGCAGAACTGCTCTCGGAGTATCCAGAGGCATTAGAAAACACACTTAAAATCGCAGAGAACTGCAACGTCATGCTTGATATGGAATCAAGGCATCTGCCGAAATATCCTGTCCAGCCAGGGCAGAATGCAGATGAACTGCTTGAATACCAATGCTTCGAGGGATTGAAGGAACGCTATGAAAGTCCCTCTGCAGAACATATAGCGAGGCTCAAATATGAGCTCTCGGTGATAAAGAAAATGAAGTTCAGCGATTATTTCCTGATTGTCTGGGATTTCATTAAATATGCCAGGGAACAGGGAATCCTCGTAGGACCTGGACGTGGATCGGCAGCGGGTTCGATTGTATCTTATGTATTATTCATAACCGACGTGGATCCTATTGAACACGAACTCCTTTTTGAAAGGTTCCTGAATCCGGAACGTATAACAATGCCGGATATCGACATCGACTTCCCCGACAACAGAAGGGATGAGGTGATTGAATATGTGGCTTCAAAATATGGAGAGCTGCATGTAGCACAGATTGTCACTTTTGGAACCCTTGCTGCAAAAGCCGCAGTCAGGGATGTCGGGCGTGCATTTGGATTGAACCCGAAAGAGCTTGACCGCCTTTCCAGACTTGTACCATCGAAAATCGGGATTACTCTTCGAGAGGCCCTAAAGGAATCAGAAGGCTTAAGAAGTTTCAGTGAAGAATCTCAAAAGAATAAGAGAATCCTTGATACAGCCATCAAGCTTGAAGGGCTGCCAAGACATACCTCAACGCATGCTGCGGGGGTCGTGATCAGCGAACATCCGCTTACCAACGTTGTACCCATACAATCAGGGCAGGCAAAAGTTTTCCTGACTCAATATTCGATGGATCACCTTGAAGAAATTGGATTGCTCAAGATGGACTTTCTGGGATTGCGTAATTTATCTTTGATTGATTCAATTCTTCAATCCATTTATCAAAAAACCCGCCGCAAGCTCGATATCCATGATATCCCCTTTGATGATGAAAAGACATACCAGCTGCTGAGCAGGGGCGAGACAACTGGTATTTTCCAGCTTGAATCAGAAGGGATGAGAAAGGTTCTGACGAAGCTCGAGCCAAGCCATTTTGAAGATATCGTCGCAGTCAACGCGCTTTATAGACCGGGTCCGATGGAAAATATCCCGCTATTCATTGACAGGAAACATGGAAGACAGCCAATCGATTATTACCATAAGGATCTTGAAAATATCCTTGGGAATACATATGGCGTTATTGTCTATCAAGAACAAATCATGCAGATTGCCTCCAAAATGGCGGGCTTTTCTCTCGGTCAATCCGATTTGCTGCGGCGCGCTGTTTCAAAGAAAAAGAAGGAAGTGCTGGACCAGGAGCGGGAGCATTTTGTGAATGGGGCTTTGCGAAAAGGATATGACAGCAAGACGGCGAATACTATTTATGATCTCATCGTCAGGTTTGCAAACTACGGATTTAACCGCAGCCATGCTGTCGCATATAGTATGATTGCCTATCAGCTGGCATATTTGAAAGCTAATTATCCGTTGTATTTCATGGCCTCACTGTTATCATCTGCAATCGGGAATGATACAAAAATTGCTCAATATGCGAGAGAACTGCAGCAAATGGGAATCAAACTTCTTCCTCCTTCAATCAACAAAAGTGCGTTCAGCTTCCAGCCGGAGGGAGAAGCAGTCAGATACAGCCTGGCAGGTATCAAAGGTGCCGGCATGGCCTCACTTAAAGAAATTTTCCAAGTAAGAAGAAATAAGCCGTTTAAGGATATATTCGATTTTTGCATAAGAGTGCCTCAAAAGGCCGCTTCAAGAAAAGTACTTGAAGCATTGATTT
This sequence comes from Bacillus sp. JJ1122, assembly GCF_036964885.1. Taxonomy (NCBI): domain Bacteria; kingdom Bacillati; phylum Bacillota; class Bacilli; order Caryophanales; family Bacillaceae; genus Bacillus; species Bacillus sp. JJ1122. Next base: position 208,101 of record NZ_JBALQL010000014.1, on the reverse strand, counting down.
ATTCGGGTGCTTTTGATGAATTCGGCCATGACCGCGCAGTGCTTCTCGCCACGATCGATGTTGCGATTGAACACGCCCAGCTTGTTGCGCCTGATGATACCGGACAGATCGATATGTTTGCGGAAGCTGAATTCTCGCTGAAGCCAAAATATACAGAAGTGGATCCCATGCGGGTAGAAGACAAGCTTAGCCTGGAAAAAGAGGTGCTTGGTGTTTATTTATCGAAACACCCTGTTTCAATTCATGAAAAAGAATTCATGGCTGCAGGTGTAAAATCAATTGCTTCTCAACCAATGAACGGAAGAACCCGGCTCGGTGTTTACATCACTGAACAAAAGAAAATCCGTACAAAAAAGGGTGAGGCAATGGCATTCCTGACACTTAGCGATGCCAGCGGAGAAACAGAAGCTGTCGTGTTCCCCGCTGTATACAAACAATATGGCCACGTGTTGACACAGGGGAAAATGGCGCTGGTAGAGGGAAAGTTTGATCAAAGGGATGGGAAAAGCCAGTTTGTGGTCCAATCAGTGCTTGATCTTGAAAAAGAAGCGACAAAAGTAAAAGAAAAAACTGTATTATATTTAAGGATCGCCAAAGAATCAAATCCTGTTGAAATGATGAAAGACGTAAATGCTTTATTGAAAAAACATCATGGTGCGGTTCCTGTCATCGTCTATAATGAGGAGACAGAGAAATCGCTGCTGCTGCCGAATGAATTCAGTGTAAGCATAACGGAAAACAGCATGGATGAATTAAGGAAAGCACTGGGTGTTAATAATGTTGTCCTGAAAAAATAGACCTTTACAAGTGTAATAGATGTGTTATATTGGAAAAGGATATGTGTGGTCAGACCACTGAAGAAGGCAACTTTTTTAAAAATTAAGGAGTGGACCTAAGTTGACTTTACGTGAAGAAGCTTTACACATGCATCGTGTAAACAAAGGGAAATTGGAGTCTAAATCTAAAGTGCCTGTAGCAAATGCCAGGGATTTGAGCCTTGCTTATTCGCCTGGTGTGGCGGAGCCTTGCAAGGAAATATATGATAAACCAGAAACGGTATACGATTATACGATGAAAGGCAATATGGTTGCGGTCGTATCTGATGGAACAGCCGTACTTGGTCTGGGTAACATTGGCCCAGAAGCTGCTCTGCCGGTAATGGAAGGAAAGGCTGTACTTTTTAAGAGCTTTGCTGGAGTCGATGCATTCCCAATTTGCCTGAATACAACAGATATAGATAAAATCGTTGAAACAGTAAAGTTGCTGGAACCGACTTTTGGAGGCGTGAACCTGGAGGATATTGCTGCTCCAAACTGCTTCGCCATTGAAGAGCGCTTAAAGAAGGAAACAAATATACCTGTATTCCATGATGATCAGCATGGTACGGCGATTGTTACTGTGGCCGGCCTTGTTAATGCTTTGAAGATCGTTGGCAAGAAAATGAATGAGATCAAAGTAGTAGCAAACGGAGCAGGAGCTGCGGGAATTGCTATCATAAAGCTTCTGTACTCTTATGGTGTTCGGGATATCATCATGTGTGATACAAAGGGTGCGATCTATGAAGGACGCCCTAATGGAATGAACGCAATCAAGGATGAAGTTGCTAAATTCACAAACAGGGACAATGTTGAGGGAACACTTGCTGAAGCAATTAAAGGCGCCGATGTTTTCATTGGCGTTTCAGTTGCGGGAGCATTGACATCTGAAATGATCCAAACGATGAATAGTGATCCGATTATTTTTGCAATGGCAAATCCGGTGCCTGAGATTATGCCGGAAGAAGCGAAAGCAGCTGGTGCAAAGGTTATTGGAACAGGCCGTTCAGATTTTCCTAACCAGGTTAATAATGTTCTTGCTTTCCCTGGAATCTTCCGCGGAGCTTTGGATGCCAGGGCAACCCATATCAACGAAAAAATGAAGGTCGCTGCTGTAAACGCAATAGCCGGGCTGATAAATGAATCCGAGCTTTCAAGTGATTATGTCATCCCTGGTCCATTCGACCCGCGTGTTGCACCTGAAGTTGCTGCGGCAGTGGCGAAAGCAGCGATGGAAACGGGAGTAGCCCGTATAAAGGTGGATCCTGAAGAGGTAAAAGACCGGACAAGGCGTCTGGCAGTCATTGGAAAAGGTGAGTGAACGCTTAGTGGCACAACCTGAAAAAAACACAAAGGTTTATGTGGAAATTGTCAGGCAGCTAAGGGAAATGATTGAGAAAGACGGTATGAAAGCTGGAGATAAAATCCCCTCAGAACGTGAACTTTCGGAACGCCTTAACGCAGGGCGTTCCTCCGTTCGGGAGGCATTGAGGGCACTTGAACTACTTGGCCTGATTGAAACAAGGCGAGGAGAGGGCACATTCATCCGAGATTTTCGCGGTAACCAACTCGTCCAATTATTAAGTACCTTTATCCTGCAGGATGAAAAAGCAAAAAATGATGTTATTGAAACTAAATATATGATAGAAGTAGATTGTCTTTATCTTGCAGCTGACAAATTCCAAAAAGAGGAATTTGAGAGACTTCAAATCTGGATTGAAGAACATCATTTTGATGATGAGGAGTTCTTCAAAAAAATTGCGGATATAGCTGACAACCACCTTTTTTATCGTATTTGGAATATTTTAAATGACTATTATAATTCCCTTCAGCTACAGGTATTACCAGCTGAAAAGGCTGAATATCGTATGCTTGCAGAATCGCTGGCAAGCAGAAAAAAGGAACTGATCCTGGAAAAGTATCGCGCGCTGCGGAAAATGTCGACCACTTGACGACATGAAGCAACAACTTTTGTCTGTTGGATGTTATATACTTGTGGACATGCTTAAGATACTTGGATGGTGCAGCTCTTTCTTTTTTACAATAGTGGTCTGGCCACTAGTGCTTTATTACTAAGCTGTATTTGAGGACAATGTTGATTTTAGCACCTGTTTATTGGAGCGAGGGTCTTGAGCGGAAATCGACAGACAAGTTTAACACAGCCTATTATTAAAATTATCTATTGACTATAACTACTAGCAAGATTACGGAGGGGTTTTATTTTGCTTAAAGAGCTTTTCACTAAGACGAAGAAGAAAAAGTACGCAACAATTCCTTCTGAAGCAGCCAAGCAGGATGTACCTGAGGGAATCATGACAAAATGCCCGAACTGCAAAAAAATCATGTATACAAAAGAACTCAATAAAAACTGCAAGGTGTGCATCCAATGCGGTTATCACCATCAAATGAATTCAGTTGAACGGATTGACAGCTTCCTTGATGCTGGAACTTTCCATGAGCTCGATCGGGAGATGATTTCTGGCAACCCATTAGGCTTTCCTGGATATGAGGAAAAGCTTGAAAAGGACCGTCGGAAAACAGACCTCAATGAGGCAGTTGTTACCGGAATAGGCAGGGTAAACGGACTCGACGTGGTTGTAGCGATCATGGATGCTACTTTTAGGATGGGAAGTATGGGATCGGTTGTCGGAGAAAAAATTACAAGAGCGATTGAGAAGGCAGATGAACTTTCCATTCCGTTTATCATTTTTACGGCTTCAGGAGGCGCAAGGATGCAGGAAGGCGTATTGAGCCTTATGCAAATGGCAAAAACCAGTGTTGCCCTTAAAAGGTTCAGTGATAAGGGTGGCCTAATCATCTCAATTATGACGCACCCTACTACCGGAGGGGTATCAGCAAGCTTTGCTTCCCTGGGTGATTATAATCTGGCAGAGCCAGGAGCACTGATTGGTTTTGCAGGCCGCAGGATCATTGAACAAACGATCCGGGAAGAGCTTCCTGAAGATTTCCAGACATCTGAGTTTTTGTTAAAGCATGGACAGCTAGACGCGGTAATCTCTAGAATTGATCTGAAGGAAAAAATAGCTGGAATACTTGAAATCCATCAGCCAGGAGGGACATTCGAATGGCAGGAGAACTAGAATTTGAGAAACCGGTAATTGAACTAAGAAAAAAAATTAGCGAACTGAAAGAATTCACACAAAATACGGATGTTGACCTGACATCAGAAATCGATAAATTGGAGGCAAGGCTTGAAAAGCTTGAATCCGAAATTTATGAAAATATGAAACCTTGGGATAGGGTACAGATTGCCCGTCATCCAAGCAGGCCAACTACACAAGAATACATTAATTTGCTTTTCACTGATTTCTTCGAGTGCCACGGAGATCGTTCATTTGGTGACGATGAAGCAATTGTTGGGGGGATAGCGAAGTTTCATGGTTATCCAGTGACTGTCATCGGCCATCAGCGCGGCAAGGATACAAAGGAGAATATCCGTCGCAACTTTGGTATGCCGCATCCTGAAGGCTACCGAAAGGCATTAAGATTGATGAAACAAGCAGAAAAGTTTAAGCGCCCAATCATTTGTTTCATAGATACGAAAGGGGCTTATCCTGGAAAAGCGGCAGAAGAACGAGGACAGAGTGAAGCGATTGCCCGCAATCTTTTTGAGATGGCTGGCCTGAAGGTCCCAGTCATTTGTGTAGTTATAGGAGAAGGCGGCAGTGGCGGTGCACTTGCCCTTGGAGTCGGCAACTATATTCACATGCTTGAAAATTCAACGTACTCCGTCATTTCACCAGAAGGCGCTGCTGCTATACTCTGGAAGGATTCCACATTAGCAAAAAAAGCGGCTGAAACAATGAAAATCACAGCACCCGACCTAAAAGGCTTAGGTGTGATTGATGAAATTATTCCTGAAGTAAAAGGCGGGGCACACAGGGATGTTACCCAGCAAGCAAAATATATGGATAAAATACTGAAAGATTCGATGTCTGAACTTTTATCCATGGATGAGGAAGCTCTCATTGATCAGCGTTATGAAAAATATAAACGAATTGGTGAGTATTCGTTTCCTAATGAATTTATAGGGGTAAAATAAAACGTGCATTTAAGCACGTTTTTATTTTTCTTATATATAGGCTCTTTTAAAGCTTAATTGTGATTTTTAATACCCTGTTGATTGTAGTGGAAGGCGCTTAGACTCTTACGAAAATGCTAACGCATTTTCAACGTGCGTGGGCACGATCAAGGAAGCTATTCAGTGTCCTGCGGGCTCAGTGCCAGACCCACGGAAAGCGATGCGCCTGGAACGAAAATCAACAGACTTGTTTAACAGATCCTATAAATATAACCCATTTATCCCTATTAAAGCGCTTGCAGTTATATGATAATTCCGTCTTTATGTCAATATTAAGGATTCAGTTGAGATACTATATTCTACGTGTTATTTTAGAAATATTCCCGGGTATTCTGTTTATAATAAGATAAGATTAATACAGTATCAGAAAAGAATGGCTTTAATGTAAAATTGTACATAGATGATAACGAATGAGGTGAAAGACTATGAAAAGAATTGGAGTATTGACTAGTGGCGGAGACGCCCCCGGCATGAATGCTGCAGTACGTGCAGTAGTAAGGAAAGCGATTTACCATAACGTGGAAGTTTATGGTGTTTATGGCGGATATGCAGGTTTAATGAGCGGTAATATTAAAAAGCTTGAATTAGGCTCGGTAGGTGATATCATCCATCGCGGTGGTACTTTCCTTTATTCTGCCCGCAGTGAAGAATTCAAAACGAAGGAAGGGCAGCAAAAAGGCATCGAACAGCTGAAGAAATTCGGGATTGATGGACTGGTTGTCATCGGCGGAGATGGATCATACAGGGGAGCTAAAGCTCTTACTGAACAAGGTTTCCCATGTGTTGGTGTGCCTGGAACAATCGATAATGATATTCCTGGAACTGAATTTACAATTGGTTTTGATACAGCACTAAATACTGTTATTGATGCAATCGATAAAATCCGTGATACTGCTTCTTCTCACGATAGAACGTTTGTCGTTGAGGTAATGGGACGAAATGCCGGAGATATCGCTCTTTGGGCAGGTTTGGCAGGGGGAGCAGAAACGATTCTGATTCCTGAAGATCCTCATGATATGAAGGATATCGCTGAACGGCTTAAAAAGGGTCATGAACGCGGCAAGAAGCACAGTATCATTATTGTTGCAGAGGGCGTTATGAACGGTTATGAATTTGCGAAGAAACTTAAAGAAGAAACAGATTTTGATACCAGGGTTTCTGTTCTTGGCCATATTCAGCGAGGCGGTTCACCAACTGCATTTGACCGTGTTCTGGCCAGCAGACTCGGAGCGCGCGCAGTAGAGCTTTTATTAGAAGGAAAAGGCGGACGGGCTGTAGGAATGGAGAGCAACAAACTCGTTGATTATGATATTATTGAAGCACTGGCAAAGCAGCATACAGTTGACTTGAACTTATATAAATTATCAAAAGAATTATCTATTTAAACAGTAAACCAGGAGGTTGCAGTTTATGCGCAAAACTAAAATTGTTTGTACGATTGGTCCCGCAAGTGAAAGTGTAGATAAGTTAGAGGAATTAATGGAAGCTGGCATGAATGTTTCCCGTTTGAATTTTTCACATGGGAATCATGAAGAACATGCAGCACGTATCAAGAATATCAGAGTAGCAGCTGAGAAAACAGGGAAGAAGGTAGGTATCCTTCTTGATACTAAAGGCCCTGAAATCCGCACGAATAATATGGAGAACGGCGCAATCGAGCTTAAGACGGGGCAAGAATGCATTATTTCCATGAAAGAAGTTGTGGGTACAGCGGAAAAGTTCTCTGTTACTTACGAAAGATTAATTGAAGATGTGCACACTGGTGCTAAAATCCTGCTTGATGACGGTTTGATCGGACTTGAAGTGATCAGCGTCGATAAAGCTAATAATGAGATTAAAACTAAGGTATTGAACAGCGGTACTCTTAAAAATAAAAAAGGTGTTAATGTTCCTGGAGTATCAGTACAGCTTCCTGGAATCACAGAAAAGGATGCTCAGGATATTCTTTTCGGGATTGAGCAAGGTGTAGATTTCATTGCAGCATCATTTGTCCGACGCGCGAAGGATGTTTTGGAAATCCGTCAGCTTCTTGAAGAAAACAATGGGTCTCATATTCAAATCATACCTAAGATTGAAAACCAGGAAGGCGTAGACAACATCAATGAAATTCTTGAAGTTTCTGATGGTCTGATGGTTGCCCGTGGAGATCTTGGGGTAGAAATTCCAGCTGAAGAAGTACCGTTAGTACAAAAGGACCTTATTAAAAAGTGCAACGCACTGGGCAAGCCAGTTATTACAGCAACACAGATGCTTGATTCTATGCAGCGTAACCCGCGCCCGACTCGTGCGGAAGCAAGTGACGTAGCAAACGCTATTTTTGATGGTACAGATGCAATCATGTTATCAGGCGAGACGGCTGCAGGACAATATCCAGTTGAGGCAGTTCAAACGATGCATAACATTGCTTCTCGTGCAGAGCAAGCACTGGATCATAAGGAATTATTATCTGCACGCAGTAAAGATACAGATCACAATATTACTGATGCTATTGGACAATCGGTTGCACACACAGCTTTAAATCTTGATGTAAATGCAATTATCACTCCAACTGAAAGCGGCCATACTGCAAGGATGATTTCGAAGTACCGTCCTAAGGCTCCAATTATCGCTGCAACATCAAATGATCATGTAGTCCGCAGACTTGCGCTAGTTTGGGGAGTATATCCGCAGCTTGGACAAAAAGCAGAAACAACTGATGAAATGCTCGCTGTTGCAGTAGATGAAAGTGTAAACAGTGGACTAGTATCTCATGGTGACTTGGTCGTCATTACTGCAGGAGTACCTGTTGGCGAAGCTGGCACAACAAACCTTATGAAGATTCATGTAGTTGGGGATGTTCTGGCAAAGGCTCAGGGAATCGGCCGTAAATCAGCATATGGAGAGGTAGTTGTCGCTAAAGACGCGCAGGAAGCTTTAAGCAAGGTAAAAGAAGGAAGCATCCTCGTTACAATTGGCTCAGACCGTGAAATGGTTCCTGCCCTTGAAAAATGCAGCGCATTAATCACAGAGGAAGGCGGTTTGACAAGCCATGCGGCAGTAGTTGGACTTAACCTTGGAATCCCTGTAATCGTTGGTGTAGAAAATGCAATGAAGCTATTCCGTGATGGTCAAGTGATCACGGTAGACTCTGCAAGAGGCGTTATTTATAACGGCCGTGCAAGCATTTTATAATTATATGGAAAAGGATGGGGAAACCCATCCTTTTTTTATAGGATTAGAACAATCACTTCGAGAATTGTCCAGCACCAACACCTAGCCCTTTGAGTCGCATGCTTATCTTCGGTATTGGTGCCTAGACTTAACAGTTCCTAATTAGATTCAATTATTTGTATTCTCAATAAGGCGGCACATATAATAGAGAGACTAGCTAAACGAATATGATGAGGTGGAAGATGAAATATTTTTTTCTGTTTTTGGTTCTTGTACCGGCAGCTGAAATCGGCGTCCTTCTGTACTCGGGACAAACAATTGGCGTTTGGCCAACCATCTCTATGATTATCCTAACGGGTTTCCTTGGAGCATACCTTGCCAAGCAGCAAGGCCTTGAAATAATTCGGAAGACTCAGGAACAATTAAGAAGAGGGATGATGCCAGGGGATGCTATTCTCGATGGTGTAAGCGTATTGGTTGGCGGCACTCTGCTGCTCACTCCTGGTTTTATTACAGATATTATGGGAATCTTGCTGCTGGCCCCTCCAACGAGGAAGTTTTTCAAGGTTTTAATGATGAAGGCTTTCCGAAATTGGATTGATAAAGGGAACATCAAGGTGATTCGGTAATTTTACATGTCTTAGGTGCTCATCAAACTAAAAACGCCAACCAATGGTTGGCGTTTTATTATGAACGCTTCTTACTTAATGATCTCCTCATTTTTTCCCTTGATGAAAATCCATAAATCACGGAATACATTTGCTCGTTGCAAAGTATTGAAGATGACAAGAACGACTGGCCCGACAATTAGTCCAAGGAACCCGATCGTCTTAAATCCGACAAACAAGGCAATCAATGTCGCAAGCGGATCTAACCCTATACTGGAAGAGAGGATTTTTGGCTCCATGATCTGGCGCTGCACAAGGACGATGATGTATAGAATTCCTAATCCAATGGCAGTGCTCATTTCTCCTGTAATTGCCTCGTAAATGATCCAAGGTACAAAAACAGCTCCGGTGCCAAGATAAGGAATGATGTCAACTATGCCGGTTACCAGGGCGATAGTTATCGCATAATCCACACGCAATATTAACAGCCCGATTAAGATAATGACAGTAGTAATGGAAATGAGTGTTGCCTGTGCCTTTACAAAGCCAAAGAGAGCTTTCTTCAAATCTGCAAATACGGTCTTGCTGCTGCTTCTGGCTCGATTAGGCAAGAAACGTGTGCCCATTGAAGACAGGCGGTACCAGTCTTTACTGATGAAAAAGGTACCAAGCAATGAAAAAATCAATACTGTTGCTGCATTTGGCAGCCAGGAAAGGATATTAGGAATATTCCCGAAAAAGTTTTTAATGAAATTGCCAGCCGTTGTCCCGATGGAAGCACCGACATTCTGGATATTATTCATGATTGAATCTTGCTGCCCTGCTTCAAGGTTCTGGAACAACCCAGCCAATTGATTGTAAAGCGGGATAATTTGTGCGGCAAATAAATGTTCTATGTAATCAATCAGTGTTACAAGATGATCTGGAACAACTCTTGCCAGATATTCAGCTCCCGAAGCGATTTCAACTACAAGCAATGTGATAAGTCCAGCAAATACGGAAATGATCAGTATCAGAGCGACTGTTACCGCCAGCGCTCTTGGCATCTTAGCTTTTGCTTGAAGAAAATTGACAAGGGGATTCATCATGAAGGCAATTAAAAAACCAATAATGAATGGATAAGTAACTTTTGAGACATAAAACAGAGCCATAGCGCCAGCAATGATAGCGCCGATAACGAGAATAAACCTTAACGTTCTATACAAATAAACGGGATTCAAGCAATTTCCTCCTTTTGAAATATAACTGAACCGAGACGGTCTGCTATGTATATATTTTAACAGTTGGCCGGCATTCCGGAAAGTTTCCTTTAATATACGGTGTATGTGTAAAAAAGATTCGACTTGAAAATGAAAAATCCTTTTTTTAAGAGGGAAAGTTAAATGATGCAACATTGAAGGTACAAACTATAACAGAGTATAATCAAGAGATAGCATATGTCGAGACTGCCTCTTTAATGGTGTAATATTTTTAATTATGTTACAATAGTTTTAACCGTGGAAGGATGAAAATTTTATGCTTGAACCTATGCTTTTTTTATTAACGCTTTTGGCGATCGCTTTCCTGGCCAAAAACCAGTCATTAATTATTGCGGTATTGGTTTTGCTCGTTATGAAGATTGCGGGTTTCGAAGCAAAAACCTTTTCCATCATTCAGGGAAAGGGGATAAACTGGGGTGTTACGGTTATTACTATTGCAGTATTAGCACCAATCGCAAGCGGTGATATTGGCTTTAAAGATTTATCAGGGGCTTTTAAGTCACCTTATGCTTGGATTGCACTTATCTCAGGAATGGCTGTAGCCTTGCTTGCAAAAGGCGGAGTAACTTTACTGGCAGAAGATCCCCATATAACGACTGCTCTTGTGCTTGGAACTATTCTTGCTGTTTCCTTATTTAAGGGAGTGGCAGTAGGACCGTTGATTGGCGCAGGAATTGCTTTTGCTGCAATGAAAATATTTGAATTTTTTAAATAACCTTTTCAGATCATATTGAATTTTTTGGTGATGTTTTTTCTTGTTAAGAACTCATCCAATAAAGGATTCAAAAAGTAACTTGAGTGAAGATAACTATGCCGAAAAACTACTTTTAGTCTTTTTGTAAAATAATATTTTATATTGTTTTAAGTTGTTTTCATTCACAAATATCAGATAATTGTTTATAATAGGACTTGTAACTGCTTCCATCCTCTAACAGGATATAGAAGCAAGATTCCACGGAGTTTTTTAATAAAACAAAATGTAAGCATTTTCTTTTTGCGAATTACCTGAGCAAGCGCTCAGGTAATTTAGGCAAAGGTATGGGCTGCCAGCTGATAATGGTCTGTCGCCGGAGAAGTGAACCGGCTTTCTGTAGCCTTGTAGGCTTATAAAGTGTCAGAAATTTCTTTTTTCTGATAGCTGTTGGTTAACAGCATTTTCAACATACAGACAAAATGGGATATGGGGAAATTAACTACAAAGGAGAGATTGAGTATGTCAGTAACACGTGGTCTTGAAGGAGTAGTAGCAACAACCTCCTCAATCAGCTCAATTATTGATGATACGCTGACCTATGTTGGCTATGATATTGATGATTTAGCTGAGAACGCTAGTTTTGAAGAAGTAATTTACTTACTATGGCATCGCAAGCTTCCTACTCAAGCTGAGTTGGAAGAATTGAAGAAACAGCTTGCTGAGAACGCTGCATTGCCTAAGGAAGTACTTGAACATTTCAAGATGTATCCGATCGATAAGGTTCATCCGATGGCCGCTCTGCGCTCGGCTGTATCTCTTTTAGGTTTATATGATGATGAAGCCGATGTTATGGAAAAAGAGGCGAATTACCAGAAAGCAATTCGTCTGCAGGCAAAAATGCCAAGTATCGTTACGGCTTTCGCAAGAGTAAGAAAAGGTCTTGAGCCTATAGCTCCAAGAGAAGACCTGAATTTTGCAGCAAACTTCCTTTATATGCTGACTGGCAAAGAACCTGATGAAGTTGCTGTAGAAGCAATGAATAAAGCGCTTGTCCTTCATGCTGACCATGAGTTGAACGCATCTACATTCACAGCACGTGTTTGTGTCGCAACTCTTTCAGATGTGTACTCAGGCGTTACAGCAGCAATCGGTGCGTTAAAAGGGCCTCTTCACGGCGGAGCAAATGAAGCGGTAATGAAAATGCTGACTGAAATTGGTACTCTTGAAAATGTCGAGCCGGCAATCCGTGAAAAGCTTGCTAACAAAGAAAAAATCATGGGCTTTGGACATCGTGTATATCGTCAGGGAGATCCTCGCGCAAAGCACTTGAGAGAAATGTCCAAGAGATTGACTGAGATAACTGGTGAACCACACTGGTATGAGATGTCAACGAAGATCGAAGCCATCGTTACTGGCGAAAAGAACCTTCCGCCAAACGTTGATTTCTACTCAGCTTCTGTATATCATAGCCTGGGTATTGACCATGACTTGTTCACTCCTATTTTTGCTGTCAGCCGTGTTTCTGGATGGCTTGCTCATATCCTTGAACAGTATGACAACAACCGTTTAATCCGTCCGCGCGCTGACTATACAGGACCTGGAAAACAGGAATACGTGGCAATCGGATTAAGATAATTTAGAAAATAAGGAGCAATATTTTACTTTTCAGTGAAAAATTGCTGTAATAGGAGAGTGTGGGAAGTTAAGTATTCAGTTTCTCAGTTGAGTGTGGATTCCGATGCTTGGCTTCCAAAATAAAAGGTTAGGGGCGATCTCGCCTGCTAACCTTTGATTCTGTTACTGATTTCGAAGGGAGAGAAAAAAATGCAAGGCGAAAAAATTACTGTAAAAGATGGAGTTTTAAACGTACCAAACAACCCAATCGTTCCTTTTATCGAAGGTGACGGTACAGGTCCAGATATTTGGGCAGCTTCTGTACGCGTTCTTGATGCAGCTGTTGAAAAAGCATACAAGGGTGAGCGCAAGATTGTCTGGAAAGAAGTTCTTGCTGGAGAAAAGGCATTCAACCAAACTGGTGAGTGGCTTCCAAGCGAAACTTTAGAGTTAATCAATGAATACTTAATCGCAATTAAGGGGCCATTAACAACTCCTATCGGTGGCGGAATCCGCTCTCTTAATGTTGCATTGCGCCAGGAATTGGATCTATTCGTCTGCCTGCGTCCTGTTCGTTGGTTCGAAGGTGTTCCATCTCCTGTTAAACGTCCTCAAGACACTGACATGGTTATTTTCCGTGAAAACACTGAAGATATCTATGCTGGTATTGAGTACGCAAGCGGATCTGACGAAGTGAAGAAACTTCTTGAATTCCTGCAAAACGAAATGGGAGTAAATAAAATCCGTTTCCCTGAAACTTCAGGTATCGGTATCAAGCCTGTTTCAAAAGAAGGAACAGAGCGCCTTGTACGTTCAGCGATCAATTACGCCATCACAGAAGGCCGTAAGTCATTAACGCTTGTACATAAAGGCAATATTATGAAATTCACAGAAGGCGCGTTCAAAAACTGGGGCTATGAGCTTGCAGAGAAAGAATTTGGCGACAAGGTCTTCACTTGGGCACAGTATGATAAAATCAAGGAAGAGCAAGGCGTAGATGCTGCGAACAAAGCTCAGGCTGATGCAGAAGCTGCCGGCAAGATCATCGTTAAGGATGCAATTGCTGACATCTTCCTGCAACAAATCCTAACACGTCCGAAAGAGTTCGATGTTGTTGCAACAATGAACCTGAACGGCGACTATATCTCTGATGCACTGGCTGCACAAGTAGGTGGAATCGGAATCGCACCGGGAGCAAACATCAACTATGAAACTGGCCACGCTATTTTTGAAGCGACTCACGGTACAGCTCCTAAATATGCTGGATTAGATAAAGTTAACCCATCTTCAGTTATCCTTTCTGGCGTGCTTATGCTTGAACACCTTGGCTGGACTGAAGCAGCTAACATGATTGTCAAGTCAATGGAAAAATCAATCGCTTCTAAGGTTGTAACATATGACTTCGCACGTTTGATGGACGGTGCTACAGAAGTTAAGACATCAGAGTTCGGTGATGAACTGATCAAGAACATGGAATAATTAAGATGCAAAGGCTATCCTTTTTATGAGGGTAGCCTTTACATAAATTTTTTTCAAAATATCCATAAATATGTACCTTCTGAGGAGGAAGCCTTATGTCATTGAAACGCAAAAAGATTTCAGTCATTGGTGGAGGATTCACAGGAGCAACTACAGCATTCTTGCTGGCACAAAAAGAACTTGGGGATGTAGTACTAGTCGATATCCCGCAAATGGAAAACCCTACAAAAGGTAAAGCACTGGATATGCTTGAAGCGAGCCCGGTTCAAGGCTTTGATGCCAACATTACTGGTACATCAAACTATGAAGATACTAAGGACTCTGACATCGTAGTCGTTACTGCTGGGATTGCCCGTAAGCCTGGCATGAGCCGTGATGACCTTGTCCAGACTAACCAAAAGATCATGAAAAATGTTGCACAGGAAATTGCCAAACACTCTCCTGAATGCTTCATCGTAGTTCTGACAAACCCGGTTGATGCAATGACTTATACTATTTTCAAAGAGTCCGGTTTCCCTAAAAACCGTGTAATTGGCCAATCAGGGGTACTTGACACTGCGCGCTTCCGTACATTCGTAGCCCAAGAATTAAATCTCTCAGTTAAAGACGTTACTGGTTTTGTTCTTGGCGGCCACGGAGATGACATGGTTCCTCTCGTACGTTATTCATACGCTGGAGGTATTCCGCTAGAAACACTTATTCCTAAAGATCGTCTTGAAGCAATCGTTGAACGTACACGCAAAGGCGGGGGAGAAATCGTTAACCTTCTCGGTAACGGCAGCGCATACTATGCACCTGCTGCGTCACTAGTTGAGATGTGCGAAGCGATTCTTAAGGATCAGCGTCGTATCTTGCCATCAATTGCATATTTAGAAGGAGAGTATGGATACGAAGGCATCTATCTTGGTGTTCCGACCATCCTTGGTGCTGGCGGAATAGAGAAAGTAATCGAGCTTGAATTAACTGCAGAAGAAAAAGCTGCACTTGATAAATCTGCTGATGCAGTCCGCAATGTTATGGCCGTGCTTGCTTAATCACTAACTGTTTATTAATAAAAAGCCTGTGTTTTGGCAGAGTATGAAATAAGAGAATCGGGGAATATTCCCCGATTTTTTTGCACAAATTAGTAAGTATTTAGTTTTTGGACAAGGGAATGGAATGCAAGGATCTAAACTTCTATTGCAAAGGGGTAAAGGCTATGCTGCTTGGAAAAAAACGTAAGCTCGGCAGGAAGCTTGAAGAAATGACTGTCGGCGAAAAACTGACATTAACTGAAAAAATTGAGGATAAAGATTTACTTTTGTATTTAGGATTAACGAATGATTCGAATCCTTTATATATTCAGCATGACTATGCTTCACAAACTCCTTATGAAAAGCCGATCGTTCCGGCGATTATGCTTAATGGAATCATAACTTCTGCTGTTTCGAAATATTTGCCGGGACCGGGAAGCAACATTTTAAAACAGGATATTGAGTTCGTGAAGCCCGTCTATCATTATGGTACTGTCCAGTTTCTATTTGAGGTAACTGAAGTAATTAAGAGCAAACATACAGTAGAAATCACAGTTTCAGGCAAGAATGAGAATGACGAAACCGTAATTAAAGGGAAACTGATTGTATGTCCGCCATATCCAGTCCAGCGAATGGACGGCAGGGCATTGGAAAATTTTTAAACGAAATGGGGATATACATGAAGATGTATATCCTTTTTTACATCTTAAAAATTTGATTTTCATTGATAGGTTGATATTATAATGTAGATAGTGCTAAATGGATGAATACAGGGGTAATAACTTTTGTGGAGGCTTATATGGACAAGAAGGTCTTGGTTGTTGATGATGAACAGTCAATCGTGACGCTGCTCAAGTATAACCTGGAACAGGCAGGTTATATTGTGGTAACAGCAATGGATGGTGAAGAAGGGATCAATATTGCTGCAGAAGAAAACCCGGATTTAATGATTTTGGATTTAATGCTTCCAAAGCTGGATGGAATTGAAGTTTGCAAGCAGCTGCGTCAGCAGAAAATAAACGTGCCAATTTTAATGCTTACTGCCAAGGATGATGAGTTTGACAAAGTGCTAGGCCTTGAGTTGGGTGCGGATGACTACATGACAAAACCTTTCAGCCCTCGCGAGGTTGTAGCAAGGGTAAAAGCTATATTGAGACGGGTGCAGACTCTTCCTGATGCTGTAGAGGAAAAGCAGGAAGATGAAGGACAAATCAAAATCGGAGAATTGAAGATTCTTCCTGAATTTTATGAAGCCTATTTCATGGGTGAGTTGCTTGAACTGACTCCTAAAGAGTTTGAGCTGCTGCTGTTTCTTGCCAGGAATAAAGGCAGAGTGCTGACACGCGATCAGCTGCTGAGTTCTGTTTGGAATTATGACTTTGCGGGTGACACGAGGATTGTTGACGTACATATCAGCCATTTGCGTGAGAAAATTGAGCAAAACACAAAAAAACCATCCTATATTAAAACCATTCGCGGACTGGGATATAAGCTGGAGGAACCTAAGGGAGAATGACAAAATACCGGACACGTCTTTTGTTTGCCCTTATTACCCTGATCATCATCGTTTTGTTAGGTTTAGGCTTAGTACTAGGCCAGTTATTTAAGAATTATTATATTCATTCATTCAATGAACGGATTAAAATAGAAATGAGCCTGTTAACAGCTAATATCGAGCAAAATGGCGGTTTGGACAAGCTGGATATAAATGAAATTGACCGGATGGGAGACCTATTGAATGCAAGGATCACACTTGTGGATATGGGTGGTGACATCCGTTATGATACTGGCAAAATATCGACAATAAATACTAGCAGACATAATGAGATTATCGGTGATGTTGTTGAAGATAAGCCAAAAGAACAGAGTGATCTTGAAATTGGCGGAGGATATGACCTTCATTATTATTGGAAGCCGCTCATTCATAAAGGGCAAAAAGAAGGGTACGTTTTTTTAACGACACAAATCAATGAACTGCAAAAGGCATATCGCCAAATTTGGTGGATTCTTACAATCAGTTTGGGATTGGCTCTTATTGTAATTATTCTGCTAGGTACAAGAATCACAAACCGCTATACAAAGCCAATCGAATCTGCAACAAATGTCGCAATCGAGCTTGCTAAGGGAAATTACCGCGCAAGGACTTATGAAGATCATATTGACGAAACGGGTATGCTCAGTGCATCCATTAATATTCTGGCAAGAAACCTGCAGGAGTTAATGAAAGCGAAGGAATCCCAGCAGGACCGTTTGACTACCCTGATTGAAAATATGGGCAGTGGATTGATCTTGATAGATAGCAGAGGATATATAAATTTAATCAATCGGCCATATAGGGAAATATTCAGTGTAGACCCTTCAGAGTATCTTTATAAGCTTTATTATGAAGTGATCGAACATGAAGAGATCTCCAAAATGGTCGAAGAAATTTTCATGACAGAACAAAAGGTCCGTAAACAAGTTGTTTTGCCTTTGGAGATCGAACGCCGCCATTTTGAAGTGTATGGGGTGCCGATTATTGGGACAAATAATGTTTGGAAAGGGATTCTGCTGGTTTTTCATGATATTACCGAATTGAAAAAGCTGGAACAGATGCGGAAGGACTTTGTTGCAAATGTTTCACATGAGTTAAAGACACCAATCACTTCCATCAAAGGCTTTTCTGAAACGCTGCTTGATGGCGCCATGCATGATAAAGGGACACTTGAAGCATTTTTGGACATTATTTTAAAAGAAAGCGATCGTCTTCAGGTTCTTATCCAGGAGCTGCTTGATCTATCTAAAATTGAACAGCACGGATTCAAATTAACAATCGGCAAAGTGGACTTGTTGCAGGGAATTACGGACGTGCTTGGAATTTTAAGAGGTAAGGCAGAAGAGAAAGACATAACCCTTGAAATAGGACAGATTAGCGAAAATATGGTGATTGAAGGTGACCCGGACAGGATCAAACAAGTGTTTATCAATCTGGTAAGCAATGCAATTACCTATTCTCCAAATCATGGGACCATCACGATTTCGTTATTTGATAAAAAAGAAATGGTTTCTATAGTTGTTAAGGATTCCGGGATTGGAATTGAGAAAAGTGAAATTCCTCGTATCTTTGAACGCTTTTACCGTGTAGATAAGGCCAGAAGCAGGAACTCAGGTGGTACAGGTCTAGGGTTGGCCATTGTAAAACATATTGTGGAGGCCCATAAAGGAAATATTGAAGTTACAAGTGAGGTCGGCAAAGGGACAACCTTTACCGTAAGGCTATATAAGAGGTTTCCTGGTTGATGACTAATTGTTCGTTCTTTCTCATTTTTGCATAAATTTACAATAGCTTAACAAGGGATTTATTTTTTCTTAACACTAAATTGCTACAATCATTAGTGAAAACCCCTTCATCCAAGGAGCTAGAAAAAAGCACAAGCAGACCCCGCTTGTGCTTTTTTCCATTGTTCAAAATACTATTTTGAATTATGATTCTTTTGAAACTTTTGTCATGGATGTAACGTAAATACCAACATAGACAGAAGTGCAGAAAGAGGGGAATAAAATGGCGAGCTTAAAAAAGATTTATCTTACCAGCGGGATCGTGGTTCTTGCTATTGTTTTAGGTCTATTGGCTTTTACGACCTGGTATACCGTTGATGAGTCTGAACAGGCTGTGATATTGACATTCGGCAAGGTTGAGGATGGCATCAGCGATCCAGGATTGCATTTCAAGCTGCCCTGGCCAATTCAAAGTGTAGAAAAGCTATCCAAGGAGACATTCAGCCTTCAGTTTGGCTATGAAGAAAACGATGGAGAAATAAAAGAGTTCCCTGATGAGACGAAAATGATCACAGGTGACGAAAATATTGTGCTTGCTGACCTTGTGGTGCAGTGGAAAATTACTGACCCGGAGAAATATTTATACAATGCGGATAATCCAAGAGAAATACTTTATGATGCTACATCAGCATCTGTAAGAAGTATAGTTGGAAATTCCAAAATTGACGACGCCCTGACTTCCGGTAAGGCGAAAATTGAAGCAGATGTGCGTGATTTGCTGTCATCACTTATAGAAAAATACGATATGGGTGTTTCTGTTCTTGGTGTTAAGCTCCAGGATGTTGAATTGCCCAATAAAGAAGTGCGTAAAGCATTTACTGATGTAACGGATGCCCGTGAGACGATGAATACAAAAATCAATGAAGCCAAGAAATACCAGAATAAACAGCTTAATGAGGCTCAAGGGGAGAAAGATGCACTAATTTCTCGAGCGGAAGGTGAAAAAGCGGCGAGGATTGAACGTGCAAGAGGTGACGTGGCCGTATTCAACAAACTTTATGTGGAATACAAACAGAGCCCAGATATCACAAAACAGCGGCTTATCCTTGAGACGCTTGAACAAGTTCTGCCCGGCACTGAAATATACATCATGAACGATGAAGGGAACACAATGAAGTATTTCCCAATTCGTCCGCTGGAGACTGAAAAGCCTAAGTCAGAAAAGGAAGGCAGTGAAAAGGATAATGGCTGATCAAAACGTTATTAATTTGAATGAAAAAACAGGCGGTTCATTCAGCTGGAGAAAATACACGAAGCTTGGACTTTTCCTGATTATTCTGGTCGCCTTGCTAGTATTAATATTCACCAATGTTTTCATTGTGAAGCAAGGAGAGTATAAAGTGGTTCGCCAGTTTGGTGAGGTAGTAAAGATTATCAAGGAACCAGGACTCAACTATAAAATACCTTTTGTGCAAAGCGTCACTACTTTGCCTAAATACCAGATGACTTATGATGTTTCACAAGCAGAAATCAATACTAAGGATAAGAAGAGAATGTTAATAGATAACTATGCGATCTGGAGAATTGAAGATCCTAAAAAGATGATTTCAAATGCAAGGTCTCTTGATGCCGCGGAATCCAGAATGGAAGAATTCATCTATTCTGTTGTGCGTTCTGAGCTTGGCCAGCTGGACTATGATGAAATCATTAATGATGAAAAGTCCTCCAGAGGTTCATTGAATGACAGAGTCACAGCTAAAGTAAATGAACTATTAGCAGGTGGAAATTATGGTATTATGGTTACCGATGTCCGTATGAAGAGAACGGATCTTCCTGCTGAAAATGAAAAGTCTGTTTTTACAAGAATGATCTCGGAACGGGAATCTAAGGCACAGGAATACCTCTCAATGGGTGACGCACAAAAGAATAGGATTATTGCCCAAACAGATAGGAATGTACAGGAAATCCTCGCTAAGGCGTCAGCAGATGCTGAAATGATCAGGGGTGAAGGTGAAGGGGAAGCAGCTAAGGTTTACAACCAAAGCTTCTCGAAGGACCCTGAATTCTATACGATGTTCCGCACACTCGAATCATATAAGAAAACAATTGACGGTGAAACCGTCATTGTCCTGCCATCAAATTCACCGTATGCACGAATGCTGATGGGCTATACAAATTAATATTGAGCTGCCCAAAAAGGCCGTTATTTTTCTTTCTATCATCTCTCATGATAAAATAGGAAGTAATTTAACGGTCTTTTCTTACATTAAAAAAGAAATAACACCGGCACTTGTTGGCGCATGTTGCTATTAAAAAGAGGAGGAATTACATGTCTAAAAAGCTTGTACTGATAGATGGAAATAGTATAGCGTACCGCGCTTTCTTTGCGCTGCCGCTATTGAACAATGAAAAAGGTATACATACGAATGCAGTCTACGGGTTTACGATGATGTTAATGAAAATCCTGGAGGATGAAAAGCCGACACATATTTTGGTTGCTTTTGATGCAGGTAAAACGACCTTCAGGCATAAAACCTTCAGTGAATATAAGGGAGGCAGACAAAAGACTCCGCCTGAACTATCCGAACAATTTCCGTTTATCCGTGAATTACTGTCTGCATACGGTATCCCTCAATATGAACTTGCAAATTATGAAGCCGATGACATCATCGGCACATTAAGCCTGCTTGCGGAAAAAGAAGGCTTCGAGACGAAGGTCATTTCCGGTGACAAGGACTTAACGCAGCTTAGCTCGAATAAGACGACCGTCAATATCACAAGGAAGGGCATTACAGATATTGAAGAGTATACACCGGCCCATATCCAGGAGAAATATGGCCTTACTGCTGAACAAATCATCGATATGAAGGGGCTTATGGGGGATGCTTCTGATAATATACCTGGAGTCCCTGGAGTAGGCGAAAAAACGGCGATTAAGCTTCTGAAAGAATATGGTACGCTTGAAAACTTGCTGCAATCCATTGAAAAAGTCAGCGGAAAAAAGCTTCAGGAAAAGCTTGCGGAGTTTAAAGAACAGGCTGTGATGAGCAAGGAACTAGCGACCATAACGAGAGAGGCGCCGGTTGAAGTGAGCTTGAATGAATTGGAATATGAAGGTTCAGAAAAAGATAAAGTCATGAAGATATTTAAAGAACTTGGTTTTAATTCGCTTCTTGACAAGCTGGGCGGGGATGTTGAAGCAGGAAACACAGTCGAGCTCGAGGATATTGAGTTTGAACAGGCGGACAATATTACCCCGGAAATGTTTGCAAAGGAAAGTACTTTTTATGTTGAAGTGCTAGAGGATAACTATCATTATGCTGACATCGTTGGCTTTGCTGTCGTAAGTGAGAAAGGCAGCTTTTATATGCCGGCAAAATTGGCTCTTGAATCTGATGAATTCAAAATATGGGCTGAGGATGAATCCTGTAAAAAGACTGTTTATGATGCAAAGCGTTCCGAAGTCAGCTTAAGACATCACGGAATTCATCTTAAAGGTGCTGGTTTTGATGTAGCGCTTGCTTCTTACATCATAAACCCATCTGAGAATCCTGATGATTTGGCTGCAGTTGCAAAACAGCATGGTTTCTTGAGTGTTCAATCAGACGAAGCCGTTTATGGCAAAGGGGCAAAACGAAGGATTCCGGAAGAGAAAATACTCGGTGAACATCTTGTCCGTAAGGCAGCTGCTTTGGCATTGTTAAAAGAAAAGCTTGAAAACGAATTATGGGAAAATGACCAGCATGATCTGTTTAGCAGCCTTGAAATGCCTTTGTCACTAGTGTTGGCCGATATGGAATATCAAGGTGTAAAACTGGATATGAATCGGCTAGTCAATATGGGGGAAGAAATCAAGGGCCGTCTGGCTGAAATCGAAACAAGGATTTTTGAAATGGCAGGCGAGCAATTCAATATCAATTCTCCAAAGCAATTAGGGGTCATCCTTTTTGAGAAGCTTGGTTTGCCTGCTGCGAAGAAGACAAAAACAGGATATTCAACGTCTGCGGATGTTCTTGAGAAACTGGCATCGAAACATAAAATCATTGAAGAAATCCTTAATTATCGACAGCTTGGAAAGCTTCAATCTACTTATATCGAAGGACTGCAAAAAGTAGTCAATAAAGAAACAGAAAAGGTCCATACGAGGTTCAATCAGGCATTAACCCAGACGGGAAGATTAAGCTCTACAGATCCAAACCTGCAAAACATCCCGATCCGCCTGGAAGAAGGCAGAAAAATTCGGGAAGCATTTGTTCCTTCCGAAAAGGACTGGGTCATCTTTGCGGCAGACTACTCTCAAATTGAGCTCCGTGTGCTGGCACATATTGCTGGAGATGAAAAATTGATAGAGGCTTTCCAGAATGATATGGATATTCATACAAAGACGGCTATGGAAGTTTTCAAGGTTGGGAAAGCTGATGTCACTTCCAATATGCGTCGCCACGCAAAGGCTGTAAACTTTGGTATTGTTTATGGAATCAGCGATTATGGACTATCCCAAAGCTTAAGTATTTCAAGGAAGGAAGCAGGAGAATTCATCGAACGTTATCTTGAAAGCTATCCTGGTGTAAAAGAGTACATGGATGAAATCGTAAAGGATGCAAAGCAAAAAGGGTACGTACAGACCCTTCTGCATCGCCGCAGATACATCCCTGAGATTACGAGCCGGAATTTTAATTTACGCAGCTTCGCAGAGCGGACGGCAATGAATACACCAATTCAGGGCAGCGCAGCGGATATCATAAAAAAAGCAATGATTGATATGGCTGACAGGCTTAAGGAAGAGGGGCTAAGGACAAGGCTGCTTCTGCAGGTACACGATGAACTGATTTTTGAGGCTCCAAAGGACGAAATTGAAAAGCTGAAAAAAGTTGTTCCTGATGTAATGGAAAACGCCATTGAACTAAGAGTGCCGCTTAAGGTGGATTATGCTTTCGGTCCAACCTGGTATGACGCAAAGTAAGTTAATTAATATACGCAAATGGTGCATATAAAGCAACAATGATGAAGAAACAACCATAAGTTTAGAAAGGCGGGATGAGATGCCTGAGCTTCCAGAAGTAGAAACCGTAAGGAGAACTTTAGAGGTTCTCGCAACGGGGAAAGAGATCAAGCATGTTTCAGTGTCCTGGCCAAAAATGATCAAGCGTCCTGAAGAGGCAGAACAATTTAACGATGCCCTGAAAGGACAAATAATTAAGGAAATTGGCCGAAGAGGAAAGTTTCTTATTCTTTACACTGAAAAGCTTGCGCTTGTTTCCCATTTAAGAATGGAAGGTAAATACGGTGTATTTAATGCCGGTGACCCTGTGGACAAGCATACACATGTCATTTTTTACTTTACCGACGGTACAGAATTGCGTTATAAGGATGTCCGGAAATTCGGAACGATGCATTTATATGAAAAGGGGAAAGAGTTTGAAACGCAGCCGCTTGCTGATTTAGGACCTGAACCTTTTTCAGAGCAATTTTCTGTTGAATGGCTGTCCGAAAAGCTGAAAAAGACAAATAGAAAGATAAAGCCAGCCCTTCTTGATCAAAAAATCCTTGTGGGGCTTGGGAACATATACGTTGATGAAGCCTTATTCCGGGCAAGGATTCATCCTGAACGTATTGCTAACACATTGACCCGTGAGGAAGAGGCAGTGCTGTATAAAGAAATCGTCAACACACTGTCTGAAGCAGTAGAAAAGGGAGGAAGCACGATTCGTTCATATGTAAACTCCCAGGGACAGATTGGCATGTTCCAGCTGCAGCTTTTTGTATACGGCCGTAAAAATGAACCATGCAAGGTTTGTGGCACTCCGCTGGAGAAAACAGTTGTTGGAGGCAGGGGAACCCATTTTTGTCCAAGGTGCCAAAAGCTTTAAAAGCCATTTAATAAGTTCTCCAGGTTTAAGCAGAGACTACCGTGGCCGTGCAGAAAGTGAGTGCCTGGAGCGGAACTCAACACATCATCCTACTCACATCCCATAAGTGAATAATGACAGATTGATTCTCACCATAAATAGGCTCCTTCCATATACTAACGTAGCGATTGACAGGAAGGAGCTCCGTTTATGGCACAAACAATCTCTCTGCTTTTACTTGCATTCGCTGTCAGTCTTGACAGTTTTAGTGTAGGGTTTACGTATGGATTGCGAAAAATGAGAATACCACTGAAATCGATAGCGGTAATTGCAGTCTGTTCTGCAGTTGTTCTGATGGCTGCCATGGTTATCGGTCATTTTCTTGAGAGCTTTTTTTCCCCTCAGCTAGCCGAAAAGCTGGGCGGATCCGTTTTGATCGTTCTTGGAGGATGGGTTTTATATCAATTTTTCCGTCCGGACAAAACGGAATTGCTCTGCCACGAAAAAATCATTCTTAATTTTGAGATTAAATCGCTTGGAATTGTCATTAACATCCTGAAAAAGCCAATGACTGCCGATTTTGACCGTTCTGGCACAATCAATGGCATTGAAGCAGTGATGCTGGGGCTTGCCTTATCCCTTGATGCCTTTGGAGCTGGGATCGGAGCGGCAATGCTTGGCTTCTCACCGGGTTATTTGGCATTAACTGCGGCCTGTATGAGTTCATTACTCGTATATGCCGGCATGAAACTGGGCAGTCATTTTTCTGAAATTGGCTGGATGCAGAAGTTTTCCTTTGTCCCAGGAATTTTATTGATCATAATTGGGGTGCTGAAGCTTTAACAGCCCTGTGAAAGGAATACAAAGTGAATGTCATTAGTTATAGGATTAACCGGAGGTATAGCAAGCGGGAAAAGCACGGTATCCGCCATGTTTGCTGACATGGGGATCACGGTGATTGATGCAGATATAGAGGCCAGACTTGCTGTTGATATAGGAGAAAAAGCATACAATGATATTGTCAGCCACTTTGGGAAATCGATATTAGCTGAAGATGGCGCGATAAATCGCCAGAAATTAGGTTCAATTATTTTTAATGATGAAGAAAAAAGAAATCTGCTTAATTCAATCGTCCATCCTGCAGTAAGAGAAAGGATGGCGCAAAAGAGGCAGAAAGCAGAAGAAGCAAATGAAAAAGCGATTGTCATGGACATCCCCCTGCTTTTTGAAAGTAAGCTCACGGGCCTTGTTGAAAAAATCATTCTTGTTTATGTAGACGAAGAAACCCAGCAGGAAAGACTAATGCAACGAAATGGGTTTTCCGAAGCAGAAGCATTATCAAGAATAAAATCCCAAATGCCATTAAAGGATAAAGTAAAGTGGGCAGATGCGGTGATCGATAATGGAGGAAGCGTTGAACATACAAAAGCTCAGTTGATGGATATTTTAAAAGATTGGGGAATATTATAGGAGCCTTTATGGCTCTTTTTTTGTTGTTTTTTTAACTATCCCATGATTGTTATGAATGCCCACCTTAAGTGAATCACAGCGAAGGATATACACCAAAGTAAGTATTAGTACAAATTTCACAACGATTATGGCAAAAATAAACGAAAATAATATTCCATATGAGAGATGTATTACGCCTTTAGTTGTCAGAATTATTTTATATTTAAAATGTGTGCATTTAATCAGCACAAATAAAATTCAATATGTTATACTAATACCATACAAAGGGGTTATTAAGTATAACACTAATTCGGAAGGGGCCGTACAATGAAGGCGAGAATAGCGATAAACGGTTTTGGGAGAATTGGCAGAATGGTTTTCAGAAGAGCCATTCTTGAAGACAATCTTGAGGTTGTAGCAATCAATGCGAGCTATCCAGCTGAAACTCTGGCGCATTTAATTAAATATGATTCAACACATGGTCAATTTACAGGTGAAGTCATTCCTGCGGATGATCATTTGCTCGTGAATGGAAAAACTGTAAAATTATTAAGCAACCGAAATCCTGCAGAGCTTCCTTGGAAAGAAATGAAGATTGATATTGTCATAGAAGCAACAGGGAAATTCAATTCACGAGACAAGGCTGCGCTCCACCTTGATGCTGGTGCAAAGAAGGTCATTTTGACTGCACCTGGTACGAATGAGGATATCACTATTGTGATGGGAGTAAATGAAAGCGCATTAAATATTGAAAAACACGATGTGATTTCCAATGCGTCATGTACGACCAACTGTCTTGCGCCAGTGGCAAAAGTACTTGATGATACTTTTGGCATCGAAAATGGATTGATGACTACTGTACATGCATATACGAATGACCAGAATAACATCGACAATCCACATAAGGACTTGCGGAGGGCACGCTCTTGCGGCCAATCGATTATTCCTACTTCAACGGGGGCTGCTAAGGCTTTATCTCTTGTGCTTCCTCAGCTTAAAGGCAAGCTGCATGGCATGGCATTAAGAGTTCCGACTCCAAACGTTTCACTTATTGACCTTGTTGTCGACTTGAAAAGGGAAGTAACGATTGACGAAATCAACGATGCCTTTTACTCAGCATCAAAAGGGAACCTTAACGGAATCCTAGATATTACTACAGAGCCTCTCGTATCCATTGACTTTAACACGAATGAACACTCAGCAATCGTGGATGGACTGTCGACTATGGTGATCGGTGCAAATAAAGTCAAGGTTCTTGCGTGGTATGACAATGAATGGGGCTACTCAAGCAGGGTTGTTGACCTTACGAAGTATGTTGCCCATGCAATGTTAAATTCTGTTACAGTAAAAGTTGGATAAAAAAAGCACTTAAGCTTGCCGGTCACGGCAAGCTTATTTATATTTGCTGTAATTGGAGTACCTTAAAGCCTATTAACTTAGTATCTATGAAATTGTGAAAAAATCTCGTGGAAAATCATGATAAAAATTTTGTTTTCATGTGTTGCAAAAAAAATATAAACAAAGTATACTAGTCATCGTGAACTTCTTAATAACGGTACCAATTGGCTACTTAAAGGGTTAGGACCTCTCTGGACTAACTTTCCCCCGTGGTAGTTAAGATACCATTGAAACTAAGGATTTCATTCTAATAATGTTAGAGGGGGAAATTGAATATGGAAACAATGGGTCGTCATGTAATTTCTGAACTTTGGGGTTGCGATTTTGAAAAATTAAATGATATGAATTATATTGAACAAACTTTCGTTTCAGCTGCTTTGAAATCTGGTGCTGAAATCCGCGAAGTGGCATTTCACAAATTTGCGCCACAAGGTGTAAGCGGAGTTGTCATTATTTCTGAATCTCATTTAACTATTCACAGCTTCCCAGAACATGGATACGCCAGCATTGATGTTTATACATGCGGCGATCTGAATCCTAATATTGCAGCAGACTATATTGCAGAAGCTCTTGGTGCTCAAACTCGCGAGAATATCGAACTTCCGCGCGGCATGGGTCCAGTGCAAGTGAAACAAGCACAAGCTAAAGCTCTATAATTAAATTACGAATGATAACAAGAGGTGTAGCGATACACCTCTTTTTTAATTTATATCAAAATACGGTACACTGTAACTATATTGATTAAACGGGAGGACCTTTAATGTCTTTTTTAAAAGCCCTTACAGGACGTTACCAAAAGTTAGCCGGAACGAGTGAAAGTCATCGGGACGAACAATTAAGAACTCGTTATTATAAAGCCAATTTCAATCAGATGTTCCAATCAGTTGAAGAACTTCTGCAAGCAGACCCGTCATGCAGGATTACGAGCGTTTCAAAGGAACATGGCGAAATTTCTGTGGAGATAAACAGAAAGGTGCCTTCATTTATGACCGTTACGGTTGTAACGACTAAGCCTTTTGAAACCGCAGTTGACCTGCACATTTCAACTGAGCGCTTTTCGCCTTCGGGAATTAATCCTATACTGAAAAATGAATTGGTGCTTTTTTATCAAAAAATTGATCGTACGCATACATATATTGGCTCGGGCATTAATGGAAATGTATAGTTCCTCTTGTCCAGATACTTACTTTTTTATAAGATAATAGTTAAGGATAAATAAAATGCGGAAGCGCCTGCATTGTGAGGTTTTTTCCATCACTCATTATTTCAAAATATTCGGAGCTGATCGAAATGAAATGTCCAACTTGCCAAAATAACTCTACCAGGGTCCTTGATTCAAGGCCGGTGGATGATAGCCGATCAATTCGACGCAGACGGGAATGTGAAGAATGCGGCTTTCGTTTTACCACTTTTGAAAAAGTGGAAGAGATTCCTTTGATCGTAGTAAAAAAAGAAGGCACACGCGAGGAATTCAATCGCGAAAAACTTCTGCGTGGATTAATTAAAGCTTGTGAAAAACGACCAGTGGCTTTAAAAGAACTCGAGGATCTTGCTTCTGAGGTTGAGAAAGAATTGCGCAGCCAGGGTGTATCTGAAATTAAGAGCGACGCGGTTGGCGAAATGGTGATGGACAGGCTAGCCAAGGTCGATGAAGTAGCCTATGTTCGATTCGCATCCGTATACCGCCAGTTCAAGGATATAAATGTCTTTATTGATGAACTTAAAGAATTATTGAAAAAAGAACAATCCTGAAGTTATAAACTTTTGAAATTACTTGAAGTGTCTTAGCAACTCAAGATTCTTTATAGTCGAAAGAAAAACTTGGGAAATCCTTAACAATCGTTACGGAAATTTGGATAAAGTCTTGAAGTTCTGTTGTAACCTCAAAAAATAATGAAGGAGCTGAGGGAAACTTCAGCTTTTTTTTTAAGATAAGAAAGTGGAAAATTTATTTCGAGAATTGTCCAGCTCCAGCGCTTGTCGGGGCTGACCAAGGCGCTTGCGCTTTTCTATTGAACATGTTTCGGAGGAGGGATTTGGATGGCGCAGCATTGGCAGGAAACTTTGCCTGTAGACCAGTATACCGTCACATCTGGCGGCCTGTTGCATGATTATGATCGCAAGGTTTTAACCTTCTTATATCAGCCTTTGATTGGGCCAGCGTGCTTAAGTCTTTACATGACGATGTGGGCCGAACTTGAAGAAAACCGCCTATGGTCTGAGGCTGTAACGCATCATAACTTAATGAGCATTATGGATATGAACCTGAAGGATATCTATCATGCCCGGCAGAAGCTTGAAGGGATGGGGCTGCTAAAGACTTTTGTTAAAAATGGAGAAGATGGACGTTCCTTTATATATGAGTTGCAGCCTCCGCTCACCCCGGAACAGTTTTTCCTTGATGGGATGTTAAATGTTTATCTCTATCGCAAGGTTGGCAAGAACCAGTTCTTGCGACTAAAGCGATTTTTTAGTGATAAGTCTATTACATCCGGTCCTGGATATTCGGAAATCACCAAGGCGTTTCAGGACGTTTTTCTGTCAGTGCCCCCTGAAGCACTTAAGAATAATCCAGATTACGCTGTCGACCTTCAGGCTGAGGAAGGTAATGCTTTTATAGGCAGGGCAGAAGCATCAAAAATCCAGATTGATCCTGGTGAGTTTAACTTCGATTTGCTTTTGGGCGGGCTGAAAGAGTCGCTCATTCCAAAAAAGGCTTTTACCAAGAAAGTGAAGGAGGCAATCAGCAATCTCGCCTTCCTGTACGGAATTGATGCTCTTAAAATGAAAAATATTGTTCTCAGTGCCGTCAATGCGGAAAATGAAATTGATATCGATGAATTGCGCAAGGCAGCAAGGGATTGGTATCAATTTGAATATCAGGATCAGCTGCCTGCGCTGCTGGACCGGGTTCAGCCTGCTCAACATAAAGCAGGGATTTCAAAGCCGAAAACGAAGGAAGAGGAATTGATCCTCTATTTTGAACGAATTTCCCCACGTCAGCTTCTGATTGATTATTCAGGTGGTGCGGAACCTTCCAAATCGGATTTGCAGATCATTGAAGAGGTAATGTTCAACCAGAAACTGCTGCCAGGAGTGGTGAATGTTTTAGTTGATTATGTTATGCTCAAGACGGATAAAAAGCTGGCAAAGGGCTACATCGAAAAGATAGCGAGCCACTGGTCCCGGAAGAAAATTTCAACGGTTATTGAAGCAATGCAGCTGGCTAAAAATGAGCACCGCCAATATCTCGAATGGGCGGAAGGCAAGAAGGCTCCTGCTTCTGGGGGCAAGCGAAAACCTGTCCGCAAGGAAGTTTTGCCCGATTGGTTTGAGAAAAAGAGTGAAAGTGAACAGAATCAGCAAGCTGGTGCACAGGATAATGATCATGACTATGAAATAGAGAAGAAAAAGCTCGAAGAAGAACTTAAGAAATTTAAATCTGGGAGGTGACTCAGGTGCAAAATATA
Source organism: Bacillus sp. JJ1122 (assembly GCF_036964885.1). Classification (NCBI taxonomy): domain Bacteria; kingdom Bacillati; phylum Bacillota; class Bacilli; order Caryophanales; family Bacillaceae; genus Bacillus; species Bacillus sp. JJ1122. The sequence continues at coordinate 177,943 of NZ_JBALQL010000014.1, read as the reverse complement.
AACGAAACGCTGAAGAAGCTGGCAAACAACCAAAACTTCCAGACTCGCTATGAAGCGATCAAGCAAAAGGTGATGCAGGATCATCATGTAAAACAATTCCTGGACGAGAACGCAGATCGTGTAACCCGCGAGATGCTCGACGGGAGTATGTCCAAACTGTATGAGTTCACTACCCAAAGCAGGGGATGTGATGACTGCCCAACCCTTGAATCCTGCAAAAATATGATAAAAGGATATGAACCGGAGCTTTTTATCAAAGGGAATTATATCGACATTAAATATGACCGCTGCAAGAAAAAAATCATGCATGATGAACGTCAAAAGCATGCGCGGTTGATCAATAGCATTTTCGTGCCAAAGGAAATCTTAAAGGCGTCATTTGGTGATATTGAACTTGATGACCAGGGAAGATTCAAAGCGATTAAAATGGCCAAGGATTTCGTTGAAAGCTATGAACCTGGCCAAAAGCAAAAAGGCTTGTTCCTGCATGGTTCCTTTGGTACCGGAAAATCATATCTTCTTGGTGCGATAGCAAATGAACTTGCACAGAAACAGGTCAGTTCGCTAATCGTCTACGTTCCGGAGTTTTTCCGTGAAATGAAAAATGCAATTGGTGACCATAGCGTAAATGACAAGCTTGAAGCGATAAAAAAAGCGAATGTACTCATGCTCGATGATATCGGTGCTGAAACAATGAGCAGCTGGGCACGCGATGAGATCCTTGGGACTATACTCCAATTCCGTATGCTTGAAAACCTGCCGACCTTCTTTACATCGAATTTTGACCTGAAAGGGCTGGAACATCATCTGACACACAGCCAGCGGGGAGAAGAAGAGCAGTTGAAAGCAGCGAGAATCATGGAACGAATCAAATATCTTGCTGACCCTGTGAAAGTGGAAGGGAAAAATCGAAGAATATAAAATAATGCCGCAGACCAATAGCTGCGGCATTATTTTTTTGTAATGATAATCCGGCAACTGAATACTTCTAAATTGTCCAAGTTCCCCATATATATAATCAGGGATTATTTATAAAGGGGGGATATGGTTGATTGAAATCATCTTCCAAAAAAAGCAGGATGCCTGGAATTTGTATCAGCATTTACTTGCCAGGCTTGCTTCTTGGCCGGAAACGTATTCAATTCTTCTGAATGAAGATCGAAATAGAGTGCAAATACCCACTCAATTATATATAGATGGAATGCTTCAGGAACTAAAAAGGAGTTTTTCCGATTTTATCATCATGACCAAACGAGAGGAATGGTTCAGGACCATACTGACGGAAGCTTATCTTTTTACTGAAGTTGAAGAGCAGGACCAAATCATTGAAATCATTTATTCTGTTCTCGAAGGTGACCGGGAGGAGCTAGCCCCATTTATGGAAGGGGTCGAAGAAAATGGTCACATTGAAAAAGCTGTGAATGAAATTTTTAATGAGAAAATCTCTTTCTCTTTCGATTCCTTTGTAAAGTTCAGATTGAAGGCTTATGTCGAACAGCTCTCCCAGTGGGTGGAGATTGCGATTGATGAGTATAAAATGGAACAGGAATATCAGGTATTCGTCCATACCCTAAGGAGCTTTCTTGCTGGCCGAAAACCCCAACTCGCCCATTTGTACCTCGTTATCGATGAAAATATGTCGTTTTACGACCAGTATTTTATTGAAATGAAGAGGAGTGAACTGTTTAAAGCGATTGACCGTAAATTGCTTGTCAATCATCCCGTCTATGTCGACTCTGGAACGATTGCTCCTCTTTTATCGATTGCTCCAAAAAACATCTACTTATATACAGACGATGCACAGCAGCCCTTGGTGCGGACAATTATTAATATTTTTGAAGAGCGTGTGAAAATTAGCCCAATTTCTGTTTTTGGGTTAGATAAAGAAAATTTTTTAAGAGAGGAAAGTGAAAATATACGTTAGCCCACTTGATTTTCAAAACATTACAAACTATAATTACGTACATACTAAATGAATCAAGTCATTGTGTTGATGAGGACATGGGCTTTCTTGAAAGGTTTCCAGAGAGGGAAGACAAGGCTGAAAACTTCCTAACACTTAAAGATTGCTTACCACCTTTGAACTCCAGTTATGAACGCCTTTGGCAAGTATTGACTGGCGGCAGCTGCCGTTATCTCAACCAGAGTCATTCTGTCGCTTTTTTGCGAAAGAATGTAAAATTGGGTGGAACCACGTGTGATCAAACTCGTCCCTGTTTCAGGGACGGGTTTTTTTATTTTTGCGCAAGTTTTTGCGCCAATTCTTTTAAGGAGGAAAAGCCAATGGCAGACATGTTAAAAATTTCGTTTCCAGATGGAGCAGTAAAGGAGTTTCCGGCAGGAACAACAACTGAAGACATTGCGAGCTCAATCAGCCCGGGCCTTAAGAAGAAAGCCATTGCCGGTATGGTGAATGGACAGCCGTATGATCTCAAGAGACCAATCGAAGAGGATGCGTCAATTGAAATCGTTACACCTGACCATCCGGAAGCACTTGAAATTCTGCGCCACAGCTCCGCGCATTTAATGGCACAGGCAATTAAGCGTCTTTATAAGAACGTCAAGCTAGGAGTTGGCCCTGTAATCGAAGGCGGCTTCTATTATGATATCGATATTGAGGAGTCTTTGACTCCAGAAGATTTACCTGCGATTGAAAAAGAAATGAACAAAATCATCAATGAAAATATTGATATTGTCCGTAAAGAAGTCAGTCGTGACGAAGCTGTACAATTCTTTAAAGAAATCGGCGATGAGTATAAGCTTGAATTGATTGAAGCGATTCCTTCCGATGAAAAAGTGACTCTATATGAGCAAGGAGATTTTGTTGACCTTTGTCGTGGCGTGCATGTTCCTTCCACTGGAAAACTGAAGGAATTCAAATTGCTCAGCATTGCCGGCGCTTACTGGCGCGGGGACAGCGACAACAAGATGCTACAGCGTATCTACGGTACTGCTTTCTTCAAAAAAGAAGATCTAAAGGAACACTTAAGACTTCTTGAAGAAGCGAAAGAGCGTGATCACCGAAAGTTAGGTAAAGAACTTAACCTATTCACTAACTCACAAAAGGTTGGCCAGGGGCTACCACTTTGGCTGCCTAAAGGTGCTACAATCCGCCGCATCATTGAGCGTTACATTGTTGATAAAGAAGTAAGCCTTGGATATGACCATGTATACACTCCTGTAATGGGAAGTGTGGAGCTTTATAAAACTTCCGGACACTGGGATCACTATCAAGAAAACATGTTCCCAGTAATGGAAATGGATAACGAGCAGCTTGTTTTAAGACCGATGAACTGTCCTCACCATATGATGGTGTACAAAAACAGCATTCACAGCTACAGGGAACTTCCAATCAGGATTGCAGAGCTTGGCACAATGCACCGCTATGAAATGTCAGGTGCTTTGGCAGGTCTCCAGCGTGTCCGCGGAATGACTTTGAATGACGCTCATATCTTCGTCCGCCCTGACCAAATCAAGGAAGAGTTCAAGCGTGTTGTGCAACTAGTTCTTGAAGTTTACAAGGATTTTGATATGAACGATTACTCTTTCCGTCTTTCTTACCGCGATCCACAGGATAAAGAAAAATATTTTGATGATGACCAAATGTGGGAAAAGGCACAGTCCATGTTGAAAGAAGCAATGGATGAAATGGGACTTGACTATTTTGAGGCGGAAGGCGAAGCAGCATTTTACGGCCCTAAGCTTGATGTCCAGGTTAAGACTGCTCTTGGGAAAGAAGAAACACTTTCAACTGTCCAGCTTGATTTCTTGCTTCCTGAGCGCTTTGATTTAACTTATATTGGGGAAGATGGCAAACACCATCGTCCAGTCGTTATCCACCGCGGTGTTGTATCGACTATGGAAAGATTCGTTGCCTTCCTGATCGAGGAATACAAGGGCGCATTCCCAACATGGCTGGCGCCGGTTCAAGCACAAGTCATCCCTGTTTCACCATCTGTGCATTATGACTATGCACGTGAAATCCAGGAAAAGCTTAAAGCAGAAGGCTTCCGTGTTGAAATTGATGGCCGTGATGAAAAGATTGGCTATAAAATCCGTGAAGCGCAAATGCAGAAGATTCCTTATATGCTCGTTGTTGGTGATAATGAGGTGGCTGAAAAAGCAGTCAACGTCCGTAAATACGGTGAACAAAAATCAGAAACTGTTTCGTTCGATGAATTCCTTGAGGCTTTCAGGAAGGAAGCGAAGAAGTAATAAAAAGGCTCTGTTAAAGCTGAATATTGATTTTTAACCCCTGTTGATTGTAGTGGAAGGCGCGTAGACTCCTCCGAAAATGCTAACGCATTCCCTCGTGCGTGGGCAGGCTCGAGGAAGCTATTCAATGTCCTGCAGGCTCAGCGCCAGCC
>NZ_JBALQL010000014.1:171432-173526 GCF_036964885.1 Bacillus sp. JJ1122 | reverse complement strand
GGAACGAAAATCAACAGCCGTGGTTAACAAAGTCAATAAAAATGAGAGAAGCCCCGGGCTTCTCTCATTTTGTTATTCAAGAGGTTTTAGACAAGATGGACAGAGGTTTTTTTTATAACTCCGCTGGATTTTCTGGCCGCAGGATCTGCACGATTTGAGCAGCAATGGCTTATTATCGATATCATTTGAAAAGCCATAGCCTGTCCTGAAAAATTTCAATGCACTGCCTGCTAATAGGCCCGTGATCACACCTGTAATAATAATTGCTACAAGCAAAACTGCACCAGCTTTCTTATCAGTATTTTAAGAAATTATACCAAAACTGCACGCTTTTTTAGAGGTATAAATTATTTTTTAATAAAAAGTATTGCAGGGTGGATATCTATTTGATAAAATACAATACGTTGCAGTTAACGCAAGTAGTAATCGTTTGACACATCTTTTTCTTTGTGTTATATTAGCAAAAGTGAACTGAATACTAGTTTTAGGAAAGAAGAAGCACCCGCTTCTCACCTGGCTGACGCAAGAGTGCTGTTAGCAGGTAATACGTAAACGTCTAATTATTTTGTTTTCGTAAGTGTGGGTGTTGTCGCCTGCGCTTTTTTTATTGCAAAATAAAAAAGGACATATCGTATGTCATTGTGTGAGCAAGATGGCAGGCTCTGCCTGGCAATGTACTTCTTCTCCTTGACAATGTATTCGATAAAACCCTGGAGGTGGCTAATTATTAGCAAAGACGCGATGTTACTAAACGAGGGAATCCGTGCTCGCGAAATTCGTCTTATCGATCAAAACGGCGAGCAATTAGGAATTAAAACCAAAACTGAAGCGCTAGAAATCGCAGCGCGCGTTAATCTTGATCTTGTACTTGTTGCACCGAATGCGAAACCTCCTGTAGGCCGTATCATGGACTACGGAAAATTCAAATTCGAACAGCAGAAGAAAGAAAAAGAAGCACGTAAGAACCAAAAGATCATCACAACCAAAGAAGTACGTCTTAGCCCGACAATTGATGAGCACGACTTTAATACAAAGCTTCGCAATGCTATCAAGTTCTTGGAAAAAGGCGATAAAGTTAAAGCATCTATCCGTTTTAAAGGACGTGCTATAACACACAAGGAAATCGGTCAGCGTGTTCTTGATCGCTTCTCTGAAGCTTGCAAAGAGGTAGCGACAATCGAATCACATCCCAAGATGGATGGCCGAAGCATGTTCCTGGTCTTAGCACCTAAAACTGAAAAGTAACGAGGAGGAAGTCCCTATGCCAAAAATGAAAACTCACCGCGGCACTGCCAAGCGTTTCAAGAAAACTGGAACTGGCAAGCTTAAGCGCTCACACGCTTACACTAGCCACTTATTTGCTAACAAATCTACAAAAGCTAAGCGTAAGCTTCGCAAATCTGCAATCGTTTCTAAAGGCGATTTCAAACGCATTCGTCATATGTTGGACAACATTAAGTAAATTCGAGCGATCGATTTATATAGGAGGGAAATTACATGCCACGTGTAAAAGGCGGTACAGTTACGCGCAAGCGTCGTAAAAAAGTCATTAAATTAGCAAAAGGTTATTACGGTTCAAAACATACATTATACAAAGTTGCTAACCAGCAGGTTATGAAATCTCTAATGTATGCATTCCGCGACCGTCGCCAGAAGAAGCGCGACTTCCGCAAACTTTGGATTGCTCGTATCAACGCAGCAGCTCGCATGAACGGTCTTTCATACAGCCGTTTAATGCACGGCCTAAAGCTTGCTGGTATCGAAGTAAACCGCAAGATGCTTGCTGAACTTGCAGTAAGCGATGCTAACGCATTCGCTCAATTAGCTGAAACAGCAAAAAGCCAATTCAACAAGTAATTCACTTGTAAGATCAGCCATTCTCATTTGAGGATGGTTTTTTCTTGTTTATAAAGGCCTTTTGATTTGTGCTAAAGTCTGTGGGAGACACCTAAATTGCTAAGCAAGATCCCTGCAAAGTCTAATAAAATTTTTAATACGACCCGCAAATCATTAGGGATAGGTCAGAAAAAGACTTATTAAGACCACTCGCGATACGATACATAATATAACGACCACTCGTGACAACGAAATCCA
>NZ_JBALQL010000014.1:53138-171222 GCF_036964885.1 Bacillus sp. JJ1122 | reverse complement strand
CTGAATGGTCATAAGAAGGCTAATAACGACCACTCGACATACCAGAGTCACAAAGATCGGTCATAAATTCCTTCAAGATAATTAGGTATTACCTCAAAGAACTAGTAGTTTAGCGGTACAAAAAGAACCCGTTAGTATACTTTTTTGATATATAATGGAACAAGGCTCTTCATCTCCAAAGACAAAATTCGATTGAGTTAAAGGGACGTGAATTGTTTGGAACTAACATGGATGGTCATTGGCCTCATCGTTATTATGAACGCAATTGGCTTTTTTATCATGGGCGCAGATAAGAAACGCGCAAAAAAGAATCTTTATAGAATAAGTGAAAGTACTTTATGGAATGTTGCCATTTTCGGAGGAGCAATAGGTGCAGCAGCTGGGATGAAGCATTACCGTCATAAAACGAAGCATGCTCCATTCAAGTATGGACTTCCCCTGCTTGCTGTCATTGAAGCAGGTATTTTTGTATATATTTTTAAGCTTTTAGCATAACAGCCTGGGCACTTCTATATGTTTTAATAGCATCCTAGAATGACTTTTAGGCAGGTGACATATTTGGAAGACGTCTGGTCCTTGCTGCTGATTGTTTTTGAGTCAGGGAGCTGGTATGCTCCTGCTACCTTTATCTTGTTTCACGTATTTCGCCAATTTTTATTTATTCCGCCAGCAGTGGTGTGCATTGCAGGTGGCCTGCTTTTGGAATAATACCAGGAATCCTATATTCTTTGATAGGTCTTACCGGCGCAAGTATCTTATTTTACACATTAATGAAACAGGCACCGGTCATGACTATCAAACTTAGCAAACTTAAAAACCGGCTGGTTGGACGGTACAGAGATTTTACTGTTGCACAGGTCTCGCTTCTCAGATTGCTTCCGATTATTCATTATCAATTGCTCACCTTTTGCCTCTATAAACGCAATAACAGCTTTAAAGTTTTTATGAAGGCCAGCCTTTATGCGAATATTCCTTTTGTGATTTTCTATACCGTGTTTGGCGAATACATTGGTCATATTAGTGTAATTACAGGAGTCTTCCTTACAGCTGTAATTTTAGTATTTACGTATCTGCTGAGGGAAAAAATAGCCTTCATTAAGTGGCGTGAATTTTTCGAACCATCTGCGTAAAAAAAGCGTCTGGACATTGTCCGGACGCTTTTGCAATTTAAGATTCATCATCCCGATCATGATTTGCCATAAATTCCTTGATCGGACTTTTCCAGTCGATTTTGGCAACAGGGTAGCTTTCACGGACTTTTCGTTCAATGAATTGGAAATCTTCAAGAACAAGTCCCTTCAGAGCAGAAGTTTTTTTGGGCCAAATGAAGATGGAAACAACTTCAAAAGCGGATTGAGTGGTGCCAAGATATTTTTCCCCTTCAAATAAAACCCCCTTGTAAGTCAACAAGAAGTTCTTGCGTACATTGTCCTGGTCATCGAGGAAATAAAATCGTTTTTGCTCATGGGCAAGTTCCAGTTTTCGCTTTGGGTGGAATAAATATTTCACCGCGCTGTATATTAGAAAAATGAATAAAAGCAATATGATAAGTCGTAAAAGCAGGATCATGGTCTGCCCCTCCAATGCTAACTTTCCTTATTTACGGATGAGATACTAAATAGTTTCATCAATTTTTCAATTGTTTTATACTTTTTTAAGGAAATCATTATATTTATCTAAATTGATGAGGATTTAATGCTAACAAATACAAGGAGATCATAATGAATACTGAAAAGCTTTTTAAGATGCAAAAAGAACTCGACAGTCATATTGAATCACTGCATGGCTTGGAGGAGGAAGACTTATTCGACAGAAAAGTCCTCGCCCTTCTTGTAGAAATAGGGGAGCTCGCTAATGAAACCCGCTGCTTCAAGTTTTGGAGTGTTAAGCCTTCATCTGAAAAAGAAATTATTTTAGAGGAGTTCGTCGATGGAGTCCATTTCATCCTTTCACTTGGCATTGAGTGCGGTTTTGACGACATTCGCTCGGTTTTTCCAGCGATAAGTGATGGGGCGAACGTGAGCATCCAGTTCATTGAAGTGTATGAAAGGGTCCAGGAATTCAGAAAAACCCGCTCAAGAGAGAACTTCATTCATTTATTTGAGGGCTATATGAAGCTTGCTGAGCTGCTTGGACTGGGAGAGAATCAAATCGAACAGGCATATATTCAGAAAAATGAAGTAAATTATGATAGGCAACTCAAAGGATATTAGCAGAATTTTTTGTACAATGACCTGCGATTTTAGTATAATAGGATTCGAAACTACATATTAAGGGAGTCGAAATAATGGCTAAATTAGATGAAACACTTACGATGTTAAAAGATTTAACTGATGCCAAAGGCATTCCCGGCAATGAGCGTGAGCCAAGGGAAGTAATGAAAAGATACATAACTCCATTTGCTGATGAAGTAACAACAGATGGTCTGGGCAGCTTGATCGCAAAGAAGGTCGGTAACGAAAACGGACCTAAGATTATGGTTGCAGGTCACCTTGATGAAGTCGGCTTCATGGTAACAAACATTGATGACAAGGGCTTCATTCGTTTTCAGCCAGTTGGCGGCTGGTGGTCACAGGTCATGCTGGCTCAGCGTGTGACAATTGTTACACGCAAAGGGGAAATCACTGGGGTGATCGGTTCAAAACCGCCTCACATCCTTCCTGCTGAAGCACGAAAAAAACCTGTTGATATTAAAGATATGTTTATCGACATCGGCGCATCAAGCCGTGATGAAGCGAAGGAATGGGGAGTCGTTCCAGGAGACATGATTGTTCCTTACTTCGAATTCACAGTGATGAACAATGAAAAAATGCTGCTTGCAAAAGCATGGGATAACCGCATTGGCTGTGCGATTGCAATCGATGTCCTAAAGCAGCTTAAAGGCCAGGAACATCCAAACGTAGTTTACGGAGTGGGTACTGTACAAGAAGAAGTAGGTCTTCGCGGGGCTAAAACTTCTGCGCAGCTGATCGAGCCAGATATCGGTTTCGGAGTTGATGTAGGAATTGCCGGAGACACACCAGGCGTTACTGAAAAAGAAGCACTGAGCAAAATGGGCGATGGACCGCAAATCATCATTTATGATGCTTCCATGGTTTCACACAAAGGCCTTCGTGACTTTGTTACAGACTTGGCAGACGAACTTAATATTCCATATCAGTTCGATGCAGTCGCTGGCGGCGGTACAGATTCAGGTGCCATCCACATGACGCACCGTGGAGTTCCTGCATTGTCCATCACAATTGCGACGCGTTATATCCACTCACATGCTGCAATGCTGCATCGTGATGACTATGAAAATGCTGTTAAATTGATTGTTGAAGTAATCAAACGTCTTGATAAAGAAACGGTTGATCAACTAACTTTTGAATAAGTTAAACAGAAGGAGGGCTGCAGCCTTCCTTTTTTCTTGGTCCAAAAAAAAGAACTCCTGGAAATTAAGGAGTTCTTTCGTTGTAATTATTTTCTTTTCAAGCCAGACTCAAGCGCATCCAGCATTTCCTGCTTTTCTTCTTCAGAAGCGTTTTGCCAGATTACTTCGAATAGTACTCCGAGTCCTGGCAGCATCTTTTCCTCACCAGCTTCAATAGCATCAATAATTGTATCCTTAAGCTCATCCTGTGTATTTCCAGAAACATTTGAAATAACGGCATTTCTAAGGTTTAAGTTCATTGTTCACTCATACTCCTTTCAAATTCCAACATTGATTATAGAATTCACCATTTTGGTTTTATTATGTATCGAATTTGAGATATAATAGTAAAATTGAACAAGCCATATTAAAGGAGAGCCAGAGTGAAGTACATTCAATCTGATAAAAATCCCCAAGTTAAACAATGGAAAAAATTACAGACGCGCAAGGAACGGGATAAGTCTCGAACATTTCTGATTGAAGGCTTCCATTTAGTTGAAGAAGCCATTAAACAAAAAGAGTATGTTGAAGAAATCATCCTGAGTGAAAAAACGGAAATGCCGCCAAGCTGGGATTATGGCGCAATCCCTGTCACAGTCGTGACGGAAGAAATTAGCAGGCAGCTTGCTGAGACGGAAACAACACAAGGCATTTTTGCCGTTTGCATGCAGCCTAGACAGACTCTGGAGAACGGGAAAACGTATTTGCTGATTGATTCTGTTCAGGATCCAGGAAACCTTGGAACGATGATCAGAACAGCGGATGCAGCTGGTATTGATGCAGTTATTGTTGGAAAAGGCAGTGTCGATATTTACAATCCTAAGGTGCTGCGCTCTGCGCAGGGCAGCCATTTTCATTTGCCAGTACTTAACGGCAATCTAGATGAGTGGATTGATCGGCTTACAACAGAAAATATTCCTGTATACGGAACAGCACTTGAAAACGGTTCTGTTTTTACTGAGGCAGCCTGCAATGAATCATTCGCTCTGCTCGTTGGGAATGAGGGTAGCGGGGTAAACAAGGAGCTGCTGGCAAAAACAACGCAAAATCTGTATATCCCGATTCTTGGGAAAAGTGAATCCTTGAATGTAGCAGTGGCCGCAGGGATCCTGCTATATTATTTACAAACGGCAAAATAGGCGCAATTTTTTTCAAAACCATTTGATACTGCGCGCAGTTTATACTATAATAAACAGCAAAATAATATTTCAAAAACGATGACGGAGAAAAGTAGCTTGATGATGGCCATCCAGGGAGAAAATGCCGGTGATTGGGAGCATTTTTATGGAACAGGCAAGCGAAGTTCACCTCCTGAGTTGGCATCGGGACCACTCTGAATGAGTGTAAAGATGCATCGGCACAAGCCGTTATCTTAATGAAGCGAACAAGTAATACATAATCGTATTGCCTGTTAAAAAGGGTGGTACCGCGATAACCAAGACCTCGTCCCTTTATCTGGGATGAGGTCTTTTTGTGTTCAAAAAAGAATGTATGAAATGAAGGAGGATTTAAAATGCAGGAACGTTTAAAAGAACTGCAGGCTGAAGCACTTGAAAAAGTAGCTGCAGCAGCTGACCTTAAAGAATTGAATGATATTCGCGTTTCCTATCTTGGGAAAAAGGGTCCAATTACTGAAGTATTAAAAGGGATGGGCAAATTATCCGCTGAAGAAAGACCAATGATGGGTGCTCTTGCAAATGAAGTCCGCGATGCAATTTCCGGACAGATTGAAGTGAAGCAGCAGGAGCTTGAAGAAGCAGCTGTTGCAAAACAATTGGCAGCAGAACAAATTGATGTAACACTTCCTGGAAGACCTGTGAAGACAGGCAGCCATCACCCGCTAACAAGCATTATCGAAGAAATCGAAGACCTGTTCATTGGAATGGGCTATACAGTTGAAGAAGGCCCTGAAGTTGAAAAAGATTACTATAACTTTGAAGCGCTGAACCTGCCAAAGGGACACCCAGCGCGTGACATGCAGGATTCCTTCTATATTACCGAAGAAATCTTAATGCGTACTCACACTTCTCCAGTTCAGGCAAGAACGATGGAAAAGCACCAGGGCAAAGGTCCAGTTAAAATCATCTGCCCTGGCAAGGTATACCGTCGTGATAACGATGATGCCACACACTCACACCAGTTCATGCAAATTGAAGGATTGGTTGTGGATGAAAACGTACGAATGAGCGACCTTAAAGGCACTTTGGAAGTTTTCGCAAAGAAAATGTTCGGTGAAGACCGTGAAATTCGTTTGCGTCCGAGCTTCTTCCCGTTCACTGAGCCATCAGTAGAAATGGATATTTCCTGCAAAATCTGCGGAGGTTCAGGCTGTAACGTATGTAAAGGTACGGGCTGGATTGAAATCCTTGGAGCGGGAATGGTTCATCCGAACGTTCTTGAAATGGCTGGTTACGATTCAAAGAAATATACAGGCTTCGCATTCGGTATGGGACCAGAGCGTATCGCAATGCTTAAATATGGAGTGGACGACATCCGTCACTTCTACACAAATGATGTCCGCTTCTTAAAGCAATTTTCGGTTGAAGAATAAGGATTAGGAGGATTAAACCATGTTGGTATCATATAAATGGCTGCAGGATTATATTGATTTAGCTGGCGTATCTGCGGATGAGCTTGCTGAAAAAATCACAAAAAGCGGCATTGAGGTTGAAGGCGTAGAAAAGTTAAATGAGGGCATGAGCGGTGTTGTAGTGGGTCACGTTCTTGAATGTGAAAAACACCCGAATGCAGAAAAATTGAACAAGACTCTTGTGGACCTTGGCGATGGCGAACCAGTTCAAATCATTTGCGGTGCACCAAACGTTGGCAAAGGGCAAAAAGTAGCAGTTGCAACGGTAGGAGCAGTTCTTCCTGGCAACTTCAAAATCAAGAAAGCAAAACTTCGCGGCGAAGAATCCAATGGGATGATCTGCTCTTTGGCTGAGCTTGGAGTCGAAGCAAAGCTTGCACCTAAGGAATATGCTGAAGGTATTTACAATTTTCCGCAGGATACTGAAATCGGCCAGGATGCCCTTGCAGTGTTGAACAGGGACGATGAAATCCTTGAGCTAGGTTTAACTCCAAACCGCGCTGACGCAATGAGCATGATTGGTGTTGCTTACGAAGTAGGAGCCATTCTTGGAAAAGAAATTAAACTGCCAACTCCACAGCCAGAAACTTCTTCTGAACAAGCAAGCGACTATATTAATGTAACTGTTGAAGCTAAGGAAGATAATCCTTTGTATGTTGCAAAGGTCATTAAAAATGTAAAGGTTGGTCCATCACCGGTTTGGCTGCAGACTAGATTGATGGCTGCAGGTATCCGTCCGCATAATAATGTCGTTGATATCACTAACTTCATTCTTTTGGAATATGGCCAGCCGCTTCACGCGTTTGACTACGACAAGCTTGGATCAAAAGAAATCCTTGTCCGCCGCGCGAAGGCTGGTGAAGTGATTGAAACGCTGGATGATACGAAACGCACATTAACGGCTGATCACCTTGTAATCACCAATGGCACAGAGCCTGTGGCCCTTGCAGGTGTAATGGGCGGAGCGAACTCAGAAGTAGGAAGCGATACGACTACAGTTCTTCTTGAGTCAGCTTATTTCACTGGTGGAGTTATCCGTAAAGCATCCAAGGACCATGGCTTGAGAAGTGAAGCAAGTTCTCGCTATGAAAAAGGTGTTGATCCTCAAAGAGTGCGCCCGGCTGCTGAACGTGCTGCTGAATTAATGATTCAGCTTGCTGGCGGTGAAGTCCTTGGAGGCATCGTAGAAGCGAATGCACTTGAGATCAAACCTGTGGTTGTGTCAACAACTCTTGAAAAAATCAACAAAGTTTTGGGAACAGACCTTGAAATGAAGCAGGTTGAGGATATTTTTAACCGCCTGAAGTTTGAAACGTCTGCAGATAATGATACCATCTCCGTAACCGTTCCGACTCGCCGCGGCGATATCACAATTGAAGAAGATTTGATTGAAGAGGTAGGCCGCTTATTTGGCTATGATAACCTGAAAACAACTCTTCCAATTGGATCATCAACACCAGGACACCTTTCTGAGTATCAGAAAAAGCGTCGTGTTGTCCGTCGTTTCATGGAAGGTGCAGGTCTTTACCAGGCGGTTACTTACTCACTTACAAGTGAAGAAAAAGCGCTGCAATACGCTTTAGATGAACGCGAACCTGTAAAATTAGCAATGCCGATGAGTGAAGACCGCAGCATTTTGCGCCTAAGCATCGTTCCTCAGCTGCTTGAAGTGCTTAAATACAATATCGCACGCCAAAATGACAGTGTAGCTGTTTATGAAACAGGAGCAGTATTCTTAAAGAACAGCAATGAAGAACTTCCTGAAGAGCGTGAGCACCTTGCAGCTGCAATTACAGGACTATGGGAAAGCCATCCTTGGCAGGGTGAAAAGAAGCCCGTCGACTTCTTTGTCCTTAAAGGTATCGTCGAAGGTCTTGCTGCCAAACTAGGACTAGAAAGCCAACTGGGCTTCCAGAAAGCAGAGTTTGCAGGAATGCACCCTGGACGTACAGCTGAAATCACATTGAACGGTACGGTCATTGGATTCATTGGCCAGGTTCATCCAACAATGCAGAAAACAATGGATTTAAAAGAAACATACGTATTCGAATTATCGCTTAAAGCCTTATTGCAGGCAGAAACATCGCCGCTTCAATACACAGCAATTCCTCGCTTCCCTTCAATCTCGAGGGATATTGCCCTTGTAGTTGAAAAAGCAACTTTTGCAGGTGACCTAAAGAAGGTCATTACTGAAGCAGGAGGAGCGCTGTTAAAAGAAGTTCAGGTATTCGACCTGTACGAAGGTGAAAAAATGGAGCCGGGCAAGAAATCCATTGCCTTCTCATTGAAATATTTTGATCCAGAAAAAACCTTGACTGATGAAGATATTGCAAAAGCACACAATAAAGTGCTTAAGGCTCTTGAAGAACAGACAGGAGCAGTACTAAGAGGTTAAAAAATTAAAAGGCAGCCCGCGGGCTGCCTTTTTGCTATTTGAAAACTTTTTCCGTAACTTCAGAACGAATCCCCGAAAGAATATGCCTGTATCCCGTAAGAATGCCTCGAAAGTCCCGCGAATATATACCTCTATTCCGCAAAAATGCCTCAACATTCCGCAAGGGCGCCTCGACATCCAGCAAGAATATGCCTATATTCCGCAAAAATATGTCTGTATTCCGCAAAAATGCCTCGACATTCCGCAAAAACCCCTGGACATTCCGCAAAAACCCCTGGACATTCCGCATTTTTTGTCGAAATCCCGCAAACTGGAAAAAACAAAGGTTTTTTTCCAATTTTACATAGGTGAGAGGCTTATACCCTTGCAATCTTCTTCGCTTTTTCCGTATTAGCGAAGTGCAGCTTCACGAACTCAGGCAGCACATCAATCCCTTTATCCAGAATCAATCTTGCGGCTGCTTTATCCACTGCAGCACCTGCTCCTTTTGGAATCGTGAATCCAGCCCGCTTGCTCAAATTTTCAAAGTGGCGTACAAATGCATACCGTGCAATCATGGATGCTGCTGCAACTCCTAAATGGATCCCCTCAGCCTTGGTGCTGAATAAAACATTTTCCCGCATGATATTTTTTTGTCCTTTTAAGTGAGCGTAATAGATTTCCTCTTTCGCAAATTGGTCGATCAGGATCGCTTCAGGTTTTTCCGGCGCTATTTTTTCCAGGACATGATTGATTGCCTGGTTATGGAGCAACGCTTTCAATTTGCCCTGTGACATGCCTTTCATCTGCATTTGGTTGTATTTTTCATTGTGAAGGGTAAGCAGACTGTGTGGAACAAAAGTTACGAGCTGCTTTGCGATTTCAATGATTTTATCATCCTTTAAATTTTTTGAATCCTGTACCCCGAGTTCTTTTAAAACCGGAATATCTTCTCTTCTGACATATGCTGCAACAACTGTAATCGGGCCAAAGAAATCTCCAGTGCCGACTTCATCCGATCCTATGATTGACATTTGACTGATATTGCGGGGTAAATGGGATGGAGATGAGGATACGCTCATCTTCTTGGCGGAAGGTTCAACAGCTGTCCCCCATTTAGCTGCTTCTGATTCGCCGTCTTTGCCCTGGAATAGTACTTTCCCGGACTTGTAGGCTGTTATTGCACAGGAAGCTGTTTTTGCAGCGAAAATGCTGCCTGGAGGAAGCTTATCAATCAAAAATTTACTATAGTACTCTTTCATCTTTTTGATTTCTTCCGTTTTTTTCTGCAGGACGATATTTCCCATGGTTAAACACTCCCTGTTTTGATTTCAAAGTTAGACATTATCTTCCAAAATTCATATGTATGTGACAGGCAAATACTTCCCAGTCATTTGCGTTCATGTTATAGTATAGAATAGGATTCTTACGAATGGGGGCATAAATGTTGTCAGACATAAAAAAAAATCGATCGACTGTGGATATATTTGGACAGCAGTATGTCATAGTCGGTACAGAAAGCACCAGCCATATCCGGCTCATAGCCTCAATGGTAGATGACAAAATGCGTGAAATCAGCTCAGCGAATCCTTCACTTGATATTAATAAGTTAGCAGTGTTAACTGCAGTGAATGCCGTTAACGATTACATAAAAATGAAAGATCGTGTTGAGTCGCTCGAAGCGGAAATTAAAAGGTTAAAGGACTGAACTTATGCATGCTTGATCTCGCGGTTTTAGCTATTTTGGTTATTGGCTTTTTTGTAGGACTTAAAAGGGGATTCATACTCCAAACTATCCACCTCGTCGGATTTATTGTGGCTTTCATTGTTGCATACATATACTACGAACAACTCGCACCAAAGCTGACATTATGGATTCCGTATCCTAATCTAGGAAGTAATACGACATTAAATCTCATCTTTGATAATACCAATCTCGAAACAGCGTATTACAGGGCAATTGCGTTTGCAGCTATTTTTTTCGCTGTAAAGATTTTGCTTCAAGTTATTGGTTCAATGCTGGACTTTGTCGCAAACCTGCCAATCCTTCATCAGCTGAATGTTTGGGCCGGCGGTCTATTAGGATTAGTGGAAGTCTATCTTGTCATGTTCATCATTTTATACATAGCTGCACTATTGCCAATCCAGGCAATTCAGGACCCATTGAACGATTCAATTCTTGCCGAAAATATCATAAAAAATACACCGGTATTTTCACAGCAAATAAAACAACTATGGATTGAATATATGGCTGCATAACTTCTCTGTTGCGGAGAAGTTTTTCTTTTATCAGGCTTTTTTGACATAATGATAAAAAAGGACAAAGCGTTTTCGTATTTGGGAATATTACTAGTGACAAATTCAGCTTATATGGCGAAAACGGAAAGAGTAACAATACTAGATGACAAACTGCTTTTTGTAATCAGGCTTCATTTGATTTCACAGTGAAGCTTGTTTTCTATAAAATAGAATCAATCGACCTCTTCTGGGATAAATCTCTTTGCTTCCAGAATTGAAAAAAAAAGGCAGGTGGGCATTATGCCAGCAAATAAAAAAGATATCGTCCAATTGCTCGAAACAATTGCTATATATATGGAATTAAAAGGGGAAAACCCATTCAAGGTCTCAGCCTTCAGAAAAGCAGCAGCCGCTCTTGAAGCCGATGAAAGAAGCATGTCGGAAATGGGGGACCTGACTGAAATAAAAGGGATTGGTAAAGGTACTGCTTCTGTCATCCTGGAATATATGGAAAAAGGTACTTCAACAGAGCTTGCAGAATTACAGGAAGAGGTACCCAGCGGATTGATTCCGCTGCTTCAGCTCCCAGGTATGGGCGGCAAAAAAATTGCCAAGCTCTATAAAGAGCTAGGTATTGAGAGCATCCATGATTTAGAAGAAGCCGCTAAGGCAGGGAAGATTCGCGATCTTGCAGGCTTTGGCAAGAAAACGGAAGAAAAGATTCTCGCTTCAATCGAAAATTTTGGGACTAGGCCAGAACGTCTGCCATTAGCATATATGCTGCCAGTCGCAGAATTAATTGAGTCCCAACTTCAAATGATAGAGGGAATAGACCGCTATTCTCGGGCAGGAAGCCTTAGAAGGTTGAGAGAAACGATTAAAGACCTCGATTTTATCATATCATCAGAAACCCCGGCAGCAGTTAAAGAAGAGCTAGTCAAACTGCCAAAAATCAAGGAAATCATTGCGGCTGGAGATACGAAGGTTTCTGTGACGCTTGGACTGGATTACGATGTGAATGTTGATTTCCGTCTGGTTTCTCCAGAAGAATTCGTAACAGCACTACATCATTTTACGGGTTCGAAGGATCACAATGTCAGAATGCGCCAGCTCGCAAAGGAAAAAGGTGAAAAAATCAGCGAGTATGGTGTGGAAAATGTTGAAACAGGTGAAGTAACGACATTTGAGTCCGAAGAGGAATTTTATCAGTATTTTGGGCTTCCTTTTATTCCGCCT
Source organism: Bacillus sp. JJ1122 (assembly GCF_036964885.1). Lineage (NCBI taxonomy): Bacteria > Bacillati > Bacillota > Bacilli > Caryophanales > Bacillaceae > Bacillus > Bacillus sp. JJ1122. The sequence continues at coordinate 159,372 of NZ_JBALQL010000014.1, read as the reverse complement.
GAACTGCGCGAAGACGGTTCTGAAGTGGAATTATATAAAGAGGATTTAAAACTGATTACCCTTGACGCAATCAAAGGTGACGTTCATATGCATTCAACCTGGAGTGATGGCGGCCATTCAATTGAAGAAATGGCTAAGGAGTGTATCAAAAGAGGCTATAAATATATGGCCATTACCGACCACTCCCAATATTTGAAGGTAGCGAACGGTCTAACGCCAGAACGGTTAAGGAAACAAATTGAAGAAGTGAAGGAACTGAATGAAAATTTCGTTGATTTTACAATCCTGACAGGAATTGAAATGGATATTTTACCTGATGGAAGCCTCGACTTTGATGATGATTTGTTGGCTGAGCTGGATCTGGTGATTGCATCTATCCATTCGTCATTTTCACAGCCTGTTGAAAAAATCATGCATCGCTTGAAAACGGCTTTGGTAAATGCCAATGTAGACATCATTGCCCATCCGACAGGCAGGCTGATTGGCAGACGTGAGGGTTATTCCGTGGATATCGATATGCTGATTGAACTCGCTAAAGATACTAATACCGCACTTGAACTGAATGCCAATCCTAACAGACTGGACCTTGCAGCGGAATATCTAAGAAAAGCTCAGGATGCAGGCGTGAAAATCGTCATTAATACAGACGCTCATAAAGTAGATACACTCGAACATATGGGGATAGGCGTTACTGCAGCAAGAAAGGGCTGGATCAAGGAATCCTCGGTTTTGAATGCATTAGACCTGAATGGATTGCTTGACTTCCTGCATGAACGACATAAGTAAAACTATTTTCTAATTTAGACTCTCTACAATAGAGATTTATCAATTTAAAGGTTGTTTTCGCATTGTTTGTTGGTTTCAAACAAGTACTTGCATCCGCATTTATAAAGGAATCGGAGCTCTTTTCGAGAGGACTTCAGAACTAAATTTACATTAAAACTCGTAAAACCCAGGTGCCGGTTTTTATTTTCATTGAGAAAACAACAATGTTTACGAAAAGAGCCTTATTAAAAGAGAACCTTCGATTGAGAAGAAGGAGGAAATTTTGTGCAGCAACGAGCCATGAAAACACTTGAATTTGATAAGGTCAGGAATCAGCTGATCGAGCATACACATTCAGCATTAGGCAGGGAAAAAGCCCAAACCTTAATGCCGTCTGCAGATTTTGAAGAAGTATCACGGCTTCAGGAAGAAACAGATGAAGCGGCTAAAGTGCTCAGGATAAAAGGGAATGTTCCTCTGGGCGGCATCCACGATATAAGACCGCATACGAAAAGAGCTCAAATCGGCGGGATGCTCAGTCCGATTGAACTAGTCCAGGTGGCGAGCACGGTCCATGCGAGCAGACAAATGAAGCGATTCATCGAGGACCTGCAGGAGGTAACAGAGGTTCCCATTTTACTAACCTATTCTGAAGGAATTATTGTGCTCGCTAAGTTAGAGGAATCCATTAAAAATGCAATTGATGAAGGCGGCGAGGTTCTGGACAGTGCAAGTGATGCCCTTAGGTCTCTCCGTCAACAGATGAGAACAAGAGAGTCCAGGGTACGGGAGAAGCTGGAGAGCATGATCCGGTCCTCCAATGCTGCAAAAATGCTGTCAGATGCGATCATCACCATCAGGAATGACCGATTTGTTATTCCAGTAAAACAGGAATATCGAAGCCATTATGGCGGCATCATTCATGACCAAAGTTCATCAGGACAAACATTATTTATCGAGCCGCAGTCTGTCGTTCAGTTGAACAATGAACTGCAAACGATCAGAGTTAAAGAACAGCTGGAAATAGAAAGAATTCTATCTGAACTGTCTGCATTCACTGCGGAATATCATGATGAACTTCTAGCAATTGTTGAGATAATGACTGAGCTTGATTTTATGTTTGCTAAGGCAAGGTATGGCAGCAGGATAAAAGGTTCTAAGCCAATGGTAAATAATGAGGGCCGTATCAATCTTATTAAGGCAAGGCATCCATTAATCCCAATCGATGAAGTGGTTGCCAACAGCGTCGCACTTGGCAAGGACTATACGACCATCGTTATTACCGGTCCAAATACCGGCGGTAAAACGGTTACGCTGAAGACAGTTGGCCTTTGCACATTGATGGCCCAGGCTGGATTGCAAATTCCTGCGCTTGATGGGTCTGAAGTGGCTGTTTTTGAATCTGTTTATGCAGACATCGGTGATGAACAATCAATCGAACAAAGCTTAAGCACCTTCTCATCCCATATGGTCAATATTGTGGAAATCCTCAACAAAGTGGATTATAACAGTCTGGTGCTATTTGATGAACTCGGCGCTGGAACGGATCCTCAGGAAGGCGCGGCACTTGCTATTTCCATCTTGGATGAAGTGTATAAGTGCGGTGCAAGGGTGATTGCGACCACTCACTATCCGGAGCTAAAGGCTTATGGATACAATCGTGAAGGTGTTATAAATGCCAGTGTGGAATTTGACGTAGAAACGCTCAGCCCGACTTACAAGCTTTTGATTGGTGTCCCAGGCCGAAGCAATGCCTTTGAAATTTCGAAAAGACTTGGGTTAAAGGAATCAGTCATCCAAACGGCAAAATCATATATCAGCGAGGATAGCAATGAAGTCGAGAATATGATCGCTTCACTCGAGACAAGCAGGAGACACGCTGAAAGAGACCGTGAAGAAGCTCATCAGCTTTTCAAAGATGCTGAAAATCTCCATAAGGATCTGCAAAAGCAGATGGCAGATTATTATGACAGAAAAGACGAACTTGCAGAAAAAGCCAAAGAAAAAGCTGCTGGAATTGTGGAAAAGGCCAGGGATGAGGCAGAAGAAATCATTCGTGAACTCCGCAAGCTCCGACTTGAAAAAGGAGCAGAAATTAAAGAACACGAATTAATTGATGCCAAACGCCGCTTGAGTGATGCTGCTCCTGAGTTAAGGCAGGTTAAAAAAGGCGGCAAAGCGAAGGCAGGAAAGCATGAATATCAACCTGGTGACGAGGTGAAGGTCTTAACCTTTGATCAAAAAGGTCATCTGATAGAACGCGTTTCAAATAAAGAATGGCAGGTCCAAATCGGCATTATGAAGATGAAAGTCAAAGAATCGGATATGGAATATATCAATTCTCCAAAGCCTGTTGAAACTAAACCAGTTGCGATAGTAAAAGGGAAAGATTTTCACGTTAGTCTCGAATTGGACCTCCGTGGAGAGCGTTACGAGGATGCTCTTATGAGAGTTGAAAAGTATATTGACGATGCACTGCTCGCAGGATACCCGCGTGTTAACATCATTCACGGTAAAGGGACTGGGGCGTTAAGGCAAGGCGTTCAGGAGTACTTAAAGAATCACCGTTCAGTTAAGAAAATCAGGTTCGGTGATGCAGGAGAAGGCGGAACTGGTGTTACAGTGGTAGAATTCAAATAAGAAACTCTCTTTTACCAGTCTGTCGTACAGAGTTAAAATAAAGAATGCAAAATCAGGGGGATTAACCTTATAATATGTCTAGAACTTAATTTTAATTAAGATCAGGGAGAATTGGATATGGATCACTTCTGGGAAAATGAATTTGTTGTGACAGCGGGTTATTATAGTGTGGCGATTCTCTGCATGGTCGTATTCCTGGCTGTTTTCGAATTAGTGACGAAATACCGCAACTGGGATGAAATAAAGAAGGGCAATATATCAGTTGCAATGGCTACGGGTGGAAAAATTTTCGGTGTGGCCAATATTTTTCGCCACTCTATCAATCAGCATGACTCACTGCTGACTATGATAAATTGGGGAGTCTACGGATTTGTGCTGCTCTTGATTGGATATTTTATTTTTGAATTCCTGACTCCAAAATTCAATATTGATAAGGAAATCGAGAACGATAATCGTGCTGTTGGCTTCATTTCCATGGTGATCTCGGTTGGCCTGTCCTATATAATCGGTTCGGGAATATAACAGGAGGACAATGATCAGATGGAAAAACTGGCAAAAATATTGCTGATTCTCTGTGGAGTATTCCTGTTAGTCGGCTTTATCTATATGATGTTTTTTACTTAGAGTATTTTTTGGGACCGCCTATTATTTGGCGGTTCTTCTTTTTTCGGTGAAAATTACTCTAACCTTTAAGCATATTGAAAAGTTATCCTATGATAAAGCACAAACTGGATATTTCGTCAGGACATGCCCTATAGACCAAATATCCTACAAAAAACTATTCTAATTGTCATAAAAAGACCATTATATTATAATGAGGAAAACAAAAGAATTTTCAAAAAATTTTAAATAAGGGGGTAACGAATGTTGGAAAACAGGCCATGGCTATCGCAATATCCACCTGAGATACCTGCTACACTGGATCTTCAGGAAGCAACAGTTCAGAATTATTTGAAGCAGACTGCAGAGAAATTTCCTGAAAAAGTCGCAATACACTTTATGGGGAAGGAACTGACGTATAAGCAGGTTTATAACTATGCGAAAAAATTGGCTGCTTATCTGCAATCTTTGGGAATTGAAAAAGGAGATCGGGTGGCAATCATGCTCCCAAATACTCCACAATCAATCATCAGCTACTATGCAATCCTGATGGCCGGCGGGATTGTCGTCCAGACGAATCCTCTGTATATGGAACGCGAACTTGAATATCAAATGAAAGATTCCGGCGCAAAAGCAATTATTACCTTAGATATTTTATTCCCTAGGGTTTCAAAAGTCATCGCGAACACGGATTTAGAGAATGTAATTGTAACCGCTATCAAAGATTATCTTCCTTTCCCTAAAAACCTTATCTACCCATTCATCCAGAAGAAGCAATATGGAATTATCGTAAACGTTAAACATGAAGGGCAGAATCACCTTTTCAATGAAATTATGAAGCAGCCTGCCGGTCAGATTAAAGAGTATGACTTCAATTTTGAAGAAGATCTGGCATTATTGCAATACACTGGCGGAACCACCGGATTTCCGAAGGGCGTTATGCTGACGCATAAAAATCTGGTTGCGAATGCAGCGATGTGTAATGCATGGCTCTATAAATGCAAGCCGGGTGAAGAAACGGTACTTGGTATCCTCCCATTCTTCCATGTGTATGGAATGACGGCTGTACTGATTCTATCAGTCATGCAAGGGTCGAAGATGGTCCTGTTGCCTAAATTTGATCCGGAAACGACCTTGAAGACCATCCAGAAGCAGAAGCCTACTTTATTTCCAGGTGCACCGACCATTTATATTGGTCTGTTGAACCATCCGGACCTAAAAAAATACGACTTGTCATCGATTGATTCTTGCATAAGCGGCTCAGCCCCTCTGCCAGTCGAAGTACAGGAACGATTTGAAGAAGTTACAGGTGGAAAGCTTGTAGAAGGCTATGGTTTAACAGAATCATCACCTGTCACACATGCAAATTTCCTGTGGGACAAAAAGAGAGTAAAAGGGAGCATTGGTGTTCCTTGGCCTGATACAGATTCTGTCGTTCTATCAATGGAAACCGGCGAGCCGATGCCTCAAGGAGAAATCGGCGAAATAGCAGTAAAAGGGCCACAGGTTATGAAGGGATACTGGAACAGGCCGGAGGAAACGGAACAAGTCCTAAGAGATGGCTGGTTATTGACCGGAGATCTTGGCTATATGGATGAAGAAGGTTATTTCTACATTGTCGACCGGAAGAAGGATATGATCATTGCCGGCGGTTTCAATATTTACCCTCGGGAAATTGAAGAGGTGCTGTATGAACATCCTGCGGTACAGGAAGTCGTCGCAGCTGGCATTCCAGATCCTTACCGTGGCGAAACAGTCAAAGTATATGTTGTTCTTAAGGAAGGCGCTAAAGTGACAGAGTCTGAACTTAATGAGTATGCGAGGAAACACCTGGCAGCCTATAAGGTTCCACGACTTTATGAGTTTAGAAAAGAGCTTCCAAAAACAGCTGTTGGCAAGATCCTGCGCAGGGCACTTGTAGATGAAGAAAAAGCAAAAAGACAGGAAGATGAACAGAAGCGAGCTTAATTTTAAAGCCGGCTCCTAAATCGGCTCTTTCTTTTTGGATATTATGGCTTGTCCAAATGAAACACATTTCCTTGACAGAAATGTGACTGGATACTATTATAAAAATATGAATGACGATTCATTCAGTAAACTATTTGCAGATAAAAATCGTAAACGGGAGTGTGTCACTGTAGCATTTTAATGCTTGTGCTTTTCCTGGAGCGGGAGTGAAAGTAATGAAAAAAAACAGGCCGAAATACATGCAAATAATTGACGCAGCAGTTGTCGTTATCGCTGAAAACGGCTACCACCAGGCTCAAGTGTCTAAAATAGCAAAGCAAGCTGGAGTGGCCGATGGGACAATTTATTTGTACTTTAAGAATAAAGAAGACATTCTGATTTCTCTGTTCCAGGAGAAAATGGGTTATTTCGTTGAAAACATCGAACAAAAAATTGCAGGAAAAACAACCGCGACAGAGAAATTATACATGTTGGTGGAAACGCATTTTAAGATGCTTTCCAAAGACCGGCATCTTGCAATTGTAACCCAGCTGGAACTAAGGCAGTCGAATAAGGATCTCAGGCATAAGATTAACGAGGTGCTGAAAGGCTACTTAATGCTGATTGACCGAATCATTTTGGAAGGCATAGAGAATGGAGAGTTTTCTGGCTCCCTTGATTTGCGTCTTGCAAGGCAGATGATTTTTGGGACGGTTGATGAAACTGTCACTTCATGGGTAATGAATGAACAGAAATACAATCTTCCAGACCTGGCAAAAGCAGTCCATCAGCTTCTGATTAACGGCTGTGGTTACCAGGACACCAAACCGGTCCTCTAATTAGGCTCTTATCGCAATCTTTCGGCATTTTACCCATGGTAAAGCCGCTGGTGAGTGAGGAGTACATAGTAAGGCTGTTTCGTAAAAAAGAGAATACCCATTGCTTTGCGAAAAACAGCTTTAATAAAAAAGGGAGGGGAAAACGTGGAATATCTTAAGTGGTCAACGGAGGACAGGATTGCAACCATTACAATCACCCGTCCGCCAGCCAATGCACTTTCGTCTGGGTTGCTGAGAGAACTTTCATCAGTGCTCGACGAAATCGAGGGGAATCAGGAGATCAGAGTGGTACTGATCCACGGTGAAGGAAGATTCTTCTCTGCAGGAGCAGATATCAAAGAATTCACGACCATTAAAACTGGTGAAGATTTTGCGAAGCTCGCAGAGTATGGCCAGGACTTATTTGAACGTATGGAATATTTTCCAAAGCCAATTATTGCTGCCATCCATGGCGCAGCATTAGGCGGAGGATTGGAGCTTGCCATGGCATGCCATTTCCGTCTTGTAGCGGAAAACGCTAAGCTGGGATTGCCGGAACTGCAGCTAGGATTAATACCTGGATTTGCAGGGAGCCAGCGTCTCCCACGCTATGTAGGTGTTGCAAGAGCTGCAGAAATGCTGTTTACAAGTGACCCAATTACGGGTACAGAAGCAGTGCAATTCGGTTTAGCTAACCACGCATACCCCGAAGAGCAGCTGCTTGAAAACGCATACAATATGGCTCGGAAGATTGCAAAGAAAAGCCCGGTTTCCATTGGCGCTGCTATTAAACTGTTAAACCATTCAAAGACTGATTCCTTCTATAAGGGAGTTAAGGAAGAAGCTAAGCTCTTCGGAGATGTATTCCTTTCAGAGGATGGGCAGGAAGGAATTCAGGCTTTTCTTGAAAAAAGAAATCCGGATTTCAAAGGTAAATAAAAGCAAACCTTTTAGCAGTAAATATTTTTTTAATACAAATTATTTAAATCTTTAGAACAGCTAAAATGTTTGAATACTTAGGAGGTCAAATAATGAATATCTACGTTCTAATGAAAAGGACATTCGATACAGAAGAAAAGATTTCAATCGCAAACGGCAAAATCAATGAAGACGGCGCTGAGTTCATTATCAATCCATACGATGAGTATGCGATTGAGGAAGCAATACAGGTAAGAGACGCTCACGGCGGTGAAGTGACTATTGTCTCAGTAGGCAACGAAGAAGCGGAAAAGCAGCTGCGCACAGCACTTGCGATGGGTGCAGACAAAGCAGTATTGATCAATATCGAGGATGACGTTGAGAATGGTGATCAATTTACGACTGCGAAAATCCTTGCTGAATATCTAAAGGAGAAGGAAGCAGACTTGATTCTTGGCGGGAATGTCGCAATCGACGGCGGCTCAGGACAAGTAGCACCAAGAGTAGCAGACCAGCTTGGAATTCCTTATGTGACAACAATTACTAAGCTTGAAATCAATGGTTCTACTGCTACGATCACAAGAGATGTTGAAGGCGACTCAGAAGTAATTGAAACAAGTCTTCCAGTTCTTGTGACAGCACAGCAGGGACTTAACGAGCCACGCTATCCATCCCTTCCAGGTATCATGAAAGCTAAAAAGAAGCCGCTGGATGAGCTTGAACTGGATGACCTGGATTTAGAAGAAGATGACGTAGAAGCGAAAACAAAGACAATTGAAATTTATCTTCCTCCTAAAAAAGAGGCAGGAAAAGTCCTTCAAGGCGATCTTGCCGATCAGGTGAAGGAACTTGTCAGCCTGCTTCATTCAGAAGCGAAAGTCGTTTAAGACAATACAGAAAGAATAAATAAGCAGGAGGTAAATCAAATGGCTAGAAAAGTATTGGTATTGGGAGAAGCGCGTGACGGTTCACTAAGAAATGTATCCTTCGAAGCAATTGCTGCAGCTAAAACAGTTGCTGAGGGCGGAGAAGTTGTAGGTGTATTAATTGGTGATTCAGTTAGTTCTTTAGGAAAAGATCTCTATCAGTATGGTGCTGACAGAGTTGTTGCAGTAGAGGATGCAAAGCTTGCACAGTATACACCTGATGGATTTTCACAGGCTTTAATGGCAGTGATTGAACAGGAAAATCCAGAAGGACTAATTTTCGGACATACGTCATTAGGAAAAGATCTGGCGCCTAAAATTGCTAGTAAATTAAACTCTGGACTCATTTCTGATGCCATCGGTGTTGAGGAAGCAGGAGGAAACTTAGTCTTCACTCGTCCGATTTATTCTGGTAAAGCATTTGAAAAGAAGATTGTTACTGACGGCCTAATTTTTGCGACGATCCGTCCGAACAATGTCGCTCCACTTCAAAAAGATGAAAGCAAATCAGGTGATGTTTCGTCAGTATCAGCTGAAATCAAGGATTTAAGAACAATTATTAAGGATGTCGTCCGGAAGGCTAGCGAAGGTGTAGACCTTTCCGAAGCGAAAGTAGTAGTCGCTGGCGGCCGTGGAGTGAAGAGCACTGATGGATTCAATCCGCTAAAAGAACTAGCTGATGTACTTGGCGGAGCTGTAGGTGCTTCTCGTGGCGCTTGTGATGCTGATTACTGCGATTACTCTTTGCAAATCGGCCAAACAGGTAAAGTAGTCACCCCTGACCTTTATATCGCGGCAGGTATTTCCGGAGCCATCCAGCACCTTGCTGGTATGTCCAATTCAAAGGTAATTGTAGCGATCAACAAAGATCCGGAAGCAAATATCTTTAAAGTGGCAGATTACGGCATTGTAGGAGATTTATTTGAAGTTATTCCAATGCTTACTGAAGAGTTCAAGAAGCTTAAGGTGAATGCATAATAACAAAAAACGGACGTCAAACGCGTCCGTTTTTATGTTGAAACTAAATGAATTTATTAGGAATATTCATAGTTGAAAAGGGTAAATTACAACGAGAGCAAATAAATAGCATCAATTGGTAAACGATGATATACTTTCGTTATTATTTCAGATTTATTTAGGAGGCATACAAATGGCAATTACACATGCTACAGACCAAACTTTTGAAAACGAAACAGGATCAGGCGTAGTCCTTGTTGACTTCTGGGCTCCTTGGTGCGGACCTTGTAAGATGATCGCTCCTGTTCTTGAAGAATTAGATGCAGAAATGGGAGACAAAGTTAAAATCGTTAAGCTAGATGTTGACGACAACCAGGAAACTGCAGCTAAACATGGCATCATGAGCATCCCAACATTACTTGTTCTTAAAGATGGGCAACAAGTAGATAAAGTAGTTGGATTCCAGCCTAAAGAAGCACTTGCTGGCAGACTTTCTCAACATATCTAGTCAAGAAATTAAAATCCCGCCTTCATATGAAGGCGGGATTTTTTTATTTGCAGGTTCTTTCTGTGAAGTATGTCCCCATGAATTAGGAAAATTAATTGTTCAATAGTTTGCCATACTTTTATTCAGGAAGTTTGTTGACAGTGATAATCATTCTCGCTTATAATTACAACTGTCAAATGAAAACCATTATCAATTAAAAAATAAATCAATTACATATTCAGTGGGGGTTTACGATCATGAAAAAAAGAGACTTAAAGATTATTTTTGCTAGCTTCATTATGGCAAGTACTGTAATGGCAGGGTGTGGTGCTGCGGATGATAACACATCAAAAACTGAAGAGAAAAAACAGGAAGAAACAGTAAAACAGGAAGATAACGAAGAAGATGCAGAGAAGGAAGTCGAATTTGGTGCTGTCTTCCAGGAAGCAGTTGCAGAACTGGAAAAAGCAAAAGAGGGCAAAGAAGTAGACTTTGATAAAGTAACAACTCTGTATAAAGAGAATCTTCAATCGTTAGTTCAACAAAGAGATCAGGAATTCGAAGATACAATTGACCAGCATATTACAACTGCACTTCAGGCAGGAAAAGATGGTTCAATGGATAAAGTAGTTGTTAAACAGATTTTTGATAAGTTAATGCAAAAAGTATTCTATACAACAATGAAACATGAATTCAACGAGGTTGCAGAAAACTGGGGAAATAAAGATGCAGTAAAGGAAGAGATTGAAGAGGCAAAAGAATTTTACGCTATTATTGAAGGTACTGTCCAAAAGCGTGATGATGCATACGGCACGAACATGAGAGATGCGATTTCAGGCGGTTTTGAAGAAATGGAAAAGGCTGTTGAAGCGGATGATGAATTAGCGTTCCAGCTCGGAAAACAATTAGTTGATAAAACGTTAATGAAAACCTTCTACCTTGCTACTGCTGCATTGCCAAATGGCTACGCGACAAAAGCTGCTGATAAAGCGAAGGAAGATGCAGAAGCTGCAAAAGTGGAACAGGCAGAAGGATGGGCATTCCATCAATCAAATGCTAGCTATCTAATTAAGAACGCACCTGAAGAAGCTGAAATTATGGAAAAGCAATTCAATCTGGAAACAGATGTTAAAACAATCGATCCAGCTGCAGTAAATAAGGCCGCAGTTAGAGGGTTCGCAAAAATTGCCCTCCATGAATATGAGGAAAGTGTAGAGAATATCGGTCAGGATAAGGGTGCAATCACTGCTCTTGAAGGTGCTTTATTCATCGATATGATCGGCGAAGACATTAAACGGCTAATCGGAGATACTGAATCTGCAACACTTTCGGAAAATGCCCAAAAATATTTAGATGCGGTTAAATCACAAGATAAAGCAAAAGCTGAAGAATTAATGAAAGAGCTGGAAGCGACTTTAAACTCTGTCATTGATGCAGCAAAATAAATAGATAACGGAAAAACCTTGTATGGATGACAAGGTTTTTCCCTTTTTTACTAACCCTCAGATTTTCTCTATAATATAAAAGGGTTAGACAACAGATATTGAGGTGTTAAGCAGGTGAAAATAATAGTAACAGGCGGAGCGGGATTCATCGGCTCTCATTTAACAAGGAAGTTAATTCAAGCTCAGCATGAAGTGTTAATTATAGATGAACTGCATCCGTACTATTCAAGGCAGAGGAAAAGAGAGCAGTTGGCTTTCATTGAAGAAGCTGGCTCTTTTATGTTTAAAGAGTTGAGCCTTTTAAAAGATGCAGAAGAGGTTCGCGAGGTTTTTGCTGCTTTTAATGCCGATTGTGTTGTCCATTTGGCAGCATTGCCAGGTGTAAGTTATTCCTTGGAAGCTCCAGGAGAATATGTGGATTATGATATTAAAGCGACAGCCAACCTATTGAAGTTCTCAGGCGAATCACATGTAAAGCATGTCGTTTTCGCGTCATCATCCTCGGTTTATGGTGACCAGGCTAATGAACCGTTAGTAGAAGAAATGGCAACAGGCAAAGTCATTTCTCCTTATGCTGCCGCCAAGTTTGGTGCTGAATCATTTTGCCATGCGTTTGCAAGCATGTACAAGTATGATATGACAATTCTTCGCTTTTTTACTGTCTACGGCCCATGGGGAAGACCGGATATGGCAATATCCAAGTTTATCAGCCATCTTATGAAGGATGAGGAAATCACTGTCTTTGGAAGCGGCACATCCCGTGACTATACATACATCGATGATTGCGTGGAAGGAATATATGCCTCGATTAAATACGGAAAAGGAACTAATATCATAAACATTGGTTCTTCACAGCCAGTGTCGATAGAAGAGCTTGTCGAAGGTTTGGCCGATCATTTCCCGAATATGAAAATTAATTACTCAGGCTTTCGCAAGGGAGATGTAAATGCTACTTGGGCTGACCTATCCCGCGCAAAAGAGCTGCTGAATTACGAGCCAAAGGTTTCTTTTAAGGAAGGGCTGGCGAAAACAGTAAGCTGGGCTAAAAATAATGAAAAAATATTTTAAACTGGCTGGCTTTGTTTTTGTGGTAGTCTTTGCCTTCTTAACCTTCCGATATTTTCATATAGAAGATTTATGGAATGAAGGCAAGCGATTCTTTGGGTCTTCCCTTTTTTGGTGGACCTGTGCAGCTTATGGACTGGCTTTCCTTTTTCGTGCTTTAGCCTGGAAAATCTATATTTATAAACCTGTTAGATTTTCCACCTGTGTTCAAGGAGTCTTGATAAGTTTATTCATTAATCATATTACCCCAGTAAAAGTTGGGGACATACTGCGAGCCGGAATACTAGCTTCAAAAGAAAAAGAAATATCTTTGGATGAAGCTGCCCATTCTGTGGTCGTAATGAGATTGATGGATATGGCGGTATTGCTCTTTTTCAGCGGAGCAGGATTATTTATACTAGGGAGAGAAATTAGAGTTGATTTTTCAGGATGGATTGCATTTATTGCATTTTGCTTCATTCTTCTTGCTGTGTATACAATGAAAAAGTACATGCCGGCTTTTTTTCATAAACATTTGACTATGGTAAAACTTGCAGTCAAACAAAAAAATAGTCTTTTTATCCTCCCGCTTGTAATAGGGAGCTGGATCCTGGAAAGTGTTGTACTTTGGAACGTTCTAAAGTCTATGGAGCTGTCTATTCCCTTTTTCCATAGCATCTGGGTGAACTCACTGACAGTGGGCGGACAGGTTTTCCAAGTCACTCCAGGAGGCATCTCTACATACGAATCAGTGATGACAGCCGCTCTAGTCTTAACAGGGATTGGAGGAAAGGATGCTTACACAGCCGCTCTACTAAGTCACAGCTTTAAATTTATATTTTCTTATCTATCAGGTTTAATTTTAATTCTATCTTCTCCTGCTCAAATGATTGGGGAGCTGAGAAGAAATGGTTTTTGGGGAAAGAAGGTTCAAAATGAAAAGCGCATCTAAATTTGAGAAATTCGCTGCACGATGCTGGAATTTGCTTAACGAAGGAAAGCCGTTTACACCGATTTTCACAGTCGGAACCATGCTGTTATTTCATTTGGGCGATCTTGGCAGCCCAGAGATGACAGTGGATTTCTTACTAGCTTTTCTTACGGTAATTCCATTATTCGTCATGTATTTTATTTATGATTTTCCACTTTTTTTGAGAAACTATATATGGATTCCATTCGTTACTTTTATCATCATCTGGCCAGGTCTAAATATCAGCCTGTTACTTTTCGCAGCAGGGCTTTACTTTTTCTTCACAGTCTTTTTCTGGGGTACCTTTTATTATCATTTAAGGATTGGGACATCCTGGCTGAATTTCACGAGATTTTGGAAGCTTGTCCTGAAAAACAGCGATTCCACTAGCGGAAATGCTCAGGAACAGCTTCCGAAAGTGTTTCTCCTCTTGTCAGTTTGGGAACTATCCTTTAATTCATTGTCAGCTAATAAAGGAATTCCTCTAGTAGAATTAGGATTATTCTACGGTTTTATTTTGGTCTTTGCTTTTATTTTGCATAAGTATCTATTTGATTGGAAGCCAAAGGCTTACGAGACTTTTACAAAGGATGAGGGACCTGAAATTCCCGAAAACGGTCTGTCGGACAAAGTGATTGTGATTGTGATCGATGGAATGAGGAAAGAGCGCTTTTATGAGGCAAACACTCCATTTTTAGACGGGTTAAAAGAAAACGGAACAGAATATTTGAATATGGAAACGGTATATCCTGCACGTACGGTTGTTTGTTTTAGCTCCATGTTCACCGGGACGTATCCGTTCGAACATGGAATTACTTCAAATATGGTATGGAGGCTAGGAATTAAGACTGAAAGCATTTTTGATTCCCTAAGGAAGGTTGGCAAAAGAGGAAGACTTCTTGGTATTGCCCATTTAGTAGATTCCATGGGAAGTGATGTCGAAACTGTCACGGCCGTTATGCATAAAGACAAAGCAGATCCACATATGCTTGCAAGAGCAAGGAAGATCATGAAAGAGCAGGACCCGGACCTGTTCATCGTTCAAATGATTGGGACAGACCAGGTAGGTCATAGCCGTGGAGTATTGTACGACGATTATATTGAGAAAATTGAAGAGGCAGATGCACTCATAAAGGATTTTGTAGAATGGCTGGATCAGGAGGGGAAAATGGAAAATACTACTCTTGTGATTTGTGCAGACCATGGACAGGCTGACGGAATAGGCGGTCACGGCCACCTTGACGAAGGTGAAAGATTTGTGCCGTTTTTCATGCACGGACCCCATATTGCCAAAGGGAATAAAATTCAGGAAAAGCATAGTCTCGTATCGCTGGCGCCGACGATTTCGTATCTGCTTGGTGCGCCGTATCCTGCCAGCAGCCGGGGGAAGGTCCTTGTTGACGCAATAAAAGAACAGAAGGAAGAGAAATGATTTGAGTAAAGTAATCGTATTTTTGCCTGCTTTTAATGAAGAAGAATCAATCGGAGAAGTGATTGAAAATATCCCGCGCAAATTCGAGGGTGCTGATCTTGTAGAGATATTGGTGATTGACGACGGCTCTACCGACAATACCGTTTCAGCTGCAAGAAAAGCGGGAGCTGATCATATAATAAGCTTTGGAAAGAACCGCGGTCTCGGAGCCGCGGTCCGTAAAGGGCTGGAAGAATGTCTTCATCTGGGTGCAGATGTTGGTGTGATGATCGATGCGGATGGAGAGTATCCTGCATGGCAGATCCCGGAACTTGTAAAGCCACTCTTTGAAAATCAAGCTGATTATACAATGGGATCCAGATTTATGGGCACTATAAGAGGGATGAAGTTCCATCGCAGGATGGGAAACTATTTTTTCACCTTTCTGCAAACATTGCTGTTAAGAAAATGGCTTTATGACGGCCAATCAGGCATGCGTGCATTTTCACGAGAAGTCCTTGAACATGCTGAGATCATCCATGATTATAATTACGCTCAGGTATTGACGCTGAATCTTGTACGAAAAGGATTCATGGTGCTTGAAGTGCCCATACAGTACAGGGTCAGGACGACTGGGACTTCCTTCATTTCTTTTCGAAAATATATGACAAATGTTGTCCCGGCTATTATTCGTGAAATATCCCGTCCAGTTAAAAAGGTGCAAAGGGACTCGGCGAAAAATAGATTCTTATATAAAAGTAGTAAAAATAGTGACAAAAAAGTGACGATGTTCAAATATGATTGACATAAGGAATGATAATCATTATCATTATCATTGTAGGAGGGAAACAAATGAAAAAAGCCATATTTTTTTGCTTTTCACTGATATTGATTCTCATTAACGGCAATCCACAGCCTGCCAGCGCTTATTCATATGGAGATCCTAATGAAGAGAAAGTGGCAGAGGTCTACAAGGAGATGCAGTTGAAACTTGATGAGAACCCTCCGAATTTCTCTGCAGCGAAGTCCCTGTTTGAAACGGTAAAAGAAGAAACAGATATGCATATGGGACCTGAGCCTGGAGAAATCATCATGAAAAATTTAAATGACGAAAATAAAGAAGCTACAATCGAAAACATGGAGAAGCTTCTGATTTTGAATATTGCAAGAAGGCTTGAAAGTATCGAAAAGAATTTCGAGGAGTACGATACCTCTAAAAAACTGCTAGCAAAAGGCTTCGCTACATATCAGGCTTTATCGCCAAAAGTAGAGGCAAACAATGCGGAATTAGATAAGGAAATGAAAGCTGATTTCGATGCTGCTCTTGAGGCACTTGGTAATCCTGGACTTTTTGGAGTCGGGAAAAAGCCATCTGACATAGAAGCATTTAAAAGTAATAAGGAAGAAATCCTTAATGCACTGCAAAAGGAATTCAATCTTGCCAGCCTGGAAGTCGGACATTTTACAGAAACAGTAGAAGAACAAGGAACTGGAAAAAAAGACTGGACCGATTTATCCAACATCCGAAACTGGATTCCGTTAATCCTGATCGTCGCAATCATTGCGGCAGTTGTTTTTATCGGCATTAGAAAAAGAAGAGGTTAAAGCTTGACCACACCTTGGAGAGGGGAGAATGGGCAATGGAAATTCAAGCATTACTGATTACCTTCCGTGAAGTATTGGAAGCGTTGTTAATCGTCGGGATCATCACAACTTACTTAAAGAGGATGGACCACTCTAAGTATACGAAGTATGTGTGGCTGGGTGCCGGACTGGCTGTTTTGGCGAGTATTGGGGTGGCGATCCTGTTCCAGGTGGTATTCACTGGATTTGCCGCCATGGGCAGCGAAATTTACCTGAAGATTGGAATCATGCTCGTATCGACCGTGTTACTAACGCAAATGGTATTCTGGATGGCGAGCCACAGCAAGGACTTAAAGGGCAATATGGAAGGGAAAATGAACAAGTTCATCTCGACAGGAAATATTGTCGGTATGGTCATCCACTCATTCCTGGTTGTATTGCGTGAAGGTATTGAAACGGTTTTCTTCTTTGCTGCAATCACCGGCGGTAATATCGGCGCTGCAATGCAAGGCTGGGGAGCTCTTACCGGAACACTTATTGCGGTAGTTGTTTCATATATGTTCTTTAAAGGAACAATGAAGGTTAAGCTTAAAACCTTCTTCCAACTTACTGGCGCATTCATCATCCTGATCTCAGCTGGGTTATTGGTACAGGCAATTTCAATGATGCAGGACATAAACTTGATCGGCAGTGTAATACCGCATGTCTATGACATTACATGGTTCATGCCTGAGCATCCAATTGATTATGCACACTATGTACGTGACAACGGAGTCGCACCATTATTATCAGGTGATATCGGCATCTTCCTAAAAGCACTGTTCGGTTACTCTTCGATGCCATCCATCGAGGAAGTCATTGCTTATATCGGATACTTTGCAGGCATTTTCCTGCTGACTTCAACACGTGGCACGAAAAAACAGAAGCCTGCAGAAAACAAACAAGTAAATGTATTGAAACCGCAGGTGAAATAAACATAGCTTCCTCTCTCCAGAAAAAGTACAGGGAAATTCCTTGTGCTTTTTTCATACGTTTAGACCTTATTGTTTTTCAAATTGCTCTAGTGTTTTTAATGAAGAAGGTAGTTGGTGAAAAAGTTGAATTATGAAAAATGGAAAAGTCCAGCAATAGTGGCGGTAAGTTTGGTCGTAGTAATGTATGTTTTATGGCTGCAGCTCAGTTCGCTAAATCCTTTTGTTTCTTCCTGGGACCAAGTGGATTTTTCGCTTGCAATTGAAAGGTATGACCTTAGGGCAATGCGGCCCCATTTTCCGGGCTATCCTTACTTTATTCTGGGAGGGTTGCTTGCAAAGTTCATCGTAGAGGAACCGAATCAAGCTCTGGTGCTCTTTAATATTTTAATATATGCGAGTTCGATCATTCCGGTTTATATTATCGCATCCAGGTTGATTTCCAGGGAGAGCGCCTTTATGGCGGCCGCGGTTATTTATACCGCAAGCTATCCATTGATCATAGTCAATCAGCCGATGTCGGAAGGTGCAGCTCTTGCCGTCTTCTGGTGGTATTTCTTGAGCATTGTCACTGCCTGGGAAAGAAAATCAGGCAAATGGCTGCTGCTGCCGCTGTTTTTATTCAGCGTGCTCCTGGGGATCAGGCTTAGCTATATTCCTTTGGGTGCAGGGATGATTTATCTCTTTTGTAAAAAATGGAAAGACCATCAAATTGGATCCGTCGGACTTTTAACATATACTTTCGCTGCAGGTGTGTTCCAGTTAATCTGGATTGGCGGGCTCATCATGACTGAAGGAGGAATCGCCAATTTTCTGGAACTTGCCTTTGGGTTTACTGGCGGCCATTTTCAAGAATGGGGCGGAACTACGACCTCAAATGACTTATCGATTATTGCCAGAATAAAAATATTCTTGTTTACCAACATTTTTTGGTGGGGAATATTTTCAAGAACACATGTTTTGATGGTATTATATATAGTTATCGGCCTATTCATTTTTTGGCCGGGTACAAAAAGTAATCTTTTTAAGAATATGCCTTTCACTTTAGGTGTCTTGATGATGTCTGCATATGGCATATGGGCACTGTTTGCTCAAAATATCGATAAGGCCAGACATATTCTGCCCGTTGCAGTGATTCTGATCTTTTTAGTATTGTCTGCATTTTTCAAAAGGTACCCAAATATTTATAGCAGTTTATTGATTCTCATACTTCTTATTGCCCAGGCAATGGTTTCAGCGAACCTTGTGAAAACACAGGCAAACGAGGAGCCTGCTGTTTACCAGCTTGCCCGTTTTCTTGAGGAGACAAATGAGGAATTTGTGCTATATACATGGGAAGAAACAAGAGTCCTGGGATATTTGAAAATGCCATATTCACATAAAAGGATCAATACGTATAAAGTATTTCTGCATGATCAGAGCTTATATAAAGATAAAACAGTGTATTTGACCGATAAAGTAGTCGATGGCTTTAGGGCACAGGGAATTGAGATAGATAAGAGAGTTGAAAAGATAAGGATTTTCAACTCCGAAAAAATATTCGATCCAGTCTACAATGAAATTATTTTATATAAATGGACACCGTAACAGGGGGTGAACAGTATGAATGATCAAATTAAGAATAAATTGGCCATTCTCCCGGCACAGCCAGGATGCTATTTAATGAAGGACCGGCAGGGGACCATCATCTATGTTGGGAAAGCTAAGATACTGAAAAACAGGGTTCGTTCATATTTTACCGGCTCACATGATGGAAAGACTCTGCGTCTAGTAAATGAAATAGAAGATTTTGAGTATATCGTTACCTCCTCAGACATGGAAGCACTTGTCCTTGAAATTAACCTGATCAAGAAATATGATCCTAAGTACAATGTCATGTTAAAAGATGACAAGAGCTATCCATTTATCAAGCTGACTGCAGAACGCCATCCTAAGCTGATCATCACCCGCAAGGTTAAAAAAGATAGCGGGAAATATTTCGGGCCATATCCGAATGTCCAGGCAGCAAATGAAACGAAAAAGCTTTTGGACAGGATCTATCCACTAAGGAAATGTTCCACTCTGCCGGACCGGGTATGTCTCTATTATCATATGGGCCAGTGCCTCGCGCCTTGCGTAAAGGATGTAAGCAAGGAAGAGTACAAAAAAATAACAGATGAAATTACCCGCTTCCTGAACGGGGGCTTTAAGGATATTAAAGTAGATTTAACTGCTAAAATGGCCGCGGCTGCTGAAGAACTGGATTTTGAAAGAGCGAAGGAATTCCGCGATAAAATTGTTCATATTGAGGCTACAATGGAAAAACAGAAGATGACCTCGACTGATTTTACCGACCGCGATGTGTTTGGGTACGCCGTGGACAAGGGCTGGATGTGTGTTCAAGTATTTTTTATCAGGCAAGGAAAATTAATTGAACGCGAGGTTTCGATGTTCCCAATCCATAATGAACCGGAAGAAGACATCCTCACTTACCTAGGCCAATTTTACTCGAAAAATGAGCATTTCAAGCCGAAGGAAGTTCTCGTCCCTGAAGGCGTAGATACGGAAATGGCTGAAGCGCTGCTTGAAGTAAAGGTGCTAAAGCCGCAGCGAGGCCAGAAAAAAGATCTTGTCCGCCTTGCTTCAAAGAACGCCGGAATCGCTCTCACTGAGAAGTTTTCACTGATTGAACGCGATGAAGAACGGTCAATCAAGGCAGTCGAGAATCTTGGAATTCAAATGGGCATTTACACGCCACACCGTATCGAATCTTTTGATAACTCGAATATCCAGGGGACCGATCCTGTTTCAGCCATGATTGTTTTTATAGACGGCAAGCCTGAAAAAAGGGAATACCGTAAGTATAAAATCAAATCTGTCGTAGGGCCGGATGATTATGAGTCGATGCGGGAGGTAGTAAGGCGAAGGTATTCAAGAGTCCTGAGGGAAGATCTGCCGCTGCCTGATTTGATTATCATCGATGGCGGGAAGGGGCATATCGAATCTGCCCGTGATGTACTCGAAAATGAACTTGGCCTCGATATTCCGATAGCGGGTCTGGCAAAAGATGATAAGCATAGGACTTCCCAGCTTTTATACGGCAATCCACTGCAAGTGATCAGCTTGCCAAGGAATAGCCAGGAATTTTACCTGCTGCAAAGAATCCAGGATGAAGTCCACAGATTCGCGATTACATTCCATCGCCAGCTCAGGGGGAAAAGTGCTTTTCAATCATTGCTTGACGATATCCCTGGTATTGGTGAGAAGCGTAAAAAGGCGCTGCTGAAACATTTTGGATCCGTGAAAAAAATGAGGGAAGCCTCCATAGAGGAATTGACTGCTGCTGGTTTGCCCTCCATTGTAGCCCAGGAACTGTTTACTAAATTGCAGAACTAACGGTAGCAATCTATTTTTTAGTGTGCTATAATAAGAAAAAATTTCATATAGCTATCACTTTAGAGCATTAAAGTGAAGATAGAGGTGCGAGCTTCAAGAGTAAGAGCCAGGAGAATTATAGGATTCTGTGAATGGCTTTGAAAGGGGATGGTCGCCGAAGTGGGGGAATGCCTATTCTTTTTCCCGCTGGTCCTTCGTTGAATAAACGCTGGATTGTCAAGATTGCCATCTTGGAGTGCTATCTCATGTTGCAGCGTATATATGCGTTTATCAAGCAATGGGAGACACTCTCATTGCTTTTTTGTATTTATAAGGATTTTTCGTCCATTATTCACAGCTGAATGTCATGCGAAAACATCCTTAGGGGAAAATACATATGCGGATTTTGCCATGAAGCTCTTTATAGAGGCAGAAATAAGAAGGAAAAGGCAGGGGAAGGTAAATGGGATTAATTGTACAGAAATTTGGAGGAACTTCTGTTGGCACTGTTGAGCGAATCAAGAACGCTGCCAGCAGAACTGTTGAAGAAATGCAAAATGGAAATAACATTGTGGTTGTCGTATCCGCGATGGGGAAAACGACAGACCATTTAGTTGACATGGCTAATGAAATTTCGAGCGCTCCATCTAGGAGAGAAATGGATATGCTTTTAACGACAGGTGAACAGGTAACCATCGCTTTGTATTCTATGGCGCTCGCGCAAATGGGAATTGAAGCTGTTTCCTATACAGGCTGGCAGGCTGGAATCAAAACTGAGGATGTTCACAGTAACGCAAGGATTGTAGATATCGAAACGGACAGAATTAAAAACGACCTTGAGCATGGCAAAGTTGTTATTGTAGCCGGTTTCCAGGGAGTGACGGATGATGGGCAGATCACGACTCTTGGCCGTGGCGGATCTGATACAACAGCAGTAGCATTGGCAGCAGCGTTAAAGGCAGATAAGTGTGATATCTATACTGACGTGACGGGTGTATTCACGACAGATCCAAGGTATGTGAAAAGTGCAAGGAAGCTGTTAAGTGTTTCTTATGATGAAATGCTTGAGCTGGCAAACCTGGGAGCGGGCGTTCTCCATCCAAGAGCGGTGGAATTTGCAAAGAACTACGGGCTGCCAATTGAGGTAAGATCCAGCATGGAAAAAGAAAGAGGTACGATCATCGAGGAGGAAATTGGGATGGAACAGAATTTAATCGTTCGTGGAGTGGCATTTGAAGACAAAATTACAAGAGTATCAGTCCTTGGAGTAAGCACATCGTTAAAGGGACTATCAACCATTTTTACAACATTGGCTCAAAACCACATCAATGTTGACATCATCGTCCAAAGCAGAACAGAAGCAGATTCTGCTAACATTTCTTTTTCAATCAAGAGCAATGATTTACCAGAAACTTTAGATGTATTAGAACGGAATAAGGAATTATTAAATTATAAAGCAATTGAATCAGAAACCGGCCTGGCTAAAGTGTCCATCGTAGGTTCTGGCATGGTATCAAACCCTGGTGTAGCTGCAAAAATGTTCGAAGTTTTAGAAGGACACGGCGTTCAGGTGAAAATGGTCAGCACATCGGAAATCAAGGTTTCCACAGTGATCGAAGAAAAACAGATGGTGAATGCGGTAGAATCACTGCATGAAGCGTTTGAGTTGTATTCTGAGTCGGTTAAAACGAAGTAAGCTGAGGAAAGCCTTCCAGGTGTTTGATGCCTGGGAGGCTTTTTTCTATAGAAATTGCGGCCAATATGGCTATTTGGAGAAGAAATTTTTCTTACTGGTGATAAATCGGTTCTTACTAGTAATAAAATTCTTCTTACTAGTAATAAAACTCTTCTTACAAGTAATAAATTCATTCCTACTGGTGATAAAAATTTTTCGCTTGTTTAACATGCCATTCTGTACTTGATAACCATCAATTTAGGCTCTTATTTAACTTACTTGTCAAAGAAAGTTCATAATCGCGATAGTAGTGGGGCAGGAATTAGATGTTTTTAAAAGAATTTCTATAAAAAATACTCTGGGAGGGATTTTATTGATAATAAAAGATAGGAATTATCCGATTAGGCTTAGGATGTATGAAGCCCTTTTGAATAGACTCAAAGAAAATTGTTCGAGAAGGGGAGAAATAGAGGACGATTACAAAGGCTGGCGGGCTGGGTATAAGGGGGAACTGCAAACGGATTACCGCTTAAGTTTCTTGCCCGAAAAAGATTACTGGATCCTGAGAGATCTAAGGTTAAAGGATGGCATATGGCATTTCCAGATTGATACTCTCATCATAACCCATAGCTATATACTTCTTATTGAGACAAAAAACTACTCAGGTGCCATTTACTTTGAAAAGAATTCGGAGCAAATGATTCAATCAAAGCAAGATAAAGAAAAGGCATACGATAACCCGGTCCTCCAGGTTAAAAAACAAAAATGGCATCTTAATAGATGGCTGGTTGCACACAATTTTAAAGTCCCTCCCATCTTTATCATGGTTGCCATCAGCAATCCCTCCACCATTATTAAAACCAATGATTCCAAACTTTATCAACATGTAGTCAAAGGAGATGTGCTGGTCGATCGAATCAGGAAAATGGAAAACACTAATTTAAAAGACTTCTTTTCCGAAAAAGAAATGAAAAAACTCTCCAAAACCCTCGTCAAAAAGCATACACCACTCTACCCTGAAATTCTCAAAACATATTCTCTTGCAGAAAAGGACCTTCATAAGGGTGTTCAATGCCCTTCTTGTTCAGCTTTTGGGATGCGGAGAATGAAGCGGAAATGGGTTTGCCACAATTGTTCGTTTCATTCTCGAACTGCCCATCTTATGAGTGTAGTTGATTTTTTTCTTCTTATAAAACCCACCTTAACAAATTCAGAACTGAGTGAATTCCTTCTTATCCAAAATCCAAGAGCTATCGGAAACATGCTATCATCCATGAATTTATCATCCAGCGGTTCCAATAAAGCTCGTATCTACCATATGCCTGAAGATTTTGAGACATTTATCCAATTGGCGCAAGAGAAATATGATTCATTCCATAACCTGTCTAAACCAAAAAAGCCTGGGAAAAAAATCCCCAGGCTTTAACGCAAATATGCAATTCCAGACTGCCGAGCCAGCAAACATTGCCAATGCTCGCCATCAAGGTCATACAGCGCGGTTTCTCATTCAGAAACAAAATCATTTTTATCCCATTTAATGGTGAATTGGATTCGAAATGAACGCTTATTGGGGTGTTCGAAGGCTTCGGCTGTAGCATTCTTTTGCAATTCCATCTGCTGTGCGAGAAAACCTGCTTCAAGCTGGAATGTGGAGTTTGCGTTATTTTTTAACCGAGAGGAAATCAGCTCGCTGCTAAGTTCCAGCACCAATTGTTTTCTTGTTTCTTCCTTAACTGAAAGGGTGCCCCAGCCTGCATCCTGGAAAAAGCGGATTGTTTCTTCCAGTGTCGATAATGGATATTTGCGTGCAAGGCGTTTACCTGCCCAATAGAGTATTTCAGGAGTGTCCTTGCCTAGCAGTTCTGGCAATAGGATTTCTCTGACTAATTCATACCCAAAAGCGGAAACGGAAAGTGGCTCGCTTTCAGTTTGCTGCTCTGATGTTAATTCACTCATGTTCTCCCCTCTTTCTATTACTCTATTATAAACAATTTGCCAAAAAAACAACCAGCGATTCTAAATTAATAATCTGTTAAATTTTAGATGGGCAATAAAGATACTATTAATATTTTCCATGTTTATACCATACCCAATTCTTTACAAGCTAAAATTTAATCATCCGGGAAATTTATTTCATTGGCAACTAAAAGGTAATACTATTATTTTAATATACTCTAACCGGCGGTAAAATAATTAGAAAGTGGCATTTTTACAATATCAATATATTTAAAAAATTTTACCTATATAAACTTTTTTATGTATCCGTTTTCTTGACGCTCTATTATGATGGGAGTAAAATGAACATGTCACATAATTGTAAGATTTGTTTTGTAATATGATGTTGGGGTTAATCAAACTGTCAGTTTAATAGGGGAGAAAAGCCTGTACATCACGGCCAAATTTCAAGGGGGGTATACATATGGCGGGTAAACAAGAGTTTTATTGGCGGAGGCTGCATTCTTTGCTGGGTGTAATTCCAGTAGGACTTTTCCTTATGCAGCACCTTGTAGTCAACCATTTTGCTACAGGGGGAGAAGAATCATTTAACAAAGCGGCTCATTTCATGGAGCAGCTGCCTTTCAGGTATTTTCTAGAAATCTTCATTATCTTTTTACCACTATTATTCCATGCAATCTACGGACTTTATATTGCTTTTACGGCTAAGAACAATATAGGGCAATACGGCTATTTCAGGAACTGGATGTTCATGCTGCAGCGTGTCTCAGGTGTCATCACCCTGATTTTCGTAGCTTGGCATGTTTGGGAAACGCGTATCGCAGCTTTTTTTGGTTCTGAAGTGAATTTCCAGATGATGGAGACCATTTTATCTTCTCCGTTTATGCTTTGGTTCTATATAATCGGTATCATTTCAACAACTTTCCACTTTGCTAATGGATTGTGGTCTTTCTTCGTAAGCTGGGGTATCACTGTAACGCCTCGAGCACAAGTGATTTCCACTTACATTACTATTGGAGTATTCATTGCGCTTTCCATCGTGGGAGTACGCGCAATCTTGGCATTTGTATAAATTGATCGGAATTTAAGACAGACATGGATTTAAGGGAGTGAGTCACGATGAGTAAAGGTAAGGTTATCGTAGTCGGCGGCGGTTTGGCTGGCTTAATGGCTACAATAAAGGTGGCTGAAACAGGAACACCTGTTGAGCTATTCTCTCTTGTGCCGGTAAAACGTTCACACTCTGTTTGTGCACAGGGCGGAATCAACGGTGCAGTAAATACAAAAGGTGAAGGTGACTCTCCATGGGTTCACTTCGATGATACAATTTACGGCGGTGACTTCCTTGCGAACCAGCCTCCTGTAAAAGCTATGGCTGAAGCAGCACCAGGAATCATCCACCTTCTTGACCGTATGGGTGTAATGTTCAACCGTACTCCAGAAGGCCTTCTTGACTTCCGCCGATTTGGTGGAACACAGCATCACCGCACTGCATTTGCAGGCGCTACAACCGGTCAGCAGTTATTGTACGCATTGGACGAGCAGGTACGCCGTCATGAGGTCGCTGGTCTTGTTACTAAATATGAGGGTTGGGAATTCCTTGGTGCTGTACTTGATGAAGATGGCGTTTGCCGCGGGATCACGGCTCAAAACCTGACGTCAATGGAGATTAAGTCGTTCGCTGCAGATGCTGTTATCATGGCAACTGGCGGCCCTGGAATTATCTTTGGGAAAACAACTAACTCTGTCATCAACACAGGTTCTGCGGCTGCGATTGTATATCAGCAGGGCGCATATTACTCAAACGGTGAATTCATCCAGATCCACCCGACAGCAATTCCTGGCGACGACAAGCTTCGCCTGATGAGTGAATCTGCCCGTGGTGAAGGTGGACGAGTTTGGACGTATAAAGATGGTAAGCCATGGTACTTCCTTGAAGAGAAGTATCCTGCATATGGAAATCTGGTTCCTCGTGATATCGCAACACGTGAAATCTTTGACGTTTGCGTTAGCCAAAAGCTAGGAATCAATGGCGAGAACATGGTTTATCTTGACCTTTCACATAAGGATCCAAAAGAGCTTGATATCAAGCTTGGCGGCATCATTGAAATCTATGAGAAATTCATGGGCGACGACCCTAGAAAAGTTCCAATGAAAATCTTCCCTGCAGTCCACTATTCAATGGGCGGACTTTGGGTTGACTATGACCAGATGACGAACATTCCTGGATTATTTGCAGCTGGCGAATGTGACTACTCTCAGCACGGCGCAAACCGCCTTGGTGCAAACTCATTATTGTCAGCTATTTATGGCGGTATGGTAGCAGGGCCAAATGCAATTCGTTATATTAACGGTCTTGAAAAGAGTTCCGATTCTGTTTCTTCTGCGATTTTTGATCAGCACGTCCAGCAGGAGCAGAGTAAGTGGAACAACGTCATGTCGTTGGATGGAAATGAAAATGCATATGTCCTTCACAAGGAGCTTGGCGAGTGGATGACGGATAACGTAACGGTTGTTCGTTACAACGACAGACTATTGAAAACAGATGAGAAAATTGTAGAATTAATGGAGCGCTACAAGCGTATTAACATTAACGATACAGCAAAATGGAGCAACCAGGGTGCTGTGTTCACACGCCAGCTTCAAAACATGCTTCAGCTAGCACGCGTAATCACAATCGGTGCTTACAACCGTAACGAAAGCCGAGGAGCACACTACAAACCTGAATTCCCTGATCGTAATGATGAGGATTTCTTGAAAACAACTATGGCTAAGTTTGTTGATTCAAACTCTGCTCCAGCATTCCATTATGATGATGTTGATACTTCATTAATCAAACCGCGTACGCGCGATTATTCTAAGAAGAAAGGGGAGTAATGAGGCATGTCAGAGAAAAAAACTGTCCGTTTTATCATAAGCCGCCAGGATACTCCTGATTCAGCCCCTTATCAGGAAGAGTATGAACTTGAATATCGTCCGAATATGAATGTGATTTCCGCGCTGATGGAAATTCGCCGCAACCCGGTAAATGCAAAGGGTGAAGCTACAACTCCGATTGCATGGGACATGAACTGTCTTGAAGAAGTATGTGGTGCATGTTCAATGGTCATCAATGGACGTCCTCGTCAGTCCTGTTCTGCGCTGGTTGACCAGCTTGAACAGCCAATCAGGTTAGAGCCGATGAGAACATTCCCTGTTGTGCGTGACCTTCAGGTTGACCGCAGCCGCATGTTCGATTCCTTGAAGCGTGTTAAAGCCTGGATTCCAATCGATGGAACGTACGACCTTGGACCAGGACCACGTATGCCTGAGAAAAAGCGCCAATGGGCATATGAACTATCTAAATGTATGACTTGCGGTGTGTGCCTTGAGGCATGTCCAAATGTTAACAGTAAATCTGATTTCATTGGACCGCAGTCGCTTTCACAGGTTCGTTTGTTCAACGCCCATCCAACAGGTGCACTGAACAAAGGCGAGCGACTTGAAACAATCATGGGAGACGGAGGACTTGCTAACTGCGGTAATTCTCAGAACTGCGTTCAGTCCTGCCCTAAAGGAATTCCATTGACTACTTCAATTGCAGCTCTAAACCGTGATACAACTCTGCAAGCATTCAAAAACTTCTTTGGAAGCGACCAGGTTTAATGATTTTAAATGCCTCCCTCTCTTAAACAGAGAGGGAGGCATTTTTTTAGTGGTTATTTTCTTGCTGTTTTCGAATTAATTGTTGCTTTTCGGACGAGTACTTGTATCGTCATGTTTAGAGGTATCGGGGCCCTTTTCTGGAGACATCTTAACTAAATTTGCATAAAAATTCGTCAAAAACCAGTTGCCGATATTTACTTTTGTTGAGAAAGCGAAAAAGTGTAGGGAAAGATCCTTTCTATAAGTGTTTTGGAGTAAACCCGACAATCGTAGCAAAGCGAATTCAGCCTTATGATTAGAGTATTTCCTGGAAAACAAATTCATCATTTTCATTAGGCATAGTGCCAAATGATGCTTAGGGTTTTCAAAAAATCTAAATATATTTATAATAAAGAAAAGAATGAATCTTCATTCAGTTAATCAGGAGGCTAATACATGAAGAAAACCAATTATATCGATGACATCGTAAGCTGGGAAGAAGAGTTTGAGTATTATCATGACGTGAAGGTCAGATTTTCTGAAACAGATATGTTTGGCCACCTGAATAACACGGTTCCGTTTACTTTTTTTGAAATGGCGAGGATCGATTTTTTTAAAAGTCAGGGGTTCATGCAAGATTGGGTTAAGCCCGAAAATGAAACGATTCCGGTTGTTGCGGATTTGCAATGTGATTATTTAAGCCAGATTTATTTTGATGAAGATTTAAAGATTTATGTGAAAGCAAATTCAATCGGCAATTCTTCAGTTGACTTGCATTATATGGGGAAGAAGGCAGACGGATCGATTTGCCTTGCAGGACGGGGAACAATCGTTCAGATTTCCAAGAGGACGGGCAAGGGTGTTCCTTGGTCAGAGGAGATGCGCCACCTGCTTGCAAAGAGCAAAAAGTCTGTTGTGAAATAAATTTTGAACATTTTTATAAAAAAGAGTAATAAGCCCTTGAAATGTTGTCACTTCAATTCTTTCCTTCACATAAGATATGTTGACTAAATTTATACCCACCCCGCAGTTCACAGCTGGCGAAGGCAAGGAGGGTTACAATACTTGAAGGAAAATGAATATACTCACAAGCCATTACTCACTAAACGCGAAAGAGAAGTTTTCGAACTGTTAGTCCAAGACAAAACAACAAAAGAGATCGCTAGTGAATTATTTATCAGCGAAAAAACGGTTCGGAACCACATTTCAAACGCCATGCAGAAGCTTGGTGTAAAGGGGCGTTCCCAAGCTGTTGTAGAGCTCCTGCGTATGGGAGAGCTAGAACTTTAATCTAGACCGGCCAACCTGTTGGGAGGCCGGTTAGATGTTTATAAGGGGAGATTAAGAAGCACTCAATGCTTGGAAATGAATTCTGTCTTGAAATTTGCTCGAAAAAAGTAGAAAATAAGGGCAATAGGAAAATAATAAAAAAGTTTTGTCGGTCAGGAAATCAAGTTTAAACGGCAGTGAAAATGGCGAATGCATTTATTTAGGAGTTGTGATAGATGAAACTTGAAGATATCCAAAGTAAACAGGAACTGGACACGGTTGCTGATATTGAAAAAGATTTAAGGTACATATCGGGAATTATAAAACAAAAGGGTCGTGAGCTCCTCAGTAATTACACGATCACTCCTCCTCAGTTTGTTGCTTTGCAATGGCTTTTTGAGGACGGAGATATGACAATCGGCGAGCTGTCGAATAAAATGTTTTTGGCTTGCAGTACGACAACTGACTTAGTGGACCGCATGGAAAAAAATGATCTTGTTGTAAGGGTCAAGGATCCGAATGACAGACGTGTAGTCCGTATCCATCTTCTTGAGGAAGGTGAAAGGATTATCGATGAAGTGATCAAGAAGCGCCAGGTTTACCTACAGGAGGTATTGAAGGACTTTTCCGGCGACGAAATCGTATCGCTGAAGCACAGCCTGTCAAAATTACATCATGAAATGCGTGGAGAATGAGGCGAGTTTTTTGAACCAACCGATTGGAATCATTGATTCAGGTGTGGGCGGGTTAACGGTTGCCAAAGAAGTGATGAGGCAGCTTCCTTATGAACAGATCATCTATGTGGGCGATACAGCACGATGTCCGTATGGCCCTCGCCCTGTGGAAGAAGTGAAAAGATTCACCTGGGAAATGACCCGATTCCTGCTTGAAAAGAATATTAAGATGCTGGTCATTGCCTGCAATACGGCAACAGCTGTAGTACTTGAGGAAATCAGGAATGAACTGCCTATTCCTGTGCTTGGTGTTATTCAGCCAGGGGCCAGGACTGCGATAAAGGTAACGGACAATTACAAAATTGGGATCATCGGCACTGAAGGTACTGTAAAAAGCCGAGCGTATGAACATGCCCTAAAAGCAATCAATCGCAAAACTTTTGTAGAAAGCCTTGCTTGCCCTAAGTTCGTCCCGCTTGTTGAAAGTGGGGAATACAACGGTCATGTTGCAAAAAAAGTTGTAACAGAGACACTTGAGCCTTTGATAAGTAAAGGGCTCGATACATTGATATTAGGATGTACGCACTACCCTCTGCTTGAGCCGCTTATAAAAGATGTAATGGGCGATCAAGTAAAGGTCATCAGTTCAGGTGAGGAAACAGCCCGTGAGGTAAGTACGATTCTGGGGCATAACGATATGTTTGCCGAAAGAGAAGAGCTGCCTGAGCATTCCTTTTATATAACTGGCTCTAGAACGATTTTTGCCCGAATTGCTTCTCAATGGCTGGAAATTCCGATTGAACATGTGGAAAAAATTAAATTAGGTTGAAAAAGGCCTCCGGAATGGAGGCCTTTTTGTATGTCTGCCGAAAAAGCTGGTTCAAATAAAAAAATCTCTTCCCAAAAATAAATCGAGTAGCGGGTTTGTACAAAAATCTTTTCAAAGGCGGTCTAAAAAATCCCGAAGCTCGTATACATGATAGTACAAACTGTCTTTGGAGGGATTTATATGTCAAAAAATAATAAAGCTGTCTTCGTAACTGCAGCGACATTAGCAACTACAGTTTTCCTGTCAGGCTGCGGGTTATTTGGGGGCGAGGAGAAAAAGAAAATTGATCCACCGCAGGATGTAACCTTCACGGAGGATGGAGCAGCGGTCGATGAGAATACCTCCGCACAATCAAAGCAGGATCAAACAGAAGCAGTGGAAACGACTGTCAAGACAGAACTTTATCTGATTGACAAAAATGGTTATGTTGTATCCCAGGCAATGGATCTTCCCAAGACAGAGAGCGTAGCCAAGCAGGCGCTAGAGTACCTGGTAGCCAACGGACCTGTTGAGCAAATGCTGCCAAATGGATTCCGTGCAGTCCTGCCAGCAGATACACAAATGACGGTTAATATCAAGGATGGCACAGCTACAGTTGACTTCTCTAAAGAATTTGCAAACTACAAAAAAGAGGATGAGAAGAGGATTTTACAGGCTGTAACCTGGACTCTTACTCAATTTGAGAGTGTAAAGGATGTTAAGCTGCAGCTGAATGGTACGCCGCTAGAGGAAATGCCTGTGAATGGCACGCCAATTGGCGAAGAATTGAGCAGAGCTGATGGCATTAACATGGATAACTCTGATGTTGTTGATATCACAAATACTAAAGCGGTGACAGTCTACTATATAGGCGGTGAAGAAGGCGCCTATTATTATGTTCCTGTAACTCGACGTGTCAGCAATGACTTTAAAGACAATATTACAGCGATCGTAAACGAGCTTGTAGAAGGACCTGCCTATGCATCCAATCTTTTATCCGAGTTCCAGTCAGATGTAAAACTTTTGGATACGCCTACGCTAGAGGACGGAAAGTTAACTTTGAACTTTAATGAATCGATTTATGGCAGCTTTGAAGAAAAAATGGTTTCTGAGCATGTATTGAATTCTCTCGTGCTTTCCCTGACTGAGCAAACGGGTGTTGAGAGTGTGGCTCTTACGGTGAAGGGAAAGGCGGATGTATTGACAGAGAAGGGCGAGAAGCTGTCAGAGCCGGTTACAAGACCTGAAAAAGTTAACACTGGTAGTTTTTAATAGCGCGGTTTTGGTATACTAAATAAAGACAGATGAAGAGGCAGGCATTTTGCTGCCTCTTATTTATTGTTATTGGGGCAGCGGTTAGAGTTCTGCCTTTCATAAATGCCAAGGAGGATAAATAAATGCGATTTGATGGACGTGAACCCTTACAATTAAGGCCGATACATATTGAAACAGATTATTTAAAGCATCCAGAGGGCTCTGTATTGATTTCTGTCGGTGATACAAAGGTAATTTGTACTGCCAGCATTGAGGATCGAGTTCCGCCATTTATGCGCGGGGAAGGAAAGGGATGGATTACGGCAGAATACTCCATGCTTCCGCGTGCTACGGAGCAAAGGAATATTAGAGAAGCGGCTAAGGGCAAAATTTCCGGAAGGACTATGGAAATTCAGCGCTTGATTGGAAGAGCTTTGAGAGCCGTTGTAAATCTTGAGGCAATCGGGGAGCGTACAGTCTGGATTGATTGTGATGTCATTCAGGCAGATGGCGGAACACGCACCGCTTCCATTACAGGAGCATATGTTGCGATGGCTCAGGCTCTTTACAGGCTTAGCAAGCAGAAAAAACTATCTGGTTTCCCTTTAACAGATTTCCTGGCTGCAACCAGTGTTGGCATTCTGGAGAATGGTCAGCCAGTTGTTGATTTGAATTATGTTGAGGATTCTAAGGCAAACGTAGACATGAATGTCGTCATGACTGGAAATGGCGAATTTGTAGAGCTGCAGGGTACAGGAGAAGAGGCAACTTTTTCATACAGCCAGCTTCAGGAGCTGCTGAAGGCTGCACAGGAAGGGATCATGGAGCTTTTTGAAATGCAGAAGGAAGCTCTTGGAGAAGAATTGGCAGCGAAGATTGCGAGCGCCAAAAAGAGATAGGGGGAGATCTCAAGATGAATACAGTAATAATTGCAACGAAAAACATTGGAAAAGCAAAGGAGTTTGAAAAGCTTTTTCTGCCAATGGGAATGACAGTGAAAACGCTACTTGATTATCCAGAGCTAGAAGACGTTGATGAGACGGGTACTACTTTTGAGGAGAATGCTGTTCTAAAAGCAGAGACAATCTCAAAAGTGCTTGGCGTCATGGTCATTGGGGATGATTCTGGCCTGGAAGTGGACGCGCTTGAAGGACGTCCAGGCGTCTATTCTGCAAGATATGCGGGAATAGAAAAAAATGATGAAGCGAACATCGACAAAGTTCTCGCTGAACTTCAGGATGTGCCAGAAAACGAGCGGACTGCCAGATTTTGCTGTGCCTTGGCAATGGCCGAACCTGGGAAGGAAACGGTAACTGTATTTGGTACTTGTGAGGGACATGTCCTTCATGAACGGAGAGGCACTAATGGGTTTGGCTATGACCCTGTGTTTTTTGTTGAGTCAGAAGGGAAGGCAATGGCTGAGTTGTCTTCCGAAGAGAAAAACGGGATCAGTCACAGGGCAAAAGCGATCAAACAGCTTGAAAAAACGCTAATGCATCGGAAGCAAAGCGATGTGTAAAATCCTGATTGTAAGTGACAGCCATGGTTCTGCGGAATTGCTTGAGGGAATCGAGAAACTTCATGGGCAGGATGTTGATTTGATGATCCACTGTGGTGATTCTGAACTTGCTGAAGATGATGCAGCGATTAAAAGTTTCAGATCCGTTAGGGGGAATTGTGATTTTCTCGGAGACTTTCCTGATGAAGATACTCATGTGATAAATGGAGTGAAAATCTTTGTGACACATGGGCATCTTTACTCAGTCAAATCCACATTGGGAAATTTGTTTTATAAGGCAAAAGAAATCGATGCTGATATTGTTTGTTTTGGCCATTCGCATGTATTGGGTGCGGAAATGGTCGACGATGTCCTGTTTATCAATCCTGGCAGCATCAGGCTGCCAAGGGCAAGGAAGGAAAGAACCTATATCATACTTGAACTCAAAGATGGAAAAGCAATGCTCCAAATCCATGACTTTGGAAATGGAGAAATGGCTGAGCTAAGACAGGAATTTACCCTTCCCAAAAAAGCATAAAAGAACTATAATATTTTTTTGAGGGGAGCATTAATTACTCCCCCTCAAAAAAAGTTTAATTTATTTATTGACATTTAGTTGTTTGGCTACTATAATAAATCTTGTCTTTAAAAAACATATTTGTCCCAGTAGCTCAGCTGGATAGAGCACACGCCTTCTAAGCGTGCGGTCGGGAGTTCGAATCTCTCCTGGGACGCCACTTAAACTACATACCTTAACTCACCTTGCTGAAAGGTGAGTTTTTTTTATTTCTTCAGAGCCATAAAAAATCAGATTCCATTCGTTCTAACTTCGCAGTTAACTCTTTCAAGATAAAATCCTCTATTTTTAAAAAAAAATTTTCCTTTTAATAAATGTGAATATATCAACAATGTAAGCGGATACAAATAAACTAATTAATCAAAATTATCAAACAATTTAGAAAAACCCTGTTGACGAGGGTGCATTTTGGGCGTAAGATAATCCTCAAATAAAAAAAACAAGTTGGCTGCAGCCAGAATGAAAGACAGTTTTATTTCAATTTCCGAT
Organism: Bacillus sp. JJ1122; assembly: GCF_036964885.1. Taxonomy (NCBI): domain Bacteria; kingdom Bacillati; phylum Bacillota; class Bacilli; order Caryophanales; family Bacillaceae; genus Bacillus; species Bacillus sp. JJ1122. The sequence continues at coordinate 124,711 of NZ_JBALQL010000014.1, read as the reverse complement.
TGTGTAAAATTGTATTTTTTTAAATTTAAATTTTAACTATTTAAAGCGTCTAATCATTAAAGGAGTGTTAATTGTGCCCGATCAATGGATTTACTTAAACGGTGAGTTTGTCACCAAGGAAAATGCTAAAGTTTCTGTATATGATCATGGTTTTCTGTACGGAGACGGTGTTTTTGAAGGGATTCGGGTATACAGCGGCAATATATTCAGGATGGAAGAACATATGGACCGTCTATATCGGTCAGCAAAATCTATTATGCTGAACATGCCCCACTCTAAAGAAGAGTTCACTGATCTTGTTGTAGAAACAGTAGAACGGAATCGATTAAGAGATGCCTATATCAGAGTCGTAGTCTCAAGAGGGGTCGGCGATCTAGGCTTAGACCCATATAAATGTCCTCACGCCAATGTAGTCATTATCGTAGAACCACTTGCGATCTTCCCGAAGGAATTGTATGAGCGAGGGCTCGATATTGTGACAGTTGCAACAAGAAGAAACAGGCCAGACGTTCTTAGCCCAAAAGTTAAATCACTCAATTATTTAAACAATGTCCTAGTAAGGATTGAAGCTCATCTCGCAAATGTCAGTGAGGCACTCATGCTGAATGACCAAGGATATGTTGCTGAGGGCTCAGCAGATAATGTTTTTATTATCAGAGGGAATACATTCCTCACCCCTCCAGGTTATGTAGGGGCATTAGAAGGAATTACAAGAAATGCAGTCATTGAAATCGCTGGCAATCTTGGGTATGAGGTGAAGGAGGAACCGTTTACCCGGCACGATGTTTACACTGCGGATGAGGTATTCCTGACTGGGACCGCCGCAGAAGTCATTGCAGTTGTAAAAGTAGATGGCAGAGTCATTGGAGAGGGAACGCCAGGAATGCACACGAAGAACATCCTGCGTGAGTTCCGGGCAAAGGTTGTGGCGGAAGGCGTACAGGTTTATCAGGAAGAAGAAGCACATCAAGTCAGCTAGCTTCATAAAGGACAAAGCGAAGACAGGGACAAGTAATTTTTTGCGATAAGCATGGACAGAGAGCCGGGAATGCTGAGAACCGGTGATGCCGCATCAAATGAACTCACCCTGGAGCGCCGGTTTGAAAGGGATTCCCAGTAAAACCGGCCGAGTGTCGATCACACTCGTTATCAAAATCGGCAGCAGATGCTGTCACGAGCGCGCGCATTCATGCGTGAAGAAGGGTGGTACCGTGGAACAGGAGAAAAAGCCTATTCCATCCCTTTGTCTGGCCTTGCCAGGCATATGGAGATGGAATAGGCTTTTTTATTTTGAAGAAAGCTCTCATCTTGAATATTAACCTTAGAGTAATTTTAGCCAATGAATAGAACCTGGAAAAATAACATCAATGAATTAGAGCGATTTCGAAATCTAAAACAAACTAGTAGGGGGGATTCGTAAAAATGGTGCAGGAAGCTGCCTTGAAGGAAAAGAAACCGCTGGCAACTGGTCTCAGCGGCGCTGATTTACTTTTAAAAGCTTTGGAGAGGGAAAACGTTGAAGTCATTTTTGGCTATCCAGGGGGAGCTGTCCTCCCGATTTATGACAAACTCTATGATTCTAAAATTCTTCATGTCCTGCCAAGGCATGAGCAAGGGGGGATACACGCAGCGGAGGGATATGCTCGAATAAGCGGGAAGCCAGGAGTGGTGATTGCGACTTCTGGGCCAGGTGCAACAAATATTATTACTGGCCTGGCAGATGCAATGATGGATTCTTTGCCTCTCGTAGTGATCACGGGCCAGGTGGCAACAGGTGTAATTGGGTCGGATGCCTTCCAGGAGGCTGATATTCTCGGCATCACTACTCCGATAACAAAATACAATTACCAGATCCGGGACACAAAGGACATACCGCGAATTGTCAAAGAAGCATTTTATATTGCAACCAGCGGCAGGCCGGGTCCGGTAGTCATAGATTTTCCGAAGGACCTTGCAGCAGCACTGACGGAAGAGCTTCAGGAGCAGGAAATCTCTCTCCCAGGATACCAGCCAACAATTGAACCCAATTTACTTCAGGTGAGGAAGCTCGCAGAAGCAGTAAGTAAAGCTAAGCGTCCCGTCATTCTTGCGGGAGCGGGTGTCCTCCATGCCAAAGCGTCACCCTTATTAAAACAATATGCGGAACAGCAGAAGCTGCATGTAGTCCATACGCTTTTAGGATTAGGAGGTTTCCCGGCAGGCCATGAATTGTACCTTGGGATGGCAGGCATGCACGGCTGCTATGCTGCAAATATGGCCCTCTATCAATGTGACTTATTGATTAATGTCGGGGCGAGGTTTGATGACAGGCTGACGGGTAATCTGAAGCATTTCGCTCCAAACGCACGGGTAGCGCATATTGATATTGATCCTGCAGAAATCGGCAAGAACGTCGACACCCATATACCTGTCGTTGGTGATGCCCGTGAAGCGCTAAGCCAGCTGGTCAGACAAGACACAGAAGCGCCTGAACAGGATGAATGGGTGGAAACGATCTCTACCTGGAAAAAAGATTTCCCATACTACTACGAGAACACCGACGTGCTTAAGCCGCAAAAGGTAATGGAACTCCTTTACGAAAAAACAGCCGGGGAGGCGATTGTCGTTACAGATGTTGGCCAACATCAAATGTGGGCAGCACAATATTATCAATTCAAAAATGCTGATCGCTGGGTTACGTCAGGTGGACTTGGGACCATGGGCTTTGGCCTTCCGGCTAGCATTGGTGCCCAGCTGGCAGATCCATCAGCCTGTGTGATTGCCGTACTGGGTGATGGAGGATTCCAGATGTCAACACAGGAGCTTGCTGTAATAGCCGAGTTCCAGCTGCCAATTAAAATAGCAATTTTTAATAATAAAGCATTGGGGATGGTAAGGCAGTGGCAGGAAATCTTTTATGGCTCGAGATTTTCTCACAGCAAAAATCCCGTTCAGCCATCGTTTGTAAAACTGGCAGAAGCATATGGCATTAAAGGCTATCAAATCAATTCGGAAGCCGAGGCCCATGGAGTGCTAGATGAAGTATTAAATAACAGTGAACCGGTTCTTCTGGATTTCAGGGTTGATGCTGATGAAAATGTGTATCCGATGATTGCCCCAGGAAAGGGAATCCACGAAATGGTGGGTGTTAAGAAATGAAAAGAATAATCACAATAACTGTCTTGAACAGACCGGGAGTCCTGAACCGGATTACCAATTTGTTTACGAAAAGAAATTATAATATCGAAAGCATTTCAGTCGGCCCGACGGAGCATGAAGGTGTTTCGAGAATGACATGTGTTGTCCATGTTGAAGACGATCGAATGGCAGAACAAATTACAAAACAGCTGAATAAGCAGATCGATGTCCTTAAGGTTGCCGATATCAGCGACCAGGCAGTTGTGGCAAGGGAGCTCGTACTCATGAAAGTTCCGGTACTGCCGCATAACCGTTCAGAAATTTATTCAATCATAGAGCCATTTCGGGCTTCAGTGATTGATGTCAGCAAGGATAGCATTATCATCCAATTAACAGGCGAATCAGAAAAAATCGAAGCCTTTATCGAGTTAATCAAACCTTATGGAATAAGAGAAATGGCACGGACCGGTACAACAGCGTTTCCAAGAGGCTACCAGCCTGGGAACCAGCAAAAAGCCCTTTCGTTTGTGTAGGCTCTATGGGTAATTGCTTTTGAACCATACATGAATTCTTTTTTTGCACCTCTAAAAAGCGTGTTAAACCAGTTCGTACTGGAATTAAGTACCTAAACCAAATTCAGATGCAGAATCAAGTAACGTAGTGAAATTCCAAAATAATATGCGGATAAGAAGGGGAGACGGAAAATGGCGAAAATGTATTATAACGGTGATGCAAAAGAGGCTTATTTTAACGGAAAGAAAGTGGCGGTTGTGGGATATGGTTCCCAGGGGCATGCTCATGCGCAAAATTTAAGGGACAGCGGTGTTGAGGTTGTAGTTGGCCTTAGAAGAGGAAAGTCATGGGAAAAGGCGGAGGAGGATGGCTTTGAGGTCAAAGCTGTTTCTGAGGCAGTGGCTCAATCAGATGTGGTCATGATCCTCTTGCCAGATGAACTTCAGACATCGGTTTACAAAGAAGAAATCGAACCTCAGCTGACAAATCAGGCTCTCATGTTTGCACATGGATTTAATATTCATTTTAACCAGATCGTTCCGCCGGAGAATTGTGATGTATTACTTGTTGCGCCTAAGGGTCCAGGGCATCTTGTCAGAAGGACTTACGAGGAAGGTGCAGGTGTTCCGGCGTTGTTCGCAGTCCATCAGGATGTAACAGGGGAGGCCAGGGAATTGGCGCTGGCCTATGCGAAAGCGATTGGTGCCCTAAGAGCAGGTGCATTGGAAACGACATTCAAAGAAGAAACTGAAACAGATTTATTCGGGGAACAAGCTGTCCTTTGCGGCGGACTTACATCGTTAGTAAAAGCAGGATTTGAGACTCTAGTTGAAGCAGGCTATCAGCCAGAACTGGCCTATTTTGAGACGATGCATGAATTGAAGCTGATTGTTGACTTAATGTACGAAGGCGGACTGGAAGGAATGCGTTATTCTATTTCAGACACTGCACAATGGGGAGATTTCGTCAGCGGACCTAGAGTTGTGAATGACCAGGTGAAACATGAAATGAAAAAGGTTCTGAAGGATATCCAGGAGGGCAAATTCGCAGAGGGATGGATTGCGGAAAATAAATCCAGCCGACCGGTTTTTAATGCAATCAACGAAAAGGAAAACCAGCATCAAATTGAAGTGGTTGGCAGAGAACTGAGAAAGATGATGCCTTTTGTCAATAAACAAAAGCAGAGAGAAGTGGCTGCCAGTGCGAAAAATTAAGATTTTTGATACAACATTGCGGGATGGAGAGCAATCGGCCGGGGTGAATCTTAATTTTACCGAGAAGCTTGAAATAGCGAAGCAGCTGGAAAGGCTGAGTGTTGACATTATTGAAGCAGGATTTCCTGCTGCGTCAAAAGGAGATTTTGCATCTGTAGCTGAAATTTCCCGAGCAATCAAGGGATGCTCTGTAACGGGGCTGGCAAGATCGGTTTTATCTGATATTGATGCAGCCTGGGATGCTTTAAGATATGGTGCGGAACCAAGACTACATTTGTTTATTGCCACTTCACCAATCCATCGGGTTCATAAGCTTAAGCAGACAAAAGCAGAAGTGATTGAAACAGCTGTAAAAACTGTAAAATACGCAGCTTCTAAATTCCCCGTAGTACAGTGGTCTGCAGAGGATGCATGCCGGACAGAACTTGATTATTTAGCGGAAATTGTAGAAGAAGTGATCAAGGCAGGAGCAAAGGTCATTAATATACCTGATACAGTGGGGTATATTTCGCCAATGGAATACGGCAATATCTTTAAGTATTTGCAAGAGAATGTTCCTTCTATTAGTAAAGTTGAACTTTCGGCACACTGCCATGATGACCTGGGGATGGCAATTGCCAACTCTCTTGCTGCTGTATCAGCGGGTGCCTCTCAGGTAGAAGGAACAATCAATGGGATTGGAGAGAGAGCTGGCAATGCAGCACTAGAGGAATTCGCAGTTGCCCTCCATATCCGGAAAGACTTTTACCAAGCCGAGACAAGAATGAATCTAAAGGAAATCAGCAGAACCAGCAGCCTGGTCAGCAAACTCACAGGGATGGCGGTTCCAGCAAATAAAGCAGTGGTAGGAAGAAATGCCTTTGCCCATGAATCGGGAATCCATCAGGATGGCGTTTTAAAAGAGAAAACAACCTATGAAATCATTTCACCAGAGCTGGTTGGCCTGCAAAATAATTCGATGGTTCTTGGGAAGCATTCTGGCCGGCACGCATTCCGCAATCGTCTGAATGAAATCGGGCTGGCAGTACCAGACCAGGATATCAACCATTTATTCGCGGTATTCAAGGAACTGGCAGACCGCAAAAAGGAAATGACAGATGAAGATTTGGCAGCGATCATCCTGGAAGAAACGCTGTCAAAGGAACAGCAATATTATCGCTTGAATTCAATCCAGGTTCAGTATGGCACCAACCAGGTTCCTACGGCAACCGTTTCTCTTTCCGGCTGTCAAAACGAATTGATCCAGGAAGCAGCTACTGGTTCTGGAAGTATTGAAGCATTATATAACACGCTTGAAAAATGCTTGAAGGAATCTGCCAATTTACTCGATTATCGTATCCAATCAGTTGGCGCAGGAAGAGATGCTCTTGCCCAGGTATATGTAAAACTTAGATTTGCAGGAACGGAGACAAGCGGAAGAGGCCTTGCACAGGATGTTCTGGAAGCTTCGGCAAAAGCCTATTTAAACGCAGTCAATAGGGTTCTATATATAGAAGAAAACAAAAAAATCGCAGTGAATGGTTAAGTTGTGAAAATACCATATAAAAAATGGAGGCGAAAGTTATGGAAAAAAGGATCGCAGTCCTGCCAGGTGATGGAGTAGGCAAAGAAGTAAGCAGGGGGGCGGTCAGCATCCTCCGTGCAGTAGGTGAGCTTTATGGACATAAATTTCAATTCTTATATGGAGATATTGGCGGAGGGGCAATCGATGAGTTCGGCACACCGCTTCCGCAGCAGACAATCGATCTTTGCAAAGCAAGTGATGCAGTACTGTTAGGAGCAGTAGGAGGGCCGAAGTGGGATATGCTGCCGGGACATCTCCGCCCAGAAAAGGGATTGCTGAAAATCAGGAAAGACCTTGGTTTGTACGGCAATGTTCGCCCGGTTCAATACTATTCTAGTATTTCCGGGGTATCGCCGCTTCGCAAGGAAGTGATTGAAGGGGCTGATATGGTCGTAGTCAGGGAACTGACCGGCGGGCTGTACTTTGGCAAGCCGAGTGAAAGAACGATGAAAAAAGGCGAGGCATCTGTAGTGGATACGCTATTTTACCAGAAAAAAGAGATCGAGAGAGTAATCCGCTATGCATTCAAATTAGCATCCAGCCGAAGAGGTAAAGTGACCTCGGTGGACAAAGCGAATGTTTTGGAATCTAGTCGAATGTGGCGGGAGACGGCAGAAGAGGTGGCAAAGGATTTTCCGCAGGTTCAGCTGGAGCATATGCTTGTTGATAATGCGGCCATGCAGCTCATTAAGAATCCTCGACAGTTCGATGTCATCGTGACTGAAAATATGTTTGGCGATATCTTAAGTGATGAAGCTTCCGTTTTGACTGGTTCGCTTGGTATGCTGCCATCTGCAAGTGTATCTGTTGATGGTCCGTACTTATATGAACCGATCCATGGCTCAGCTCCGGATATAGCTGGTCAGAACACGGCCAATCCAATTGCGATGATTCTATCAGCAGCGATGATGCTTAGAATGTCATTCGGAATGGAAGAGGAAGCAGAAGCGGTTGAAAATGCGGTAACCCAGGTGCTCGATGCTGGAAGCAGGACTCGTGATATTGCCGATTTCGGGAATGTTCCGGTAACTACGGAGGAAATGGTTGAGGAAATTAAAGCCGCCCTGCTCGATCATGAAGCAATCTGTAATATAATGAGTGCTTACGCTTAACGATATCTGAATTTTTCAAAAAAAGGAGGAGGCTGCTTGTGGGAAAAACGATCATCGATAAAATTTGGGAAAGCCATGTTGTTCACCGGGAGGAAGGTAAGCCGGACCTCATCTATATAGATTTGCATCTTGTCCATGAGGTAACTTCCCCGCAGGCTTTCTCGGGACTTAAAATGAAAAACCGTCCAGTGCGGAGACCAGATCTTACCTTTGCAACAATGGACCATAACGTTCCAACGATCAACCGCAGCCAGATACATGATCCGGTAGCTAAAAACCAGATGGATACGTTAAGGGAAAATTGTTTGGAGTACGGAATACAACTAGCTGATCTGGATAGTCCTGAACAGGGGATCGTCCATGTCATCGGACCTGAGCTTGGATTGACGAAACCAGGGATGACTATAGTGTGCGGAGACAGCCATACATCCACACACGGAGCTTTTGGCTCGCTGGCGTTTGGGATAGGCACCAGTGAAGTTGAGCATGTTCTCGCGACGCAAACATTATGGCAGTCAAAGCCTAAGACGTTGAAGCTAGAGGTTTCCGGAAACCTGGGACCAGGAGTCAGCGCCAAGGATGTCATTCTTTTTGTCATCAGCAAATATGGTGTCAACTTTGGAACGGGTTATGTAATTGAATTTTGCGGAGATGTCATCAAGGCAATGTCGATGGAAGAGAGGATGACCATCTGCAATATGTCGATTGAAGGAGGAGCAAAGGCTGCACTTGTCGCGCCGGATGCTACAACGTTTGCTTATTTAAACGGACGGAAATATGTTCCCGAAGGTGATGATTTCCTGGATTCGATTCTTGACTGGAAGCTGCTTGCTTCAGATGAGGATGCAGAATACGATCATGTCATTGCGGTTGATGGAAGCGAAATCGCCCCAATGGTCAGCTGGGGTACGAACCCTTCCATGACAGTCCCTGTCACAGGAAGAGTTCCATTTTTGGATGAATGTGAATCGGAAGCGGATAGAAAGTCCGTCCAGAGAGCATTTGAATATATGGGTCTTGAGGAAGGACAGCAAATCGCAGATGTGGAAGTCACAAAGGTTTTTATTGGATCGTGTACAAATTCCCGGCTTGAAGATCTCAGGGCTGCTGCTGAAATAATCAAAGGAAAAAGTGTGGCTCATGGAGTCCAGGCCATTGTCGTTCCAGGCTCGCAAAATGTAAAGAAATTAGCGGAAGCAGAAGGAATTGACAAACATTTTATTGATGCAGGATTTGAGTGGAGAGAATCTGGCTGCAGTATGTGCTTGAGTATGAATGCCGATATAGTAGGGCCGCAAGAACATTGTGCATCCACATCGAACCGGAATTTTGAAGGGAGACAGGGAGCTGGGGCACGAACTCACCTTGTCAGTCCTGCAATGGCAGCAGCAGCTGCACTTAATGGTCGCTTTGTCGATGTCAGATCAATGGTTGGTGCCATGATTTAAAGCGCTTGGATCAAATGGAATATTATTTGGATTGGAAGGCAGCAAACCTTCAAGAATTATGAATAGAGCCTTGCAGAAAGGAGCCTGATATGTCGAGTTTTAAAGAATGGACCGGAAAAGCTGTAGGAATGGACCGGACAAATGTTGATACCGATCAGATCATCCCGAAACAATTCCTTAAAAGAATTGAGAAAACTGGTTTCGGAGAGTTCCTGTTTTATGATTGGCGTTTTAAACCGAATGGAGAGTTGAATGAGCAATTTGAACTCAACCAGCAGGAAAATGAAGGTGCATCCATTTTAATCGCAAATGAGAATTTCGGATGCGGGTCATCAAGGGAACATGCTCCATGGGCTTTGCAGGATTTTGGCTTCAAAGTTTTGATAGCTCCCTCTTTTGCCGATATTTTCCGCCAAAACTGTCTTAAAAATGGCATCCTCCCGATTGTTTTAAAAGAAGAAGAAGTTTTCTATCTACTAAAGCAAGCCGGGAATCAGCCGTATGAATTGACGGTGTCATTAGAAACAAAGTCGGTTTCTGACGAAAATGGATTTGAAACTACTTTTGAAATTCATCCATACTGGTACAATATGCTCCTGAATGGCTGGGATGAAATAGAATTGACTTTACAGTTGGAAGATTGCATTAAAGCATATGAAGAAAATCAATCTCAGAAAAGGGTACTAATTGGATGAAAAACGGACGGATTCACAGGCATGGCTTGTGAATCTTTTTGTTTTTTCTATAATTCATGCTAAACTTACTTCATTAAAAAGCTCGTTTTGAAACTCTTTAAATCTTTCAGTTATTCTTTTTGGTTGTTATCGAAGAATTTGTTCGATTAATAAGTTGTTTTGCACTCCGATCTACACAGTTCAAACAACATGAAGCTTTTAAAACAATCAAACCGTAAAACAACATTTGTAGATTTCCCAATAAAATCGAGAGTAAGGCGGTATGTTTATGAATAAGCGGGATTCGAAAAAGGACAATGTGATCCTGTTTCCCGGTCTGGAAAAGCGCCTGTTAGAGAAGGGGCTAGATTACCTCAAACAGAAAAAATACAGGGATGCCATCCAATTTCTTGAGCAGGCTCTGGACCATGACCCGGAAAACAGCGATATTTATGTAGGTCTGGTCCTGGCTAACTTTGAGGCCGGGTCTTTAAAGCAAGCCAAACAGATTGCGGCTCAGATGCTTCGAACGGGCTTGGGTGATTACATTCAAGTAATCGATTTATACTTGATGATTCTTGTACAGCTGAATGAATATGAAGAAATAGTTTCTACTATAGAAGCACTTCTTGAGGAAAAGGAAATTCCCGCAGATAAGCATGAACATTTTACAAGAATGCTTGAATTTGGCAGGAGGATGTTCGAAAGCGGACCAGAAATGGAAGAAGCGACTGAAGTGGAATCAGAAGGAGTCTCCCTGGGGTTATTCGATCTGCAGGATCCAAAAGACCAGGTAATGATTGCAGCAAGGCTGACAAAAGAAAATATCCGTCCTTACATAAAAGAAATAAAAGAGTACTTAGCATCAGAACAAGGCCACCCTTTTCAAAAAACAATGCTCCTTAATATATTGAAAGAACAGGAATATGCAGAAGAGACGAATGTCCGTAAATTCGGCTGGGACAAATCGTTCATTCCCTCGAGACTTCCAGACCTGAAGGATTACATCGCATTGAATGATGTCGTCCAAATACTCGGGGATGAATTAGAGAATGCTGACCCCGTTCTATTTGAGAATATATTAAGTTTAATTGAGAGGCATTTCTTTCTGGTTTATCCGTTTGATTTGCCAAACGGAGAGGCAGAAGCATGGGCGGCTGCCTATCATTTTATGGCGAATGAATATTATGGATTTGATGAACCTCTTGAGTCTTTTGCTGAATTGTATACTAGTTCTGAAAAAGAAACGGGTGAGGTTCTGGCTTTTATCCGGATGCTAGAAGAAATTTCTTACCCGATAATATAGTCCAAGCTGTTGAAACGAAATAAACCTGTGTTATAATGTAGTGGTTGTATTATGTAAAAATCATTCTATTTTACATCTAATCTGGAATATTGCTTGGTTAACAAGAGTATTCATCGTCGAATGAAACATGACAATAGATTATTGTTGGAGGGAACTGTATGTCTGCAAAATTAGAGAAATTAGAAAAGAACCAAGCGGTTCTAACAATTGAAGTAGATGCAGAAAAAGTAAACCAAGGTTTAGACGCTGCATTCAAAAAGGTCGTTACGAAGGTAAATGTACCAGGCTTCCGTAAAGGAAAAATGCCACGCCAAATGTTCGAAAAACGTTTCGGTGTAGAATCTTTATACCAGGATGCAATTGATATCCTTCTTCCAGAAGCATATGCAAATGCAATCGTTGAAACTGGAATTGAGCCAGTTGATCGTCCTGAAATCGATGTTGAACAAATCGAAAAAGGCAAGAGCATGATCTTCAAGGCTACTGTAACTGTTAAGCCTGAAGTGAAGCTTGGCGAATACAAAGGGTTAGAAGTTGAAGAATTCGATACAAACGTAACGGATGAAGAAGTTGAAAATGAATTAAAAACAATGCAAGAGAAGCAGGCAGAGCTAGTAGTTAAAGAAGAAGGCACTGCTGCAGAAGGCGACACTGTTGTAATCGATTTTGAAGGTTTCGTTGATGGCGTAGCTTTCGAAGGCGGAAAAGCAGAGAACTATTCACTTGAACTTGGTTCAGGTTCATTCATCCCTGGTTTCGAAGAGCAACTAGTTGGAACTGCTACTGGCGAAGAAAAAGATGTAGAGGTATCTTTCCCTGAAGAGTACCATGCAGCTGAACTTGCTGGAAAGCCAGCTACTTTCAAAGTTAAGATTCACGAAATCAAAGGAAAAGAACTTCCAGCTCTAGATGATGAGTTTGCTAAAGATGCAGATGAAGAAGTTGAAACTTTAGATGCTCTTAAAGCTAAAATCAAAGATCGTCTTTCTCACGACAAAGGGCACCAGAAAGAAAATCACGTACGTGACACAATCGTAGAAAAAGCTGCAGCTAACGCTGAAATCGAAGTTCCAGATGCAATGGTTGACACCGAAGTTGACCGTATGATCAACGAATTCGAACAGCGTCTGCAAATGCAAGGTATGAACCTTGAGCTTTACTTCCAATTCTCTGGTCAAGACGAAGCTGCTCTTCGCGGCCAGATGAAAGAAGAAGCTGCTACACGCGTTCGTGTAAACCTGACTCTTGAAGCAATCGCAAAAGCTGAAAACATCGAAGTAACGGATGAAGAAGTGAATGCAGAGCTTGAGAAAATGGCTGAAATGTACAACATGACTGTTGATAACATCAAAGCTGCACTAGGTGGAAGCCTTGAAGGAATCAAAGGCGATCTTCAATTGAAAAAAGCTGTTGATTTCCTTGTAGAAAACAGCAAAACTGTTGCATAATAGAATTAAGATTTATCATAAACAAGGCGCGAGAGATCGTGCCTTGTTTTCTACAATAAAAACATAAGTTCAACGTTATATACATACATAATTTTTTAGCAATTTCCCATCTGCCGATTTAATGAGACCATTTATGGTTAAGATGATTTAGTACATATATTTTCACAAGTGTTCATAAGCACGAAACTTGTCCATGTCAAGGGTTATTATTTCCTGTACCTTGGCATAATGTGTTACAATGCAATACATACCTGCTCAACCAAAGCAGAAAAACTGTTACTTAACTTTTCGTTTGCTTATGAATTGCAGCTTTATATATTGTTAGAAGTTCTCAAGGGGTGAAGGCATTGTTCAAATTTAATGATGAAAAAGGGCAGCTTAAGTGTTCTTTCTGCGGCAAAACGCAGGATCAAGTCCGCAAGTTAGTAGCAGGGCCAGGGGTCTACATCTGTGATGAGTGTATTGAATTATGCACGGAAATCGTTGAAGAGGAACTGGGCACTGAAGAAGAAGTTGAATTTAAAGATGTACCAAAACCAATGGAAATCCGAGATATCCTTAATGAGTATGTAATTGGGCAGGACCAGGCTAAGAAAAACCTGTCCGTAGCCGTTTACAATCATTATAAGCGCATTAACTCGAACAGTAAGATCGATGATGTAGAGCTTTCAAAGAGTAATATTGCGATGATCGGGCCTACGGGAAGCGGTAAAACATTGCTTGCGCAAACTCTTGCCCGCATTCTTAATGTTCCATTCGCAATTGCAGATGCTACATCACTTACTGAAGCTGGTTATGTCGGTGAAGACGTAGAAAATATCCTTTTAAAATTGATCCAATCTGCAGATTATGATGTGGAGAAAGCTGAAAAAGGGATCATCTACATCGATGAAATCGATAAAATTGCAAGAAAATCCGAAAACCCATCTATTACTAGAGATGTTTCGGGTGAAGGCGTGCAGCAGGCATTATTGAAAATTCTTGAAGGAACAGTTGCAAGTGTTCCGCCACAAGGTGGAAGAAAGCATCCTCATCAGGAATTCATCCAAATTGATACAACGAATATTCTATTCATCTGCGGTGGAGCATTTGATGGAATCGAATCAATCATCAAACGCCGCCTTGGCCAAAAAGTAATTGGTTTCGGATCTGATAAGAAAGAAGAAGAATTAGACAAGAAGGAATTACTGTCAAAAGTGCTTCCTGAAGACTTATTGAAGTTCGGTTTGATTCCAGAATTCATCGGCCGTTTGCCAGTAATCGCCAGCCTGACTCCGCTTGATGAAGAAGCACTGGTTGAAATCCTGACTAAGCCGAAGAACGCGCTTGTTAAGCAGTATCAAAAGATGCTTGAGCTTGATAATGTGGAACTTGATTTCGAAGATGATGCCCTTATCGAAATCGCAAAAAAGGCAATCGAGCGTAAAACAGGTGCCCGCGGACTCCGTTCAATCATCGAAGGCATCATGCTTGACGTCATGTTCGATTTGCCATCACGTGATGATATCGTAAAATGCATCATCACAAAAGAAACAGTCGAAAACAGCATGCCACCAAAGCTAGTGCTGGAAGACGGAACCGTTTTAGAAGACGAAAGAACATCAGCATAATCATTAAAAGTCCGGTGATCACTCACCGGACTTTTTTGCATCTCTTTACCGCATTAAAGCAGTGGGGGTCAGACCCCCGGCGCTTTAAAGCGATAATGAATGGGAAAATTCACTTGAAAATATTGTTTATTCCAACTCGGTCAAGGGGATACTAGGGTAAAGCGAATAGTCATCAACTTACGGGAGGGAATTTATTTGAGTTGGACCGGAATCGCCTTATTCATACAGCTGTTTTTTGGAATTATCATTGGGCTGTATTTCTGGAATCTGTTACGTAATCAACGAACTCAAAAGGTATCGATTGACCGGGAATCCAGAAAGGAAATGGAACAGCTGAGAAAAATGAGATCGATATCTCTTAGTGAGCCTTTGGCCGAAAAAGTTAGACCTTCCAGCTTCAACGACATTGTCGGACAGGAAGATGGAATAAAAGCATTAAAAGCTGCGCTTTGCGGACCTAATCCCCAGCATGTCATTATTTATGGGCCTCCTGGTGTAGGGAAAACTGCGGCTGCCCGACTTGTCCTTGAGGAAGCAAAGCAGAATTCCAAATCTCCTTTTCAATCTTCTTCAGTGTTTGTTGAGCTCGATGCAACTACAGCAAGATTCGATGAAAGAGGAATTGCCGATCCGTTGATTGGTTCTGTCCATGATCCGATTTATCAGGGAGCAGGAGCGATGGGGCAGGCAGGTATACCGCAGCCAAAGCAAGGAGCGGTAACCAATGCGCACGGCGGGGTTTTATTTATTGATGAAATTGGTGAATTGCATCCTATACAAATGAACAAGCTTTTGAAAGTCCTGGAAGACAGGAAAGTGTTCTTAGAAAGTGCCTATTATAATGAAGAAAATGCACAGATTCCAACACATATCCATGACATCTTCAAAAATGGGCTGCCTGCGGATTTCCGACTTGTAGGTGCGACGACAAGGACTCCAAGCGAAATCCCTCCTGCCATTAGGTCAAGATGCATGGAAGTATTTTTCCGAGAGCTAAGTCAGGAGGAAATCGCTAAAGTAGCCAGAAACGCAGCCGATAAAGTAAATCTGACGATGAGTGAAGAAGCGATTTCAATTCTGTCAAACTATGCACGCAATGGCCGTGAAGCTGTTAATATGGTTCAGATTGCGGCGGGACTGGCTATAACGGAAGAACGCTCATACATTAAGGAAGAGGAAATTGAATGGGTCGTCCATTCTAGCCAGCTTACTCCAAGGATGGAACGTAAAATCAATGAAAAATCTGCGGTCGGACTCGTTAATGGACTTGCAGTATATGGACCGAATACTGGTGCTCTCTTAGAAATTGAGGTCACGGTGATAAAAGCAAAGGATAAAGGGTCCATCAATATTACCGGAATTGTTGATGAAGAAAGTATCGGCGGACAGGGTAAATCGATCAGAAGAAAAAGTATGGCAAGAGGCTCGATTGAAAACGTCATTACAGTCCTAAGGTCAATGGGTGTACCTGCTGATGAATTTGATATTCACGTTAATTTTCCAGGCGGAACTCCTATAGATGGTCCATCAGCAGGAATTGCGATGGCTACAGGTATTTATTCAGCGATTTACAAAATACCGATGGATAATACAGTTGCGATGACAGGGGAAATTAGCATCCATGGAAATGTAAAGCCAATTGGCGGAGTTTATCCAAAAGTAAAAGCGGCAAAAAAAGCCGGAGCCAAAAAGGTCATCATACCAAAAGAAAACGTGCAGACGATCCTAAATGAAATTACAGATATCGAAATCATCCCTGTTACTCACCTGGATGAGGTATTTGAAATCGCCTTGCTTAAGGAGCATCCACGCGAACAAATTATTTCAGCTGCTCCAGATCTTGTAAAGAAGGAAACGAGCTAAACATGGATTAAAAAGGACGCGTAATGCGTTCTTTTTTAATGGGCTATATTTCGAATCGTATAAATGGAGCAAGGATTTTTTTACAAACGGAAACACTTAGCAACTTAAGCACAATTTTTTATAAAAAATTTGTGCCTCTAACTGAAACAGTCCATAGCCAAGTATCTAAGCAAAGAATGCTCCATAACACAACAATTAAATGAAATTTTTTTTTACATTCATTCTGTAAGCAGAGTAACAGACATATTTTTAGCGTAATATCAGGATACTAACAATTAGAAGTCATATTATTAAACCGTTCTTTCTGCTCTTGATATTAGACACTAGAAAATAAATACGATAGAATTGAACAACAAAGTATTTAAATGCTTATAGAATGTTACAATGCATGTTGGAGGTGCAATATCATGGCGAACGAAAAAGAGCTCACTGTCCCTCTGTTGCCGCTTCGCGGTCTTCTCGTATACCCGACAATGGTACTTCATTTAGATGTTGGTCGGGAAAAATCTGTACAGGCTCTTGAGAAGGCTATGGTGGATGACCATTTGATCTTTCTTACGACTCAAAAGGATATTTCTATAGATGAACCAGGCGAAGAGGATTTGTACCAGGTGGGTACACTCACTCGTGTGAAACAGATGCTAAAACTTCCGAACGGAACAATCCGTGTTCTGGTTGAAGGCTTGGCAAGAGCTGAAATCATTGAACTTTTTGATGAAAAAGATTACTACTCGTGCACCCTGAGAACATTTGAAGACAGGGAAACGAAGGATGTCGAAGATGAAGCATTAATGAGGACAATGCTTGAGTATTTCGAACAATACATAAAAATGTCCAAGAAAATTTCTGCGGAAACGTATGCATCAGTTTCTGACATCGAAGAGCCAGGAAGAATGGCTGATATCATCGCTTCCCACCTGCCTTTGAAATTAAAAGAAAAGCAGGAAATATTAGAGACGATTGATATAAAAGAACGTGTTAACCGAGTGATTGAAATCATTCATAATGAAAAAGAAGTGCTTGGTCTGGAAAAGAAAATTGGCCAGCGTGTCAAGCGGTCAATGGAGCGCACGCAAAAGGAATATTATTTGCGGGAACAAATGAAAGCGATCCAGAAAGAACTTGGCGAAAAAGAAGGCAAGACTGGTGAAATAGCAGAGCTTAACGAAAAAATTGAGCTTGCAGGAATGCCTGAGCATGTAAAAGAAACAGCCCTGAAGGAATTGGACCGCTACGAAAAAGTCCCGACAACCTCTGCTGAAAGCGCAGTGATTAGGAATTATATTGAGTGGCTGGTTAATTTGCCGTGGTCGAAGGCAACCGATGATGACCTTGATATTACCAAAGCGGAAAAAGTCTTGAATAAGGATCATTATGGACTTGAGAAAGTTAAGGAACGTGTGCTTGAGTATCTCGCTGTCCAGCAGCTGACAAACTCGTTAAAAGGACCAATCCTCTGCCTTTCTGGACCTCCGGGAGTCGGTAAAACAAGTCTCGCCAGATCCATTGCAAAATCATTGAACCGGAATTTTGTCCGTGTTTCCCTGGGCGGTGTCCGTGATGAATCTGAAATCCGCGGCCACAGAAGGACTTATGTTGGCGCGATGCCAGGCCGGATCATTCAGGGAATGAAGAAATCAGGAACAATCAATCCTGTATTCTTATTAGATGAAATTGATAAAATGTCGAGTGATTTCCGCGGGGACCCTTCAGCTGCTATGCTTGAAGTACTGGATCCTGAGCAAAACCACAACTTCAGCGACCATTATATCGAGGAGCCGTATGACCTTTCTAAGGTCATGTTCATTGCGACCGCAAACAACCTTTCGACAGTTCCAGGTCCATTGCTGGACAGAATGGAAATCATCAATATTGCGGGTTATACAGAGCTTGAAAAGCTTCATATAGCCAAAGATCATTTGCTGCCAAGGCAAATCAAGGACCATGGTTTATCCAAGTCCCAGCTGCAAATGAAGGATGAAGCAATAACGAAAGTGATACGTTATTATACTCGTGAATCCGGCGTACGTTCTCTGGAAAGGCAGCTGGCAGCAATCTGCCGGAAAACAGCGAAAATCGTTGTATCCGGAGAGAAAAAACGTGTTGTTGTAAATGAAAAAAATGTGGAAGAATTCCTTGGCAAGACTAAGTTCAGGTATGGTCAGGCAGAACTCGAAGACCAGGTGGGCGTTGCCACTGGTCTTGCCTATACTACTGTTGGAGGTGACACGCTTCAAATTGAGGTGTCGCTATCCCCGGGTAAAGGCAAACTTGTACTGACAGGAAAGCTTGGAGATGTCATGAAGGAATCAGCTCAGGCAGCCTTTAGCTATGTTCGTTCAAAAGCGAAGGATCTGGACATCGATCCGGACTTCCATGAAAAGAATGATATTCATATCCACGTCCCCGAAGGCGCTGTTCCTAAAGATGGACCTTCTGCAGGGATTACCATTGCTACTGCACTCGTATCGGCTTTATCAGGAAGGCCGATTCGCAGGGAAGTAGGAATGACAGGAGAAATAACTCTAAGGGGACGCGTATTGCCAATCGGCGGCCTCAAGGAAAAATCATTGAGTGCCCACAGGGCAGGTCTGACAAAGATTATTCTTCCTAAAGATAATGAAAAAGATATTGACGACATTCCTGAAAGTGTACGTAAGGAGCTTGAATTTGTGTTAGTTTCTCATCTAGATGAAGTACTTAAGCACGCTCTAGTTAGCGGTGATATTCAATGAAAGTAAATAGCGCAGAAATAGTGATCAGTGCTGTAAGGCCGAATCAGTATCCGGAAACGACTCTTCCGGAATTCGCCCTTGCAGGACGGTCGAATGTAGGGAAATCTTCTTTTATCAATAAAATGCTTAACCGGAAAAGTCTCGCCAGGACTTCTTCAAAGCCAGGAAAAACGCAAACGCTGAATTTTTACTTGATCAATGAAATGCTTCATTTCGTTGACGTTCCTGGGTATGGATACGCGAAGGTGTCTAAGTCTGAACGAGAAGCATGGGGAAAAATGATTGAAACCTACATTACATCAAGGGAACAATTAAAAGCAATGCTTCTAATTGTGGACCTAAGGCATCCGCCTTCAAAAGATGATGTCATGATGTATGATTTCCTCAAGCATTACGATATTCCAGTTATCATCATTGCGACTAAAGCGGATAAGATCCCGAAGTCAAAGTGGCAAAAGCATTTGAAAATCACAAAAGAAACTCTTGATCTTGACCCTAATGACACTATCATCCTTTTCTCATCCGAAACAGGGGAAGGCAAGGATAAGGCTTGGTCAGTTCTTGGAGCTTTCATGAAATAAAGCAAAACGCGGTCCGATGATGGACCGCGTTTTTAATACGGGATGGATGTAATTGAATTACAGATTGGTGAATTCTTTTCAAAACATTAGTGTAGAATGAGAAATCCCGCACCATTATAATGATGCGGGATTCACTCATTTTTTCTTGAAAAAAAGAAGATAGATACCGATCAAGATCAGGGCCGCTGGCCAGAATTTCCATGCTGTTGCGACACCATTTTCCAGCAAACCAAGCCAGCTTGTAATCCGGTCATAAAATAGCAGTAGTCCTGCTAAAATAAGAAAGAGGACTCCGTGGAACAAGCCATTTCCTGTTTTTTGGTACCGAAGTAAAAAGCCTAGGGCAATGATTAGAATAAATGCTCCAAGATGATCCGGCCATAATTCGAACTTATTGACGACATGAAAATGGACACCTAATCCAACAAGGATCACTCCGGGTAAAATCGCTTCATAATCTTTTCCCCAGTAGCCCTGTACCAAAAAGGCGGCACCTACAATAAGAAGGAGAGTAGGCCACGTGTAAAATTCCTGGAAAAGGGTAATGTTTGCCTGCTGAAGATAAAAATAAATGCCAAACCCTATTAATATCATTCCTGGGATCATTCTCTGATTTTTCATTCTTTCACCACTTCCAATAAGGCTCACTTGAATTAATCGACAAACTTTGATAAGGTACATTAGGGAGTATGTTTATTTGCTGTTCGTAAGGTAATTATGTAAATAAACAACTTGTAAAATGAACTTATATTTATGTAATTTATATCACATTGTGTTCACTAGTTGTTCACATTTCTAGCAAAAAGGAAAATGGCTTCATGGTATAATTTCCTTAGCCAATTATGCAATTTCTATTTGGGGGTGTCAATTAATATATGCACATTATAGTTGTCGGACTAAATTATAAAACTGCCCCTGTCGAAATCCGCGAAAGGTTGACATTCAACGAGGCGAATCTTGGAGAAGCAATGAGTGCACTTCAGGCAAAAAAGAGCATTCTTGAAAATGTCATAGTATCAACTTGCAACCGTACAGAAATATATGCTGTCGTGGACCAGCTCCACACAGGCAGATATTATATAAAAGAGTTTTTATCTGAATGGTTCGGGATTCCGCAGGCTGAATTCACGCCATTTCTGTTTATTTATGAACAAGATGGAGCAATCGAGCATTTATTTAAGGTTTCGTGCGGGTTAAACTCAATGGTGCTTGGCGAAACTCAAATTCTTGGCCAGGTACGCTCAAGCTTTATGCTTGGACTTGAGAGAAACACGACTGGGACTGTATTTAACCAGCTATTTAAGCAAGCTGTGACGCTTGCTAAGCGCGGTCACTCCGAA
The DNA here is from genome assembly GCF_036964885.1 of Bacillus sp. JJ1122. Classification (NCBI taxonomy): domain Bacteria; kingdom Bacillati; phylum Bacillota; class Bacilli; order Caryophanales; family Bacillaceae; genus Bacillus; species Bacillus sp. JJ1122. The sequence goes on along the minus strand of NZ_JBALQL010000014.1, from coordinate 104,186 downwards.
ACTGAAATTGGTGCGAATGCCGTATCAGTCAGTTATGCAGCTGTTGAGCTCGCTAAGAAGATTTTCGGATCTCTTGACCAGAAGCATGTACTTATTCTTGGTGCCGGTAAAATGGGCGAACTAGCCATCCAAAATCTCCATGCAAATGGAGCAAAGAAAGTTACCGTCATTAACCGTACCTACAAAAAGGCCGAAGATTTGGCCACAAAATTTTCAGGCAAAGCCAAGACGCTTGATGAGCTTCAAGGCGCGCTTACAGATGCTGATATCCTGATCAGTTCTACTGGAGCGAAGGATTTTGTTGTAACTCGTGATATGGTTGCCAAGGTTGAGCAGAAACGCAAAGGAAAACCATTATTCATGGTTGATATTGCAGTGCCGCGCGATCTGGACCCTGATATTGCTACACTTGAAAATGTATTCCTTTATGATATTGATGATCTTGAGGGAATTGTCGAAGCAAATCTGCAAGAACGCCAAAAAGCTGCAGAGAAAATTCTCATTATGATTGAAAGTGAGATCGTCCAGTTCAAACAATGGCTTAACACTCTAGGGGTTGTTCCTGTCATTTCTGCATTGAGAGTGAAAGCTCTTGCCATCCAGGAAGAGACAATGAACAGCATTGAAAGAAAGCTTCCGCATTTATCCGATAGGGATATGAAGGTCCTTAACAAGCATACAAAAAGCATCATCAACCAGCTACTGAAGGATCCAATTCTTCAGGCTAAAGAGCTTGCAGCTGGTCCTGATTCCAACGAGGCGCTTGACCTATTTGTCAAGATCTTTAATATTGAACAGCTAGTCGCTGAACAAGAGGGAATGAAAACAGCAGAATCCAGGCAGGCCAGAGTTCCTTCGCCTCAGGCTTCCCTACAGTCGTAAGAGGGGTTCTGTTTATGGGAGATCTTTTTATTACCCGCCTTCATGAAATGACCATTGTTGTTTATGCGGCAAGCGTCCTTTTATATTTTATTGATTTTCTTAACAGTAACCGGAGGGCGAACAAAATTGCTTTCTGGTTACTTGCATTTGTATGGGGTTTCCAAACTCTATTCCTTTTTTATTATATGGTCGAAACCGGCCGATTCCCTGTACTGACCCTCTTTGAAGGGCTTTACTTTTATGCGTGGGTCCTGGTCACACTGTCCCTCGCAATCAACAAACTATTAAAGGTAGACTTCATTGTCTTTTTTACAAATGTACTGGGATTCATCATTATGGCCATCCATACTTTTGCGCCTGTGCACTATGATTCAAATGTCATCTCTGAACAGCTTATATCAGAACTCCTGCTGATCCATATCACGATGGCGATCCTGAGCTATGGAGCTTTTTCGATTTCTTTTGTCTTTTCTTTGCTTTACCTCCTTCAATATGACCTTTTAAAGAGGAAAAAATGGGGAAAGATGTTATGGAGAATATCAGATCTGACAAGGCTTGAGTATTGGTCTTACATATTGAATGTTATTGGAGTGCCAATGCTTATCCTGAGCCTGATTCTTGGGCTGCAGTGGGCATGGATCAAGGTCCCTGATCTTGAATGGTATGATGCGAAATTAATAGGCTCGTTCGTGGTTTTGGCTGTCTATAGCATTTACCTATATTTGAGGGTTGGCAAAGAAGTATATGGGAAGTCGCTTGCTCTATGGAATATCGCTTCCTTCCTGATTGTATTAATTAACTTTTTTCTTTTCGGAAAATTATCATCATTTCATTTTTGGTATCAATAAAAGGAGGCTGTCATGAGAAAAATTATCGTTGGTTCAAGACGGAGTAAATTAGCATTGACGCAGACAAACTGGGTAATCGAGCAGTTGAAAAAATTAGGAGCTCCTTTCGAGTTTGAAGTAAAGGAAATCGTTACTAAAGGAGATCGGATTTTAGACGTCACGCTTTCAAAAGTGGGCGGAAAAGGCCTATTCGTTAAGGAAATAGAACAAGCGATGCTGGACAAGGAAATTGATATGGCTGTCCACAGCATGAAGGATATGCCTGCAGTCCTGCCTGAGGGTCTTGTGATTGGCTGCATTCCTTTCCGCGAGGATCATCGAGATGTCCTTATTTCGAAGGGAAATGTTCCGTTCAGCGAGTTAAAATCTGGTGCTGTGATCGGAACGAGCAGCCTGCGCAGAAGTGCTCAGCTTTTAGCACAGCGCCCTGATCTTGAAATGAAGTGGATTCGCGGTAACATTGATACAAGGATCGGCAAGCTTGAGACAGAGGAATATGACGCAATTATTCTGGCTGCCGCTGGACTGAAGCGTATGGGCTGGGCTGATGAAACAATAACTGAATTCATTGATCCCGAAATCTGTGTGCCAGCAGTGGGCCAGGGAGCACTTTCGATTGAATGCCGAGGTGACGATGAAGATCTTCTTCAGCTGCTTGAAAAATTCACATCCGCTGAAACGAATGCGGCTGTAAGGGCAGAACGAGCTTTCCTAAATAAAATGGAAGGCGGCTGCCAGGTGCCAATCGCAGGATATGCCCATATAAATGAACAGCAAGAAATCGTTTTGACAGCTTTAGTAGGTTCACCAGATGGAAAAACGATCATTAAAGAACAAGTCAAAGGCAGAAATCCGGAAGAAATCGGCGAGCTTGCTGCAGAAAAACTGATCAGCGAAGGCGCGAAGGACTTGATCGATAAGGTTAAACAGGAGCTTGAGATTGAATGATTCCGTCTTTGCCGCTGCAAAATAAAACAGTCATGATTCCAAGGGGAAAGGCGCATGCAAAGTCTTTCTCCGAGTTAGTGGCTAAGTTTGGAGGGATTCCAGTGGAAATCCCTCTAATTGCCTTTAAGCCTGTTGCAGCAACAAAAGAACTCCATGAAATGATGAATAACTTACATACGTACGATTGGATTATTTTTACGAGCAATGTGACTGTGGAAACCTTTTATTCTTTAATGAATACACCTGTACCATTTCCGAAGGTTGCTGTGATCGGCGAAAAGACGAAGCTGGTTCTTGAAAATATGGGTGTTAAGGTTGATTTTACACCTGGGCATTATGTTGCTGAAGATTTTGTTGAAGAATTTCATTCTTACATCCGTGAGGGTTCACGTGTCCTTATTCCAAAAGGAAATCTTGCAAGAGATTATATTGCTGCCACATTAAAAAAACACGGTGCTATAGTTGATGAGCTTGTCATCTATGAAACCTACCTGCCTGATGATAGCCGGGATAAGCTGATTCAGATGCTTAGAAATAGAAGACTTGATATACTTACATTTACAAGCCCTTCTACTATTGATCATTTTATGGAAATAGTAGAAGGACATCTGCTCCAAAACAAGCTTGATCAGTGTATCATAGCCTGTATCGGCCCTGTTTCAATGCTTAAAGCAGAGGAATGGGGATTGACTGTCCACGCTGTGCCTGAAAAATATACAGTTGAAGAGATGCTGAAAAGCATTATTGAGTACTTAAAAATAAATCCGCATTCTGGAGGATAAAACATGAAAAACCTTGAATTTAACCGCCACCGCCGTCTTCGTCAAACTGCGAATATGCGTGCACTTGTCCGTGAAAACTATCTTCGCACTGAAGATTTAATTTATCCACTGTTTATCGTCGAGGGAGAAAACATCAGGAATGAAGTATCATCAATGCCGGGAGTCTTCCATTTGTCTCTTGATAATCTGAAAGAAGAAATGGCTGAAGTAGAATCTCTTGGTATTAAATCTGTCCTTCTTTTCGGCGTTCCAAATGAAAAGGATGAAGTAGGCTGCCAGGCGTACCATGACCATGGGATCGTCCAGGAAGCGACTCGTGTCATTAAAAAGGATTTCCCTGACATGGTTGTCATTGCGGATACATGCCTGTGTGAATACACAAGCCATGGACACTGCGGCGTCATTGAGGACGGTAAGGTTCTTAATGATCCATCACTTGAATTGCTTGGTAAGACAGCTGTCAGCCAGGCAAAAGCCGGTGCAGATATCATCGCGCCTTCAAATATGATGGACGGATTCGTTACAGCTATCCGTTTTGCATTGGATGAAGCAGGTTTCCAGGACGTGCCGATCATGTCTTACGCTGTAAAATATTCATCTGCATTCTACGGACCTTTCCGTGAGGCTGCTGAAAGCACTCCGCAGTTCGGAGACCGCAAATCCTACCAGATGGATCCTGCAAACCGTATTGAGGCAATGCGTGAAGCTGAGTCAGATGTCATGGAAGGAGCAGACTTCCTGATTGTGAAACCAGGCATGCCTTATCTTGATATCGTCAGGGATGTTAAAAATAATTTCAACCTACCTGTCGTGATCTATAATGTCAGCGGAGAATACTCCATGGTCAAAGCTGCCGCACAAAACGGTTGGATTGATGAAAAAAGCATCGTGATGGAGATGCTGACAGGCATGAAACGCGCAGGCTCTGACTTGATTATTACCTACCATGCAAAAGATGCTGCACGCTGGCTGAAGGAACAATAAGATCACTCTTTATTTAGTACCCTTTACAAAAAGGATTTGTTAAAGGTCAATGTTGAACTTTAAATCCAGTTAATTGGAGCGAAAACCAACAGACCAGTTTTACAGAGCCTATAAAAAAGAAATGAGGGATATAAATGCGCTCATATGATAAATCGATTGAAGCTTTCAAAGTAGCAAAAGAAATCCTGCCTGGAGGGGTAAACAGTCCTGTCCGTGCATTTAAATCAGTGAACATGGATCCAATCTTCATGGAAAGAGGGAAGGGTTCGAAGATTTACGATATCGACGGCAATGAATATATCGATTACGTACTGTCTTGGGGCCCGCTGATTCTTGGTCATACAAACGATCGCGTTGTTGAAGGAATCAAGAAGGTAGCTGAGTTAGGAACGAGCTTTGGGGCTCCTACATTGGTAGAAAATGAACTGGCTCAGCTAGTCATTGACCGCGTACCATCCATCGAAATGGTAAGGATGGTTTCTTCAGGTACAGAAGCGACTATGAGTGCTCTTCGTCTTGCAAGGGGCTATACAGGCAGAAACAAAATCCTTAAATTCGAAGGCTGCTACCACGGCCATGGCGATTCACTGCTCATTAAAGCTGGCTCAGGCGTCGCTACGCTTGGATTGCCTGACAGCCCAGGTGTGCCAGAAGGGGTAGCAAAGAACACGATTACAGTCCCTTACAATGATTTAGAGAGCGTCCGCTATGCATTTGAACAATATGGCGATGATATCGCTGGTATAATCGTTGAGCCAGTTGCAGGCAACATGGGCGTTGTTCCGCCAGTCCCTGGTTTCCTTGAAGGACTGCGTGAAATTACCACTCAATACGGAACAGTGTTAATTTTTGACGAGGTCATGACAGGCTTCCGCGTCGGCTATAACTGTGCACAAGGTTATTTCAATGTCACGCCTGATATTACTTGCCTTGGAAAGGTTATTGGCGGCGGGCTGCCTGTTGGGGCTTACGGCGGCAAAAGAGAAATCATGGAGCAAATCGCTCCAAGCGGTCCTATCTATCAAGCTGGAACACTTTCCGGTAATCCTCTGGCCATGACTGCGGGACTTGAAACATTGAGCCAGCTGACACCAGACACATACAAGGAATTCGAACGGAAAGCTGACATCCTTGAAGCAGGTTTGAAAGCAGCGGCTGAAAAATATGATATCCCTCATACGATCAACCGTGCAGGCTCAATGATCGGCATCTTCTTCACGAATGAAAATGTCATCAACTATGAGGCTGCCAAAACATCAAATCTCGAATTCTTTGCTTCCTATTATCGTGAAATGGCTAATGAAGGAGTATTCCTCCCGCCATCACAATTTGAAGGCCTGTTCCTTTCAACTGCACATACAGATGAAGACCTTCAGAAAACAATTGAAGCTGCTGAGAAAGCCTTCTCCAAGCTGCAAAATAAATAATACGCTAAAGACACTTTTCGATACGAAAAGTGTCTTTTTTGGGTTTGGGAAAGTGAGTCGGTTTTCAGGGCATTTCGGAATATAATGAAAAGTTTCGGAATAAATGGAATGGTTTTCGGAATAAAATAAAAAATTCCGGAATAAATGAACCTCTTTCAAAGCAACAAGGCTTACTTTAACAGCCTAACTAATAATTTTTCGGAATACCCTTAAATAGACAGCTCTTCTTACTTTAAAACTCAATTTATTTACAAAGTATTGTTATAAATGTTAATCCTCTTTAAAAATGATTTTAATTTTACCTGATCGTATTCTTTTTTTATATTTACTCACGCAAGTAATGGTCTAAATTATCATAAAAGCAAATATGTACTCATAAAGTGTTAATGACATAGTGATTTTACGCTTAAGGAATGAAAGGAGGAGTCGCTTTGTCTCAGGGAAATCAATCGTGCCTGCGATTTTCGTTAGAGGAGTCAGTATGGTTTCAAAGAGGACAGGAAGTCGCAGAGCTTGTCTCGATTTCACTCGATCCGAATATAACGATACAGGAAAATGAGCAATATGTATCCATTCGCGGATCGCTGGAATTGACTGGGGAATATACATGCCATGAAAATCAGCAAGAGAACTCGGAAGACCATATCCCGGCTCTTAAATTCGTGCATTCTGTGATGGAGAGGGATGAGGGAGTATATGAATTCCTGCACCGCTTTCCAGTTGATATCACGATTCCGAAAAACAGAATCGAAAGCATTTATGACATCAACATTAATGTAGAATCCTTCGATTACGTTTTTCCGGAAAAGGATCGCTTGAAGCTGAATGCTGATCTGGCAATTACAGGCCTATACGGAGAACAACAGCACGAAACCGAAGAAAACCAGGAAGCTGCTTATGAAGCTGAGGAACTTGAATTCAGCTTCCGTGAAGAGCAAACAGAAAAAGCTGCTGCCAATAATCAAAATGAAGAAGATGCGGAGGAATTTGACTTTCCAGAAGCACCAGCATTTTCATTTGTCGAACAGAATGAAGCTTTAAAGCAGGAAGAGGAAAATACATTCGAAGAAGAATTGTATGCACCTTTCCGTGCAGAAGCGAAAAAAACGGGTGCAGAGGAAAAGTCCGAGGAGCCTGTATTGCAGGAACAGCGTCATTTACAGGCCGTTCCGGAATATTCCTATAGCGATTTCAGGAATGAGAATCTACCTGCTGAAGAAACCGAGGTTGAGGCTGAACAGGAAACTGAAGTTGAAATCGAGGAGCCGAAGCAGGAAGTGAACGAACCTGCAGAAGTCCAGGAGGCTGAGGAAGAAAGCTCATCCTCTCCAGTTATGAAGAAGAAAAAGCCGAATATGAAAAAAGGTATTTCGATCGCAGAGTTTTTAGCAAGAAAAGAAGAGGAAGCGGTGGTTGCAAAAATACGAGTCTGTATTGTGCAGCAAGGCGACTCTCTCCAAGCTATTTCTGAGCGCTATGATGTGCCAGTACAACAGCTTTTGCGAGTGAACCATTTGAGTATTGACCATGAAGTAAAAGAAGGCCAGGTTTTATATGTACCTGGAGTAGCTGTGCACCATCAATAACCCAGGCTCAAAACAACAATCTCAGTAAATGTAAACAGTAGAAGCAACGCCTTGTCCGAAAAGCTAGTTGTCAGGGCTGGTTTGGGTGCTGGCCAGGGTTGCTTCAGCTTTTTTAGTGGGCAGGTGTCTGACACCTGCTCAAATCCATTTTTAAGCATATTTACAGGAAGTTAAGAAAGTGGGCGAGATCCAATGGATGATCGCAATTTTTTAAATGAAGAAGCAGAGGTATTAAAGCAGTATCCGGTTGAGCCATACTTTGCTGAGGATTTTGGCAAAATTAAAAAGATTTATACAAGAACGGGCACATTTGCCTTAAAAAAAATCCATCCATATGAAGGCACGGATTTTGTTAAGCATATTCAAACACTTTACCAAAAAGGCTTTAACAGGATTGTTCCTGTATATCCTGCAAATGATGGCAGGTATGCCATTTTGCATAATAAATCACTTTACTATCTGATGCCGTGGATTCCGAATGAAATAAAGGAGAATCATCAATCAGAAAGGCAAATGCAGCTGTTCAGGGAATTGGCGAGGATGCATACTTTGTCAGCAAAGGAGCTTGAAATCAGTCACGAGCTGAAAAAGGAACACTATGAACAAACCTTGAAGGAATGGGAAAAAGAAGAGGAATTTATAAGTGGATTTATTGAGAGCTGTGAAAATAGAGTATATATGTCACCTTTTGAATTAGCCTTCTGCCTGTATTACAGCCAAATCAACCAGGCGATCCAGTTTGCCAAACAAAAGCTTGAGAGCTGGCATGAAAAAACAAAGGATCAAAAAAAGACGAGGACCGTCATCCTGCATGGAAAAATCTCAACGGAACATTTTTTGTTCGATGAAAGAGGATATGGGTATTTCATTAATTTTGAGAACGCAAGGCAAGGTTCACCAATTCAGGACCTGCTCCCATTTGTATCTAGGTCGTTAAAAACATTGCCCAAACGTTCTGATGATTCTATTGATTGGATTTATGCTTACCTGAAATATTTCCCTTTCAGAGAGGATGAGATGCAGTTATTTATGAGCTATCTGGCATTTCCAGCGGGAATCATCCGTGTAGCTGAAACCTATCATCAGCGAAAGACGGAGCTGGATGAAAGGAAGTTTGTCCAAAGATTGCAGAAGCAATATTGGCTTTTAAGCAATACGGGATATGTTGTTACTAAAATGGATGAAATAGAAAAACAAAAACAGCAAGCGAAGCAAGCAGAACAAGAAGGAGCCCAGAGCTAAAATATGCCCTGAGGCTCCTTAAAAAATTTCAAATTTTATCGCCAGAGCGATCATAATAAAGATTGATAACAGCAGTACATCAAAAGTCGTTGGGAAAAATAGCGTCCGAAATCCTTGGAAAATGCAAAAAGGAAAGATTAATTGAGCACAAATGCCTCGAGCCGTTCTGGCCCACCTCGGGAGTGTATATGGATTATACCTTCGTCTCTTCATCTCCATCCCTCCAAACCGACAGATATTCCTTTTTTATTCTATGAGCAGTTTGCCTAAATTGTGCTAATAAATGGAACAGCTTGATGCAAAAAGTATAAAATATAAAAAAATAGGAAATGATGATTGACGTCATTCCCCTTTTTTGGGTAGTATAACTAATATACAAAAACACAAATAAAGTGAATAGCATTGACAGGGAAGAGTACATTATCATTTAGCTTTAAGAGAGGAAAACCATTAGCTGCGAGGTTTTCTAAGCCGAATCAATGGAAGGTCGCCCTAGAGCTTCGTCTGCTAACGGAAGCATTTATCTTATTAACAGGCGACGGTGAAGAACCGTTATATCCCTATGAGCCAGCATGTTGGAAATTGTTAACACCACTGCTGGGAAAAAAGGTGGTACCGCGAACAAACTCCATTCGTCCTTTTATGGCGAATGGAGTTTTTTTATTTTATTTTTTAGGAGGAATCACGATGGAAGAGAATTTATCAATGCCTACTAAATACGATCCTTCCGCGATTGAACAGGGCCGTTATGAATGGTGGATCAAGGGCAAATTTTTCGAAGCGAAAGATGATGCACAAAAGAAGCCATATACGATTGTTATCCCGCCGCCAAACGTTACAGGAAAGCTTCACCTTGGGCATGCCTGGGATACGGCTCTCCAGGACATCTTAACTCGCATGAAGAGGATGCAGGGTTACGATGTTCTCTGGCTGCCAGGAATGGACCATGCTGGAATCGCAACGCAGGCGAAGGTTGACGAAAAGCTTCGTAACCAGGGAATCAGCCGATACGATTTAGGACGCGAAAAGTTCGTAGAGGAAACATGGAAGTGGAAAGAGGAGTATGCTCAGCACATCCGCCAGCAATGGGCTAAGCTTGGTTTAGGCCTTGATTATAGCCGTGAGCGATTCACACTGGACGAAGGGTTGTCAGACGCAGTTAGGGAAGTGTTTGTTGCGCTTTATCGCAAAGGCCTTATCTATCGCGGTGAATACATCATAAACTGGGATCCAGCAGCAAAAACAGCCCTATCGGATATCGAGGTTATCCACAAGGATGTACAGGGTGCATTCTATCATATGAAATATCCGCTTGCTGATGGTTCTGGCGACATCGAAGTAGCAACTACAAGACCTGAAACAATGCTTGGCGATACAGCGGTAGCGGTACATCCTGAAGACGACCGCTACAAGCATTTAATCGGCAAGACCGTCATTCTTCCAATCGTTGGCCGCGAAATTCCAATCGTAGGCGACGATTATGTAGATATCGAATTTGGTTCTGGAGCGGTAAAAATTACTCCGGCACATGATCCGAATGATTTTGAAATCGGCAACCGTCATGATCTTGAAAGAGTCCTTGTCATGAACGAGGATGGCAGCATGAATCATAATGCCGGCAAATACCAGGGCATGGACCGCTTTGAATGCCGCAAGCAAATCGTTAAGGACCTTCAAGAGCAAGGTGTTTTATTCAAAATTGAAGAACACATGCACTCAGTTGGACATTCAGAACGTACCGGCGCAGTTGTCGAACCGTATTTATCGACACAATGGTTCGTTAAAATGCAACCTCTTGCCGATGAAGCAATCGCTATTCAGCAAAAAGAAGATAAGGTCAACTTCGTACCTGAGCGTTTCGAAAACACTTATCTTCGCTGGATGGAAAATATCCGTGACTGGTGTATTTCCCGACAGCTATGGTGGGGCCATCGTATTCCAGCCTGGTACCATAAAGAAACTGGAGAAGTTTATGTTGACCATGAACCGCCTGCAGATATTGAAAATTGGAATCAGGATAATGATGTATTGGATACTTGGTTCAGTTCTGCATTATGGCCGTTCTCAACAATGGGCTGGCCAAATGAGGAAGCAGCTGATTATAAGAGATACTACCCTACAGCTGCATTAGTTACAGGCTATGATATCATCGCGTTCTGGGTATCCCGTATGATCTTCCAGGGACTCGAGTTCACTGGTCAAAGACCATTCGAGGATGTTTTAATCCACGGTCTGGTTCGTGCCGAAGATGGCCGTAAAATGAGTAAATCACTTGGCAATGGCGTTGATCCGATGGATGTCATCGATCAATACGGTGCTGACTCATTGCGCTACTTCTTGACAACGGGTAGCTCTCCAGGACAAGATCTTCGCTACAGCACTGAAAAAGTTGAAGCAACCTGGAATTTTGCCAACAAGATTTGGAATGCATCTCGCTTCGCATTAATGAACATGAACGGATTGAAATATGAAGAAATCGATTTGACTGGTGAAAAATCTGTTGCGGATAAGTGGATTTTAACTAGGCTGAATGAAACGATCGAAACAGTGACAAGACTTTCAGACCGCTACGAATTCGGTGAAGTAGGCCGTGCGCTATACAACTTCATCTGGGATGATTTCTGTGACTGGTACATTGAAATGGCTAAGCTTCCGCTATATGGAGATGATGAAGCTGCGAAGAAGACGACTCGTTCCATTCTTGCTTACGTTCTCGATAACACAATGCGCCTGCTGCACCCATTCATGCCATTTATTACCGAAGAAATATGGCAGAACCTGCCTCACCAGGGCGAATCGATTACAATAGCAAGCTGGCCGCAGGTTGATCCAGCATTAACCGATAGCGAAGCTGCTGATGATATGAAATTGCTCGTTGAAGTAATCAGGGCTGTAAGGAACATCCGCTCAGAGGTGAATACACCGCTTAGCAAAAAGGTTGATATGTTCTTGAAAGCGAAAGACGAAAAGATTCTTAAAACGCTTGAGAGCAACCGTGGTTACATTGTCCGCTTCTGTAATCCAGAAAATCTACAGATCGGACTTGAAGTTGAAGCTCCTGAAAAGGCGATGACAGCAGTAGTAACAGGACTGGAAATTATCATGCCGCTTGAGGGACTAATTAACATCGATGAAGAAATCGCACGCCTTCAAAAAGAAAAAGAGAAACTGGATAAAGAAGTAGAACGTGTTCAGAAAAAGCTTGCGAACGAAGGCTTTGTAAAAAAAGCTCCTGAAAAGGTTATTGAAGAAGAACGCGCGAAAGAAAAGGATTACGTTGAAAAACGTACTGCTGTTGAAGCGCGGATTAATGAGCTAAGAGGATAACTTATAACAAGATAGGAATTAACATTGAAGGCGAACCAGTATTGGTTCGTCTTCATCTTGAATTGGGGTGCAGGAATGTTTCATACATATGAACAAGCAGTAGATTGGATCCATACGAGACTTAGGCTCGGGATTAAACCAGGATTAACAAGAATGGAATGGATGCTGGAAAGACTGGAGCATCCTGAACGAAGGATAAAAACCATCCATGTGGGCGGCACGAACGGGAAAGGTTCGACTGTCACATTCCTGCGTTCCATCCTGGAATCAGCCGGCTACATGGTAGGTACATTTACCTCTCCATACTTTGAGCAGTTTAACGAACGCATCAGCATTAACGGCCAGCCAATCAGTGATGATGACCTTATCCAGCTTGTAAATGTCATCAAACCGCTGGCGGATGAACTGGATCAAACGGAATTAGGCGGTCCAACAGAATTTGAAGTCATTACGATTATGTCAATTTATTACTTTGCCAAAATCTCTCCTGTGGATGTTGTTATTTACGAGGTTGGCCTTGGAGGAAGGTTCGATTCCACAAACGTCATTCATCCTTTATTATCAATCATTACAAGTATTGGACTCGACCACACGGCTATTCTTGGGGATACATATGAAAAAATAGCCTTTGAAAAAGCAGGTATTATTAAAAATGGTGTAAGCGTCATTACAGGTGTGAAGCAGCCGGGGGCATTGGGGGTAATTCGTAGCACAGCAGCTGAAAAGAAATCCTCTATTTATCAGTTGGGGGAACAATTCTTTACAAGCTCTAAAAGTTCATTGAAAGATGGAGAAAAGTTTACTTTTTCAAGCCCGTTCAGCCAAGTTGAGCAACTTGAGACATCGATGATTGGCGCACACCAGGTAGACAATGCCTCTTTAGCCGTCATGGCAGCACAGATCCTGACGAATTATTACTCCTTTATAATAGAAGATTCACATATCAGGAATGGTTTAAAAAAGGCTTACTGGCCTGGAAGGCTGGAGGTACTGTCTGCAAAACCGTTCATTTTGATTGACGGTGCACATAATGAGGAAGGTATAACTGCTCTTGCCAGTGAAGTAAAATCCAGATATGCCGATAAAAAGGTTAGCATTCTGTTTGCCGCTCTCACAGACAAGAAATTGGACAGGATGATTGCCATTCTAGCAGAAACAGCGGATTCCCTAACGTTTACGACATTTGATTTTCCAAGAGCAGCAAAAGCAGAGGAGTTAATGGAAGCTGGAAAAGCAGCTGACAATATGGCCATAGACAATGATTATGAAAGTTATCTTCAACAAAAAATAAAGGAATTAAAGGGAAATGAAATATTGCTCGTAACAGGTTCGCTTTATTTTCTGTCAGAAGCAAAGCCATTGATCACCAAACTACTAAAAAATAAATAAGAAAATTATGACATTCGACAAAAAGTTTGCTAAACTATTTAAAAAGTATGACTTTTTACCTAAGAAATATATTGATATGACGAACAAAAATTGTTTCGACAAATCATACAATTGAAGAAGGGAGGGTGGATAGATGAAAGTTTCTCCAATGGTTAAGAAATCAATCTGGTTTGGCTGGCTGCTAATCGTGCCGGCTGGCATCTGGGTAACGTATCAGGTATATCCACCTTCAATAGATGGTTCAATCTGGGGTGTCCTGGCATTCCTCTTATTAACGGCTGTCGTGGCATCAATGCCAATGGTTGTAAATAATACTCCAATTTTCTTAATTCAATGGGTATCGATGGCGGTTTTTCTTACTTATGGGTTATTTGTTGAAATGATTTTAATACAAATTTCTGTTGTAATACTCTTAATGAGGTTAAGACTCCAAAAAACAGATGTATACAAATTTCCATTGAATTCGCTGATGTTTTTTATAATATCGCTGTTAAGCGGCTTGGTGTTTTATGCTCTGGGCGGGACTCACGGTGATACTTTTGCACAGAATCCATACATACTTATAGTTGGTACTATATACGGAATTAGTAACTTCGCGGTTAACACAATTCTTTTAATTTTAATCCAAGCTTTTGCTTTTAAACTTAAAGGCCCATACTTTGGCAAGGATTTTATTTGGGAATCGATCACGACCCTGATTACCTTCCCAATTGGTTTTGTTCTTTATGAGTTATACAGAGAGATGGGGATCATTTCGCTGCTATTTGTAGGAATTCCGTTTGCGAGCCTGTCTATCATTCTAAGTCTCTATTATTCCAGTGATAAAGTGAACGAGTTTTTGCAGAATGCCGCAGAAATCGGCCACCAGCTTGCTGAAAGGCTGAAAGCAAATGAAGTCATTGATCTGTTTGTCCAAAAGCTGATTGAAATGCTTCCTGTTGACTATGCATATATTCTTGATGTCGTCGATCATAAAGAGTTAAATCTAATCTATAAGGTGGAACATGGAGAATTTCTCGAACCGGCAGCTGCCCCTTTAAAAAAGGGTGAGGGAATCAGCGGACTTGTATGGGCTGATAAAAAGCCTGTGCTTTTTCATTCCAAAAAGCAATGGAAGCAGATCAATTCTGGTTATATACCACCGAGTGTTGAAAGCATCTTAAGTGTCCCGATTGTCAGGAACGCACAAGTAATAGGGGTCCTGGTTCTGGCCGCAAACAAAAAAAGGGCATTTGAGAAATCCCAGCTGATGATCGTCGATATTCTGTGTTCCCACTTTGCCATCGCGGTTGAGAACGCAAGGCATCATGAAAAAACAAAAGAAAACAGTGAGAGATGCGCTCTGACAGGACTTTATAACTATCGCTATTTTGAAAATATGCTGACAAGTGAGTTTGAAAAGTTACAAAACTCCGAGAGAAATCTGTTGTCACTCATCCTGCTTGATATTGATCATTTTAAATCAGTAAATGATACATATGGGCATCAAAGTGGAAATGAGATTCTGTGTGAACTTGCAGTCCGATTGAAAGATCGGATCGGGGACATCGGTACAGTAGCCCGATACGGGGGAGAGGAATTTGTCATCCTGCTTCCTGACATGATGAAGGGTGATGCATTCAAGCTTGCTGAGCAAATCAGGCTGATGATTGCAAGCGAGCCATTTGCCTTGCTTCAATCCATGGACGCAGACGGGAAAATAATCTTCGTTGATATCACCGCTTCAATCGGTGTCGCTACAGCACCTCAGGATGCAGACGATTCACTTGCATTAATTAGACACGCCGATCGCGCTTTATATGTGGGAGCAAAGCGATCCGGAAGGAACCGGGTTGCTGAATACGTAAAATAAGGCTGACCTGATTGGGTCAGCCTTTACATTTAGTATTTAACTTCAATTCCGTTATTAAGGTCTATGGACCAAGGATTATCGTTTGCTTTAGGGCAGGATACTCCTGTTGTTCCTGAAAATGATGTATAAGGAATGAGTGTATCATTCTCAATTAAATAGGTATTTCCGGTAACGCAAAATGTATAGGCATTATTTGGTTTATTAAATTCATGCCTGAAAACAGCATCACCAAAAACTATTATGTCAGCTCCACCATTAAATGTAATGTTGTCATTAAAAAAAGCATTTCCAAGAACTGCAATAATTCTATTTCCTCGAATTTGAATATCTTTAGCGAAATATGTAGAATTGGGAAAATACTCATCCTTATCTGACCCATTACCCTTTAAGTCGATCGAATAGCCAACATAATCCATGTATCGATCTTTTGTAGGAATTGACTCTCCAACTAGTGAATTGCCGCCATTTTTTACGATAAGGATTGTGCTTTCAAGTATTTTTTTTTCACTTGCTGTTATTCCTTTAGTCTTGAATGAAATCGAAATATTGTTATCTGACATTTTTTTGACAGAAGGTGATGATACATCATACGAATTGCTTCCTTCAACGGTCATGGTCAGGTAGTTATTGTTTGACACTCCTTTCACCAGTGCATCATAGAAGATCTCATCGTAATCAGGGATGATGATTTCTGATTTCTTGCTTGCTTCTTCGAAAGCATCTTTAACTTTGTTCTTCGCTTCCGTGTTTGACGAATTCACGATTTGTGTAAGTAATGCCTCATAATGTGCGACTCCCATCTCCGCAAGATCTGTTGCTTTATTAACTTCATCCGTTTTATTGAATTGTTTTCTAGCTGAAAGGGCCATTCCGCTCATGGAAAGAGCAAATACAAAGGTGATGGTGATGATTAGTAATACGAGAACGAGTGCGTAACCTTTTTCATTTTTCATCACTTAACCCTCCCTTAGTATCTTTTAATTATCGTTTTAACTTCATAGGTTTGTCCTGTTTTATCATTTAAAGTTAAATGAATGGATAGAGGCAACGACGAATCTATATTTTTCGAACCCGAAATAGCTATTTCATCAGGATAGCCAAGTTCTATTTGTATATCATATCTGGAATCTCCCAGAAGTTTATCAGCTGCCTTTTCACCGATGTAAGCAGCCTTTTTTTTCTCATCGTAGGAGATTTTGTATTTGTCATATTTGAGATGGTGTTGTTTAACTGTTGCAAGAATGATATTAGCGGTTTGGTCCATGCTGTTTTTTTCTGATATGTGGCTGTAGTTTTTATTAAATCCCAAAAAAACACTATAAATAAGTGCGGATATAAAAAATAGAATGGTAATGGCAGCGAGCACTTCAACTAAGGTCAGTCCACGTTGGTTATTCATTAACTCACCTTCTTATATAAGTAAATGTTTCAGATGAACTTTCGGGATTATTTAAGTCTTTTACAGAAATCTTTACTCTGATTAAACCTTCTACACTATCAGCAAATTTTGCCGATATATTAAATGGACTAGCAATAGGGCTGCCTAAAAGATTGGATAGTTCGTTCTTTTCCACAATGCAAGGTAATGTCCCACATACACTGCTGGTTTTAACGTCATTTTTTGACAAACTGACTTCTATCTGATTAACAATCTGCTGGGCAGTCTGAGTTGTACTTAATTTATCTTCATTTTTTTTGACGAACATTGCTGACTGGGTAAAAAAACTGGCAAAAGAGGTCAAAACAATAACAAGCAATACAATAGATAATAAGACTTCCACCAAAGTAAGTCCTTTTTCTTCATCCAACTTTATTCCCAAGACCTTATTCCTCCGTCTACTAAATCAATTAATTTTATTATACAATATAAAAGAGTGAAAATTGTCATTTTATAAGTTAATAGTCCGATATATTGCTGAATTTTAGCGGGCTATAATAATCACATATAAACGTATGGAGTGAGACAATGAAAAGTCTTTTATTTTTGTTAATATCGGCAGTTTTGGCATTGGTTTCGATAAAATATATTTCTTTAGGGCTAAATGGGAAAGAGAAAATAATTGTTACTGTTTCATCCTTTCTTATCGGGACTTTTGGATTGGTTTTTAGTTTGATTGCTCCGCCTTGGCAGGCATTGTTAATTATGGTATTGCTGGCGTCTTCTGTTGGATATATAATGGTTAGTCGTTCTGTTGGTATTGGCACAGTAAAAGGTCCGATACAGTTAAATGTGAATGACAAGCTGGATCAGAATTCCATTGTAAGTGATGCCTCCTCTGAGCTTGCATCCCATCAAAGAAGTCAGATCAGCTCTCAGGCAGATGAAATAGTACCAAAAGTTCTTGCCAATCATTATGTAACAGATTTGGAAGAAGACATCTCTTTCTTAGAAGAAAGAAGTAAATTACCATTGAATGAATTTGATGATATACCGGTCATTCACTTTGATAATCAAAAAGACTTGAATGACGAGAAGTGGATAAATGAAGTGGACGAACACGAAATGTATGCAACCAGCCAATTGTAACTTTGGTTTATTCAGAAGGATTCTAATATCGGAATCGGAGAGGACATAATAAATGAAAAAGCGAAAAATATTTAAACTATCTCTGATCATTTCTGTTTATTCTCTGTTTATTTTTAGCTTCACCTACTTTGGCGCTTCGGCAATAAGTTTAAGGTCCTCTGCTAATCCAGTATTCTCAGAAAAAACGTTTATTGGCACTATGGATGTTTCGGGTAAATCGCAGGAAGAAGCAAAGACCGCCCTCGAAGCAAAAAGGAGCGAATGGGCCTCCAGTGCAGAAATTATATTGTCTTATAAAGGGCAAACCTTTTCAATTGCTGCCGATGAATATGATTTTTTAATAGATGAATCGATTGCAACAGCTGTAAATGGTGCACAGAATAAAGTGCTCGTTAACATGAAAAAAGACGTCTTTGATGAACTGCCACTAATTCCAACAGCGCTCATCAGCAATCTTGATAAAGAAAGTATTAAAAAAGAATTGCTATTAGCACCACAGAATTTTGTACAAACAACTGAAATTAGTATAGAAAACTATCTTCCAAAAGAAGAGGTTAAAATAATTTCTAAAGTTGCCATAAAACTTTCAGAAGAAAATCAAGAAATTCAGGAATTCACTAAACTTTACCCATCAATCGAGATTGCTCCTGAATCTCAATTTTCTTTTGCTGCATTCGTTAAGGAAAATGAAATGAACAATATATCTTCTTATACATATAGCCAGATTGCTACGGCGATTTATCAAGCACTCATGCCTACTAATTTTTTGATTGCTGAAAGGCATATCGGCAGTCAGCTTCCTGACAATATACATGCTGGGTTTGAGGCAAAGGTTAATTTCGATAAGAAAATGGATTTACTTGTCTATAACCCTAACAATTCATCGTATTCCATGGCATTCAATTTGAAGGCAAGTGAATTGGAGGTTTCGATAATAGGGATTCCGCTTTTGTATAATTACAGCATCATTACTGCGGACAAGCAGGAATTTGAGCCGAGGACAATCAAGCAATATTCACCGCTGCTTGAGCAGGGCCAAAAATCGGTTGAAGTAGAAGGAAGTGCTGGGATTCTAGTAAAGGTTTTTCGTGAAACTTATAATCAAAAAGGTGAGCTGCTAAAAGCTGAATTGTTATCAGAAGATTTTTATCCACCAGTTCATAGAGTTGAAATAATGGCACTTAAACCGGCAGCTCAGGCGACAGAATCCACAGCAGATGGAAATGCAGATACGGTAGCAGCACCTTCAGCAGAGGAAACAGAACCTGCCGGGCAAAACGCATCTGACCACATCCCTGCTGAACCTAAGGAAAATGATAATGAGGGACAGCAATCGAGTGATAGCCAGAATGGAACAGAGAACAATGCAGATGAAGACGATGGCGGTTTATTTGGGAAGCCGAACGAAGAGCCGAAGTAAGCATTGATGTCGGGAGCGATAAAAAATGAGACAAATTAGAAAGCGGCTTGGTGATTTATTAGTAGAAACAGGCATGATTTCTGAGGAGCAGCTTAAGGTCACCTTGGCTGAAAAAGCACAAGGGCAAAAGCTTGGGGATGCCTTGCTTCAACGGGGACTTATTACTGAACAGCAATTAATTGAAGTTCTTGAGTTCCAGCTTGGAATTCCGCATATAAGTTTATATCGGTACCCATTCGATACGACTCTTTTTACTCTTATTTCTAAAGAAATAGCCAAACGTAACCTGGTCATTCCCTTAAAGAAAGAAGGAGAAAAACTGTATGTGGCGATGGCTGACCCGATGGATTTCATTACGGTTGATGACCTCAGGCTGTCGACTGGCTTCTATATCGAAACAGCAATAGCGACCAAAGATGATATAATCCGTGCGATCAATAAATATTATGATAGCAATGAAGGATTTGAGGATTTAATCGGTATCAACAGTCCCGCTATAGATCCGATTCAGGAGGAAAAACTGACAGAAGCAGATTCTCCAATCATAAGGCTTGTTAATCAACTGCTTTCAATTGCTTCTGCCAGCAAGGCGAGTGATATCCACATTGATCCTCAGGAGACGAAAGTTGTGATCCGATACAGGATTGATGGCATTTTAAGGGTTGAACGTGTACTGCCAAAGCATATGCAAAACGTCCTTATCGCGAGAATAAAAATCATGGCAAACCTTGATATTACTGAGAATCGAATTCCCCAGGATGGCAGGATTAAGGCAAATCTCGACTTTCATCCTATTGACCTGCGGGTATCAACACTTCCAACGGTATTTGGCGAAAAGGTCGTTATGCGTATCCTTGATATGGGCAGTACACTGAATGACATTGAAAAGCTAGGGTTCAACAAACACAATCTTTCCCGTTTTAAAGATATGATTTCCAAGCCAAATGGGATTGTGTTGATTACCGGACCAACCGGTTCAGGGAAATCATCTACCTTATATGCTGCACTGAACAAGCTTAATAGTGAAGAGGTAAATATCATCACGATAGAGGATCCTGTTGAATACCAGCTCGAAGGGATAAATCAAATACAAGTTAATCCTAATGTAGGCATGACGTTCGCAGCTGGACTACGCTCTATTTTGCGTCAGGATCCGAATATAATCATGGTAGGTGAAATCCGCGACAAGGAAACAGTTGAGGTAGCGGTAAGAGCATCATTGACTGGTCATCTTGTTCTAAGCACAATGCATACGAATGATGCCCTCAGCTCGGTTAATAGGATGATTGAAATGGGGGTAGAACCTTTTTTGGTCGCATCTTCATTAAGCGGTGTTGTTGCCCAGCGTCTTGTTCGAAAAGTATGCCGTGATTGCGCAGACACACATGCGCCGACCAAAAGAGAAATCGATATTTTCTCAAAAAGAGGAATTCATATCGAAACTGTTTGGAAAGGAAGAGGCTGCTCTTCATGTAATATGACTGGATATCGCGGCCGAATTGCTGTTCATGAGGTTTTGGCTGTCGACGATGAACTACGCAGAGCCATCATGAATGAGGAACCAGTAACGACCCTCAGGGAGATAGCGGTAAAAAATAAGACGATCTTTCTAATTGATGATGGTTTGCTGAAGGTTAAACAGGGGCTTACCACAACTGAAGAAGTTTTGAGAGTCGCCATAACAGAATAAGCGAGGTGAAACAATGAGGGATAAAATTGAACATTTGCTCCGGTCTGGCTTTGAGCTTAAGGCATCTGATATACATATTACTGTCGGCATTCCTCCCGTCATGAGGATTAACGGAGATCTTAGGAGATATGGACCTGACTCTATTACACCTGATGAAACAGAAGGAATGGCAAGAGCGATTATTCCGGAAAAATCATGGGAACATTTCAAGGCGAAGGGTGAACTTGATTTTTCCTATGGTATTCCGGGCATCTCCAGATTCAGGGTAAATGCCTATCATCAGAGAGGTTGTGTTTCGCTTGCGATCCGAATTGTTCCTACTAGGATTCCAACATTGGAGGAGCTCGAATTGCCGGAAATATTGAAGAAAATTTCTGAAAAGCCACAGGGATTGGTACTAGTGACGGGACCGACGGGAAGCGGAAAATCGACTACACTTGCATCGATGATCCAGTATATGAATATAGCGATGAGGAAGCATATTGTCACATTGGAGGATCCAATTGAATACCTGCACAAGCACGGGAATAGCATCATAGACCAGCGTGAAATAGGCTTTGATACAAATAACTTCGCTAATGGCTTAAGGGCGGCTCTCCGGCAGGATCCGGATGTCATTTTAGTAGGAGAAATGCGGGATTTGGATACAATTCAGACAGCAATAACAGCTGCTGAAACAGGGCACTTGGTATTAGGGACATTACATACCTCAAGCGCGCCGGCCACAATAAATAGAATAATAGATGTATTTCCGCCAAGCCAACAGGCTCAGGTCCGTATCCAGCTTGCCTCTGTTTTAGTCTCAGTCATCTCCCAGCGTCTTTTCCCTACAGCGGATAAAAAAGGACGCAGAAGTGCTACCGAGATTCTTATCAATAATGCTGCTGTGGCGAATTTAATCCGGAATGAAAAAATCCATCAAATTATCAGCATCATGCAAACCTCCAGGATTTATGGCATGCATACATTGGAAATGAACATCAAGGAGCTTGTTCAGCAGGGAATCATCTCTAAGGAAATTGCTGAACCATATTTACAGGAGAAGTTGGTGTAATATGGCACGCTTTAAATATTCCGGACGGGACCGGACGAAAAAATGCTCAGGAACGATCACGGCTGGTTCAAAGCGGGAAGCGTTGGAAAAGCTTCGTGAGGAAGGAATCAGGACTACTGAAATTAATGAAGTTCCTGAAACCTGGCTGACAAAAGATATAACGATTGGAAATCCTGTTAAACTGCAGCATTTAGTCATCTACTTGCGGCAGTTTGCCACTCTATTAAAGGCTGGCGTGTCAGTCGTAGAGTCTACAAAGATTCTTTCTCAGCAAACCGATAGCAAAGCTTTAAGGAAAGCACTGTTGGATATCGAATCTGATTTACGAGAAGGGGTACAGTTATCACAGGCGACGGCAAAGCATAGCAAGATTTTTTCGCCGATGTATATTAATATGGTCAAGGCTGGTGAAGCGGGCGGTAATATGGATGATACATTAGAACGTCTAGCAGACCATTATGAAAAGCAGCATAACACACGTCAAAAGGTAATTGCTGCTTTGAGTTATCCTTTAGTCATTGGATTTATTGCAATAGCAGTTGTTATCTTTTTATTAGTGTATATTGTTCCTACCTTTGTCGACATGTTCGAGGATTTTGGAGGGGAACTGCCCGCGATTACTAAATTTGTCCTTGGAGCCAGTGGGTTCATGCAGAACTTCTGGTGGCTTATTTTGTTTTTCATGATAGGTATCGTAGCTTCTATAACAGCAATGAAGAAGAATAAACAGACAAAATATTATCTTGATTATGCAATGTTAAGAATGCCGATTTTCGGCAAGTTGCTGCAAAAGGCGGTTCTTGCGAGAATGACTCGTACCCTTAGCTCACTCTTTTCTAGTTCGGTGCCAATTCTTCAGGCACTTTCTATAGTTGAAAATGTTGTTGAGAATGAAGTGGTTGGCAGAGTCGTTCGAGAATCCCGAGATTCGCTTGAAATTGGACAATCTATGACAGGACCTATGCGCAAGCACTGGGCATTTCCTCCGCTGGTCACACAAATGATCTCCATTGGAGAAGAAACAGGGTCGCTCGATGCCATGCTTGGCAAAGTAGCCGATTTCTATGAAAAAGAAGTAGAAACAAGTACCGACCAATTAAAATCATTGATAGAACCGATCATGATTGTCATTCTCGCAAGTTTAGTCGGAACCATCGTCACATCCATCATGGTTCCAATGTTCGACATATTTAACCATGTTAATTAATTATTGCTAAAAACGACAATTACTAACACATAATTTATATGATTTTTTTATTCTATCAATTATAATAATTGTAGTTACATAATTCGTTAGTCATGGGAAAAAATAACTAAAAGGAGAGGTAGAAATGTTTAGAGCTATTAAGAAGAAATTGAAGGATCAGAGAGGTTTGACACTGATTGAACTTTTGGCTGTTGTTGTTATTTTGGGGATTATTTCAGCGATTGCGATACCGAGTATTGGTGGCCTTATTAATAATGCTAAAGATGATGCAAAGGTTGCAGAAGGAATCCAAATAGTTAATGCAGCTAAACTTTATGTTTCCTCTAAGACACCTGCGTCTGGAACGGTGCTAACAAATACTGAATTAGGTGCATACCTTGATAGTATAGACGATCCTAGTTATAAAGTGACAGTAACAGAGGCATCTGGTAAATATTCATATAGTTTAACAGTTCATGAATCAGTAGCACTTGTTGATGGTATTGATAAATCAACTAAGGACACAGCAGCTTCTGAAAAGGAACTATTGGCTTATTAATAATGGTAACATACATTTTATTAATTTACGGCCTTCTCCTGGGCTCTTTCTACAACGTAGTAGGCCTAAGAGTTCCAGAAGGAAAATCAATCGTAGCACCTCGCTCTTCCTGTCCAAACTGCGGACACCAATTAAAGGCGCTAGAATTGATCCCGGTATTTTCATATTTAATCCAGAGGGGGAAGTGCCGACAATGCAATGTCGGCATTTCGCCCGTTTATCCTTTATTTGAGCTTTTGACTGGTGTTCTGTTTGCTGCTTCTTACCTCTTGCTTGGGTGGGGTGCTGAATTGCTCATCGCACTTACGCTGGTATCTTTATTCATCATCATTACTGTATCTGATGTTGCATATATGCTCATTCCAGATAAGGTGTTGCTTGTTTTTGCAGGGATTTTTGCGGTAGAGCGTTTTTTTTCCCCGCTTTCGCCGTGGTGGGATTCTATCGCCGGCGCGGCTGCAGGTTTTTTTCTCCTCTTAATGATTGCACTCATTAGCAAGGGAGGCATGGGTGGTGGTGACGTAAAGCTTTTCGCTTTGATTGGCTTTGTTGTCGGATCCAAGACCATGCTGCTATCCTTCTTTTTTGCCACCTTTTATGGCGCTTTTTTTGGTATCATTGCCATGTTGCTTGGCTTCGTAAAAAAGAAGCAGGCCATACCGTTTGGTCCATTCATTGCCATCGGTACTTTGACTGCCTATTTTTTTGGCAGCAAAATCGTAGAATGGTATCTTAATTTTTTTATAATTGGATTATAATAATAGCTTTTTTCGGAGTTATGTTGCTACCAATCTACCATGCGAAAACAGTCATATTTAAAGGAGTTTCTCAAAATGGCATTTTCTTTTTTTTCTGGCAGAAGCAAATTCATGAATCTTGTGCTAAATGACCATTCGATTCGGTACGTTGAGCTAAAGCAGAAGAACCCGGTTATTCCACATCATTATGGCCAGCGTTTATTGCCTTCTGGTATCATCACGGACGGTAAAATTCAAGACTTCGACACATTGGTGAATATTCTGGATGAATGTATTGCTGAATGGAAAATAGCAAAAAGGGAGATCCGGTTTACCGTACCTGATTCGCTTGTCATCATCAGAAAGGTTTCAATCCCTGCTGATGTAAAGGAAGATGAAATCCATGGTTATTTGTATTTAGAACTTGGCTCAACCATTCACTTGCCTTTTGAGGATCCAGTATTTGATACCATTTCCCTCGGTGTTGAAAATCAAAAACAGGAAATCCTGGTTTTTGCGGCTCCTGAAAAATATGTTACAGAGTACGCGGACCTGTTTAAATTCGTGAAGCTTAAACCGGTAGCTGCAGATATTTCACCGCTAGCGATTTATCGTCTTTTTCACCAAAGTGACATGGCCGTTAGGAATGAGGTCCTGTTGACTGTCCAGTTTGATCTTGATGTGGTAAGTATGTGCGTCTTTGAGGAACAGATTCCGGTTTTCATGCGCCACATTCCGGGTGATCTTAAGGAGAGCTGGAAGGTTAAGAGGGGCAGGGACAATCAAACGAGCCAGGAGCTAGTTTATGAAGGTGAAATTGCTGAATTGACGTTCCAACTCGAAGAAATTTATCGAGACATTGCTAAGCTCATGGACTTTTATCGATATTCGTTGACCCAGGGGGAAAATGAGGTTTCGCGCATTTTAGTAAATGGCGATCATCCTATGCTCGATAGAGTATTAAGTGATATGAAAGAAAGGTTTGGAATTCCTGTTGATACAATAAAAATCAAGATACAGAATTCCGATGCTGTAGAATTGCCAAGGGCCTTCAATCTGGCACTCGGGCTAGGATTAAAAGAGGTGTAATGATGCTGGTAGAGATTAACCTTTTACCTAAGAAAGAGCATAAAAAGTCTTCACAGCTTATTATTGCCATTTTAATTATATTATTTATCACAGTAAGTTCATCGATCATTTACATACAGGGAAACAGGTATAACAGCAAAATGGTATCTATTGAAAAGCAAATCGAGTCCCTTCAAAAGTTGAACGATGCACAGCAGGCAAAAATGACAGATGTCGAAGCAGGCAATGCGGCAGTAATACTTCAGACAGCTCTAAAATGGGCTGAACAATACCCTGTTGAAACTGTGCCATTAATGCAAAATATCATTTCATTGCTTCCGGAGCGCGGATTTATCCAAAACTTTGAATATAGCAATTCCGATTCAATCCTAATCACGATTCAATTTGATGCTACTAGAGACACAGCCTTTTATTTAAGCTCATTGAAACAATCTGAATGGGTTCAGGAAGCAACACTATTGAACATTAAGGCTGTAACAATAGAAGAGGAGAAAGTAGCAGGCGAATCTGGAACTGTAATTAATAATGTAAAAGAACAAATTCTTCCTAGGTATAGTGCTGAATACAAGATCATTTTCAAACCGCAATATTTTAAACATAACAGTGAGTCAGCTTTAGAAGGAGGAAATGAGTCATGAACCTCCGACTGGAAAAAAAACATATTATTATTCTAATAATTTCATCCTTGCTGGCAGTGTTACTATATTTCGGAGCCTTTCTATTCTATTTGAATCCTCTTAAAACTAGCCTATCGTTGAAGGAAAGCCAGTTGAAATCTGAACAGCAGCTAGGTGAAGCACTGGCAGCCCGTCTTGCTTCCGCAAAGGACAGTGATTTCAGCAGTACAGCGGAAATGCAAACATTGCTTCCGGTAGATCCTATGATTGAGCAGTTTGTTCTGGATCTTGAAAAGGCGGAGGTTGTTTCAAATAGTTATATCGAATCAATTGATTTCACAGAAGGTGAGTCAAGCGACTTAACTGTTCAAATTGACGCAAATCAAGAAGAAGGTACATCAAAAGCTGTACAATCGGCAAATCAGGAAGGTCCCGGAACCACCAAAAATGAGGATCAGAAAGAATCATTAAATATGCCTGAGGGGTTAGCAAAAACAACAGCGACGATCGTTGTTAATGCTGATAATTATTTTGATTTGGAAAAATTCATCGATACTCTGGAAAATTTAAAAAGAATTGTAATGGTAGAATCAATAGCATTTAGGGGACCAGAGGAAATGATGTCCTTGTCAGATGAGCAAGAAAAGCTTGAGATGACCCTTACGGTAAATATCTTTTATCTACCAGGGCTGGTTGATCTAAAGGAATATAACCCTAAGGTGGAAACCCCTGAACCAGCCAATAAACGAAATCCATTCCCGAACTTCGGCGATTATTCTGATGATAATGTTACATCAGACCAACAGGCTGAAAGTGAAGAGATTATGGAGACTGATGAATTTTCAACAGGAAATGGTAGCAACGAACAATAAACCCATAAAAAAATTGACGAAAGCATTCTATAACAAGACGACAAAAGTCTTGTTATTTTTTTTTGCCTGTATGATAGGATGAAGCAAAATAGGAACGGGCAAGGAGGAGGTACGAGCATTGGACAAGCAAGGTAGGACGATAACGATCAAGATCAATGGCAAGGATCGACCGCTGAAAGAGGAAAAAAATTCTATAAAAGAAGTGGACGAGAACCAATTTGTCCCAAGTGTTAGCGATGATGCACTGAATGAAACGGCAGCTTCTCAGGAATCAGCTGATGATAGCTTTGATTGGATTTTGCCAGACCCTATTGAGGAGGAGGTTGTGAAGGAATACAAGATTGCGCCAAAACAGCCTAAGAAGCAAAAGAAAAATATCGGAATTTCAGTTTGGAATCCGAAAAATTCACGCAAGAATCGTCTTTATTCCACCATCTTTATTACGACCTTTTTCGCTGTATTGCTTGGAACGGTTTTTGGTGTCACCATTTTAAAATTTGTGACAGCTGATACTGATCCAGCTGTACCTGAGATCTCAAAGGTAAATCCTGCTCCGGAAAAAACAGATGAGGGTAAAGTTGCAGGAAGTGTTTCTGCAAAACTAACTAGCATACCTGCTTTTGTTGTGCAAAATGGAATTTTTACTACTGAGGACGCAGCAAAGGAACGCGGGAATCTATTGGCAGGACAAGGAATATCGGCTGAAATCTTTCCGGTCAATGGACAGTTCGCTATTTACTTAGGGACGGCAGGCAGCATTGAGGATGCTAAAGAAATTAGTAACACCCTTAAGTCAAAAGGGGTAGAGGTGTTTGCCAAGCCAGTTGAAATACCAGGAGGCATGGCTGACAATGTAACAGCAGAAGAAGCAAAATTACTGGAGAAAGCCCCTGAGATTTATTCTATTCTATCAAGCGGACATGCAGCGACGCCAGAAACCCAGAAAAAAATGGTTGAGTATCAAGTCATGTTAAGTGAGATTCCAGACAAGACTGTTAAGGATAAAAATATATTAAAGGTTAAAGCCAGCATTGAAAGAGCAAGCAAATCATTTGCGGATTATCAAAAATCAAAAGACGGAAAACAGCTGGATGAAATGCAAACGAATTTGCTGGCATTCCTCTCCGCCTACTCATCCATTGTTAAATAATCAACTTCATTTAATATGCAGAATTCTTATAGCAGAATATTTTCCGGGAAATTGTGCAAATTAACAGAGCTTTCGGCATTTGGCTGAAAGCTCTAATTTTATGCCGTTTTTTCTGAATTCATACCTAATTAATTTCGCAAGTTTGGCGATAGAAGGGGTTCATTTAAGCAGTTTATTTAAAAAAGATCGATTTTGAGAAAAATTATTATTCAAAAAAGCCACAAAGTTTACGAAAAGAGTCTATACTAGAGATTGTTTGCAGTGTGGAAGTTTGTTACGATTAGTTTGTATCTCCCTTAGATGCAAATAAAAAAGAAAGGTGATTATATGCAACGCCTCATTTTAGCCTCTTCTTCTCCACGGCGAAAAGAACTTCTAGAAAACCTCCGCTTGAAATTTGAAATCTCGAGCAGCGATGCTGATGAAAGTTTTAGTGAGGAATTAAGCCCTGCGGATGCAGTAATGGAGTTGGGATCACGAAAGTCAGCTGTTGTGGCTGCAAACAACCCGGATTGTTTCGTTATAGGTTCGGATACAGTTGTTGTACATGAAGCTGAGATCCTCGGCAAGCCTGGAAGTGAACAGGAAGCCTTTCAAATGCTCAGGAAGCTGTCTGGAAATACCCATTCAGTTTACACGGGGGTATCCATTATATCTCCAGAGAAGGAAATACGTTTTTATGAAAAAACAGATGTGACGTTCTGGGATTTGTCAGATGAAGAAATTGACACTTATATAAAGAGCGGTGAACCATTTGATAAAGCAGGCGGCTATGGAATACAGGGTTTTGGAAGCATGCTTGTCAAAGAAATCAATGGTGACTATTACACTGTTATGGGGCTGCCAGTATCAAGATTGATCCGGGAGCTTCAAAAGATCGGTTACATCCTTCCTTATTAAAAAGAATGCCACAGAAACTTCTTCTACACTTCCCTCGTCATAATTTATTGACTGGGAGGAAGACCAATTGTCATCAAATTCATTAATGATCAGAGATTATCCGCAAAACGAACGGCCAAGGGAACGGTTTGTCCAAAACGGTCCCCAGAGCCTGTCGAATCATGAATTGCTTGCCCTGCTGCTCGGAACAGGGTCAAGAGAAGAATCAGTCCTGCAGCTTGCAAACCGCATGCTTTCCCAGTTTGAGGGCCTTCGTCTGTTAAAAGATGCTACTCTTGAAGAATTGACGCAAATAAAAGGGATTGGACAAGCGAAAGCGATCCATGTCCTTGCTGCTGTTGAAATTGGCAGGCGGATCGCAAACCATACTCTTGATGAACGCTATGTCATCCGCTCGCCTGAAGACGGCGCAAAATACTTGATGAACGATATGCGCTTCCTGACTCAAGAGCATTTTGTATGTCTTTATTTAAATACAAAAAATCAGGTCATTCACAGACAGACGATTTTCATTGGTAGCCTGAATGCCTCGATCGTGCATCCGCGCGAGGTATTCAAGGAAGCTGTCCGCAGGTCTGCTGCCTCCGTCATCTGTGTCCATAATCATCCTTCAGGAGATCCTACTCCTAGCAGGGAGGATATTGAGGTAACGAAGCGGCTGACGGAATCGGGAAAAATTGTCGGAATTGAATTGCTAGACCATTTAATCATTGGGGAAAATAAATATGTTAGTTTAAAGGAAAAAGGGTATGTATGATACTAGGATTTTGATTGACGTTGAGATATAATATAATTTATGATTTTTGCGGACACAATTAAATTTTTTGTCAAAAAATCTGCTAAAAAAACAATCATCTTACTTTGTAAATAGATTGCCTGTTCTTTTATTGCATTTATGTTCAGAAGGGGAGATACAACCATGTTTGGAATTGGAACTAGAGACCTAGGGATTGACTTAGGGACCGCTAATACACTCGTTTATGTAAAAGGAAAAGGAATTGTCCTGAGAGAGCCATCCGTTGTGGCACTTCAAACTGATACTAAGAATATCGTAGCAGTAGGTAACGACGCTAAAAATATGATCGGCCGTACACCGGGGAATGTTGTAGCCTTAAGACCTATGAAGGACGGAGTAATTGCTGATTATGAAACAACGGCAACGATGATGAAGTATTATATTAAAATGGCTACCAAGAATAAAGGCTTTTTTGCAGGTAAGCCATATGTCATGGTTTGCGTGCCATCGGGAATCACGGCTGTTGAAGAACGTGCGGTCATTGATGCGACACGCCAGGCTGGGGCAAGGGATGCTTTTACGATTGAGGAACCGTTTGCAGCAGCAATCGGGGCAAACCTTCCAGTTTGGGAGCCTACTGGAAGCATGGTTGTAGATATCGGGGGCGGAACGACTGAAGTGGCAATCATTTCACTTGGCGGTATCGTGACATCCCAATCGGTTCGTATCGCTGGCGATGAGATGGATGACGCAATCATCAATTATATCCGCAAGACGTACAACCTGATGATCGGTGAAAGAACAGCAGAAACAATCAAAATGGAAGTTGGTTCAGCTGGTGACGCAGAAGGCATCGAAAACATGGAAATCCGCGGACGCGACCTACTGACAGGTCTTCCTAAGACAATTGAAATCACTGCTGTTGAAATTGCGAAAGCACTTCATGACACAGTATATGCAATTGTCGACGCCGTTAAGTTAACACTTGAAAAGACCCCGCCTGAACTTGCTTCAGACATTATGGACCGAGGAATCGTCCTTACTGGAGGAGGCGCTTTGCTGCGCAATCTCGATAAGGTAATCAGCGAAGAAACAAAAATGCCGGTACTTATTGCCGAAGATCCTCTTGATTGTGTCGCAATTGGGACAGGCAAGGCATTGGATCATATCGATCTGTTCAAGAATAAAGCAAAAGAATCAAGATGAAAAAAGAAAGGGGAAGCGGGAATCCATCCTACTTCCCTGCTCTCTTGTCATCATAATTTTTAAGATTGTAGAGGTGTAAATCATGCCACAGTTCTTTTTTAACAAACGCCTGATAATGCTGCTTGTGAGCATTATAGTCCTCGTGGCATTGATTGGCTTTTCTTTAAGGGAAAGGGAAGAATTGACTTGGCCCGAGCAGTTCGTAAAAGATTCAACTAGCTGGGTTCAATCCCTTGTTTCCAGACCTGCGCATTATGTTGCCGGTTTATTTGAAAACCTTCAAGACTTGCAAAATACATATCAGGAAAACAAAGAATTAAAGAAACGACTTGATGATATGGCCCGACTTGAAGCTAAAGTATATTCCCTTGAAAAAGACAACGAGGAGCTTCAGGAAATTTTAGATAAAAAAGAGTCACTTTCAGACTTTGAACCAATCCAGGCTGTGATGATTGCCAGAAGCCCTGATCGCTGGAACGAGCTTATTATCATCAATAAAGGCAAATCCCAGGGTATTGAAAAAAATATGGCCGTGATTACTGCAAGGGGATTGATTGGTAAAGTAAAAAGCACGACTCCATTCTCATCAACTGTACAGCTGGTCAGCGCACTGGACCCTACAAACCGCATTTCAGCTCTTCTGCAGGGAGAAAAAGAGCTGCATGGTACAATTGACGGCTATGATAAGGAAAAGGAGCTTCTTTTATTGAAAGGACTTCCTTATGACGCCAAGGTGAAAAAGGGACAGAACGTCATTACATCAGGTTTGGGTGGAGTTTTCCCTAAAGATCTGCCAATTGGTAAGGTTGTAAAGGTAGTACCTGATGAATTTGGCCTCAATCAAACAGCCTATATCAAACCAGAAGCTGATTTATATGATCTAGAGCATGTGATGGTCGTTAAAAAATCAATGGCTGCTGTAGATTTCAGCGATTTTACTGAAGATGGCGAAGACAAGGAGGAAGGCAATTGATTCGTTTCTTGCTGCCTGCCCTGTTCGCCCTGTTATTTATATTGGAAAGTGTTTTTGTCGAACTTCTTCCAGCTGAATTATTTAATAGTGACCGCGTTCTTGCGCCTCACTTCCTAATGGCCGGCATCTTGTTTTTGACGGCCTATTTAAGCCCTAAGCATGGAATCTTATATGGTTTAATTTTTGGTCTGCTTTTTGATGTTGTATATACAGAAATCATTGGGATCTATCTATTCCTGTTCCCATTCATAGCATATCTTTTTGCCAATTTGCTCAGGATCCTGCAGATAAATATTTTGATTGTTTCTGCCCTGACAATCATGGGCATAGCCCTTCTTGAGGTGGGGGTCTACGAGTTAATGCATTTGATTAATATAACGAATCTGGACTTTTCGACCTATGTCAGTATTAGGTTTGTGCCAACATTGATCTTGAACCTTGCATTTATCGTATTGGCCGCATATCCATTCAAAAGGCAGTTCGAAAATGCTGCTGACAGGCTGCGCAATGATTGAGAAAAATCTCTATCCTGCCTATTCAAATAAAGGAATTTGACGGATGCTTGTCGAATTTCTTTTACCATTGAGGTGAACATCCGTATGAAAAAAACACAAAATGTGACAATTAAAGGGACGAAAGATGGACTCACGCTCCATTTGAATGATACTTGCTCCTACGAGGAATTAAAAAAAGAACTCGACAGAAAGCTTTCCAATTCCTCCCGTGTCCAAGAGGAACAGCAATTGCTGTCCGTAAAGGTGAAGGCAGGAAATAGATATCTTACTCAGGAACAGCAGGAAGAGTTGAAGGATCTGATTCGCCAAAAGAGGAATTTAATCGTTGAGGATCTTGAAACGAACGTGATTACAAAGGAAGAAGCTGAGCGGGAAAGACAGGAAACAGAAATTGTCCCTGTGGCAAAGGTTATTCGCTCAGGCCAGATCCTTGAAATAGTCGGAGATTTGCTGCTGATTGGAGATGTCAATCCTGGAGGCACAGTTAAGGCAACGGGAAATATCTTTATTATGGGCACTCTTAAAGGGATTGCGCACGCTGGTTTTGAAGGGAATGATGAAGCAGTGATTGCGGCATCAGTTATGAAACCGTCTCAATTAAGAATCAGTGATTGCATCAACCGTGCTCCAGACCAAGTGCCCGATGAAGAGAATAGGGTTATGGAATGTGCTTACATATCTGATAATCAACAGATTGTCGTTGATAGATTGCAAGTTTTAATGCGAAAAAGACCTAATTTAACTAGATTTGAAGGAGGCCTCTAAAATGGGAGAAGCGATTGTAGTTACATCCGGAAAAGGCGGAGTCGGCAAAACAACGACCTCTGCTAATATAGGTACAGCTTTGGCCCTTCAAGGCAAAAGAGTCTGCCTGGTCGATACGGATATCGGCTTGCGTAATTTAGACGTTGTTATGGGGCTGGAGAACCGGATCATTTATGATCTTGTAGATGTGATCGAAGGCAGGTGCAAGATTCACCAGGCACTTGTTAAAGATAAGCGCTTTGATGACCATCTATATTTGCTTCCAGCTGCACAGACAAGCGATAAAACGGCCGTCCAGCCAGAACAAATGAAAAAATTAGTCAATGAATTGAAGCAAGACTATGATTATATCGTTATTGACTGCCCGGCAGGAATCGAGCAAGGCTATAAAAATGCCGTTGCCGGTGCAGATAAGGCGATTGTTGTCACAACTCCTGAAGTATCCGCTGTCAGGGATGCAGACAGGATTATCGGCTTGCTTGAGAAAGAAGAAAATGTTGAAGCGCCAAAGCTTGTCATCAACCGGATCCGCACCCATATGATGAAAAATGGCGATATGCTTGATGTAGATGAAATTACAACACATCTTTCAATTGACTTGATTGGAATCGTCGCGGATGACGATGAAGTCATCAAGGCATCGAATCACGGCGAACCGATTGCCTTGAATCCAAACAGCAAAGCGTCTATAGCCTATAGGAACATTGCCCGCAGAATCCTTGGCGAATCCGTTCCATTGCAGCAGCTTGATACTGAAAATAAAGGTGTATTCTCTAAAATAAAGAAGTTTTTCGGAGTCCGCTAGTAAAAAGCGCCTGACCTTGGTTGCATTCCATGCATACCGGGCGGGTGCTTTTTTTATTCCAACTTCCAGTTTAACAACTCTTCTCCTAGATAAACTCTCTAATTGTCATACTCTTGTTGGACAGGTCATAAACTTGTACTAACTTTGAGTACAAGGGGATTGGTGGGGATAGGATGAGCTCAAGATCGGAAGATATTCGCAAAAGAATGTTAAAGAGGAAGAAAGAGCGGGAAAGAATGGATAAACTGAACCATGGCCGATTGTTCTATTCAGAGGAGGAACGGCACGGATTTGACCGGATTCCATCTTATGATATTGGGCCAGGAGAGGGAAACCATCCATTATTCAAAAAAGAAGTGTTTTTATTTAAGGTGCTTGCATCTGCATGCCTGGTATTAGTTATCGCAATCCTTTTCCGAAGTCCAGCTGAAAAAGCAGAAAAGTTTCAAAGCTATGTAAAACAAACAATGGAACAGGAATTCCAGTTCGCTGCTGTTTCTGATTGGTATGAAGAGCAATTTGGCAAACCATTGGCACTTCTTCCGGCTAAAAATACCGGGGAGGAAGACAAGCAGGAATTGTCTGAACAAAACGAGTATGCTTTGCCTGCTTCAGGAAGGATTCTTGAGGAGTTCGGAGACAACGGTCAAAGGATCATGATTGAAACTGGGAAGGGTGCTGGAGTTGAGGCAATGAACGAAGGACTTGTTCATTTTGTCGGAATGAAGGATGGATTTGGAAAAACGGTCATTGTTCAGCACGCAGACAAGAGTGAAACATGGTATGGGAACTTGGACGGAATTGATGTGAATTTGTATGAATATATCTCAAAAGGCACAAAGGTTGGGACAGCTATGGACAGCACAGACGGCACAAAGGGATCGTTTTATTTCGCAATAAAAAAAGGGGATGATTTCATCGATCCCGTCCAGGTGATTAAGTTTGAATAAAACCGCTGAATTATT
This sequence comes from Bacillus sp. JJ1122, assembly GCF_036964885.1. Taxonomy (NCBI): domain Bacteria; kingdom Bacillati; phylum Bacillota; class Bacilli; order Caryophanales; family Bacillaceae; genus Bacillus; species Bacillus sp. JJ1122. The sequence continues at coordinate 69,153 of NZ_JBALQL010000014.1, read as the reverse complement.
ACGAAAAATACAGATACATCCTTTATTATGGATGGTCATTGCACTTGCTGTCGCAACCGCGCATTTTATAGAGCTGATGATGGTGCTGCTGATTATTTTTGTTCATGAAATGGGACATGGTGCTGCAGCCTCTTTTTTTTCGTGGAGAATTAAGAAAATAGCCTTGCTGCCTTTCGGCGGTGTTGCTGAAATGGATGAGCATGGGAATCGGCCATTGAAAGAAGAGCTTATTGTCGTGCTGGCGGGGCCACTTCAGCATTTATGGATGATCGGGCTCGCATATATATTATATCTGAATGGCATTTTTCCTGAAAAGTGGCATTCCCTGTTCATTGAATACAATTGGATGGTCTTATTGTTCAATTTGCTGCCAATATGGCCGCTCGATGGAGGAAAACTTATTTTTATTCTTTTTTCTATGAATTCTTCCTTCCAGATTGCCCATCTTAGGACTATATATTTATCAATCGGTTCATTGGCTATTTTTTCAATCGTCCTCATGATCCTTGCGCCATTAACCCTGAATGTCTGGGTAATCATCGGTTTTCTGGCTTTTTCACTTCATTATGAATGGAAGCAACGTCGCTTTATTTTCATGAGGTTTCTTATGGAGAGGCATTATGGAAAACAAGCAGATTTCAGGCAGCTTAAACCAATCAACGTAGAAGAAAATGAAGTGGTGGGGCAGGTCCTCGAAAAATTCCAGCGAGGCTGCAAGCATCCGATCATTATAAAGCAAGTCAATGGCAAAGAGACAGTAATGGATGAGAATGAATTGCTTCATGCTTTTTTCAGTGAAAAACTGATGTCTGCTAAAATAGGAGATTTGCTTTACACATACTGACATAGGATAATAAATGCAGCGGGGAGCTTTTTCTTGCTGCATTTTTTTATTTAATAGGGAGAGTCCATGGAACAGTTAATTATAAATATCATATCCAGAGAAAAACGCTTCGCCTTGATCAAAAATGGCGCTGTTGAAAAAATATATATTGAGCAGCCAAGCCAGCAATCTCTTGTCGGCAATATTTATCTAGGGATTGTTGAAAAAGTGATTCCCGGCATGAATGCGGCATTTGTGAATTTTGGAGAAGAAGTGAGCGGATTCCTGTCACGAGATAAGCTTCCTGGGCATGTGCTCTCGGAGGAAGATAATAAGGCGAACCGGTCTATTTCTTCTTATCTTCATCAGGGGGAAAAGCTGCTTGTCCAGGTTGAAAAGGATGCAGCAGGGACAAAAGGTGCGAGGTTGACGGGAATTATTGAAATACCGGGTGAACATCTGGTGTACATGCCGAATGGCAAATATATCGCCGTATCCAAAAAAGCAGAAACGCCAGAAATACGGGAAAGATGGCGGGAGTTTGCTAAAGAGCTGAAAACAGCAGATGAAGGGTTGATTTTCAGGACTGAAAGCCTCACTCAGACCGAGGAGGTCATAGCGAATGAACTCGAGCAGCAGCGGTATGAATATCAACAAATGCTTACATTAGCAGGTGGAATGAAAAAGCCTGGAATCGTTTATAGTCGGGATTATTTTTATGAACAAGCCACTGCAGCTATTTCACTAATGAAAGAAGGCTCCGTCATTGTGGATAGCCTGGAATATAAGAAGAAGCTGAATCCTCTAAATAAAGATGAGATTACGGTCAGCTTTTACAATGGCAAAGAAAATATTTTCTCTTTTTATAAAATAGAGCAGGAAATCGAGCGGTTATTAAAGAGAATCGTCTGGCTGGAAAAAGGTGCTTATATGGTCATTGACCTTGCAGAGGCTCTTACAGTTTTCGATGTGAACACAGGTAAGTTTTCTGGGAAGACAAATTTACGCGATACTGTCATTAAAACCAATATGAATGCGGCAGTGGAGGCGGCACGACAGATGAGGCTCAGGGATCTTGCCGGCATCATCCTAATTGATTTCATTGATATGCAGGAGAGCAAGGACAGGGATACGGTCCTGAATGTGATTCGCAAAGAATTGCTGCATGATGATCGCAGAACGAGGATTGTGGGCTTTACCGAACTCGGAATCCTCCAGCTGACAAGGAAAAAGACAAAGCAATCGCTCGATGAAACTTTGACTGAAACTTGTGGTACATGCAGTGGTTCGGGTAAGGTGCTCAGTTCAGAAACAATGGCCTACCGTCTTGAGAGAGAGCTGTGGGAATATAAGGGGACTGATCATGAAGCTGTCCTTATTTCTGCAACTAGAGAGGTCATTGACCATTTTTCCGGAGAAGTGGGTATTCATAAGTCCAGGCTTGAAAAGGTATTGGGAATGAAAATCAAATTCACGACTGCAAATGCGGAGCGGCCTTATTACGAAATAATAAAATTCGGCGCTTCAGCAGAGCAATCTTAAAAAACACCCAGAAATGAATGATATATGCTATAATATAAACATCTATTATTGTGTTGACACTTTTGCTCGGCATGTGATAGTATTTTAATGTTATTGTTTGTAGCACCCGTGCTACAACCGCACGCATCAGGTATTTAAGTTTTGCTTTTGGCAAACGCCTGCTGATGGCGAGTCTGAGTCTAATGAGGAGGTGCAATGGAATGTACGCAATTATCGAAACTGGCGGCAAGCAAGTAAAGGTAGAAGAAGGACAAGCAATCTACATTGAAAAGCTAAACGCTGCTGAAGGCGAAACTGTAACTTTTGACAAGGTTCTTTTTGTAGGTGGCGATACTGTTAAGGTTGGAAGCCCAGTAGTTGAAGGCGCAACTGTAACAGCTAAAGTCGAAAAGAATGGCCGTCAAAAGAAAATCATCGTTTTCAAGTACAAAGCGAAAAAGAACAATCGTAAAAAGCAAGGTCATCGTCAGCCTTACACTAAAGTTGTTATCGAAAAGATCAACGCTTAATTAAGGCAGATTACCATGATTCGTGCAACGATTAATCGTACAAAATCCGGAAGCATCCGTTCGTTTACGATTAGCGGCCACGCTGGATTCGCTGCCCATGGCAGTGACATTGTCTGCGCAGGTGTTTCGACCATCTCGATTGGGACAGTCAATTCCATCATTGGATTGACAGGTGTCACCCCGGACATTGAACAAGGCGCGGATGGTTTTCTCCGCTGTGAAATCCCCGACAATTTGCCGGAGGAAACACAGGAGAAAATCCAATTACTCCTTGAAAGCATGGTCATTACATTGCAATCGATGGAAAAAGAGTACGGAAAGCACATAAAATTAACCTTCAAAAAGTAGGAGGTGGAACAAAATGTTAAGATTAGATCTTCAATTCTTCGCTTCTAAGAAGGGTGTAGGTTCAACTAAGAACGGACGTGACTCAATCTCTAAGCGTCTTGGCGCTAAGCGTGCAGATGGTCAATTCGTAACTGGTGGTTCTATCCTTTACCGTCAGCGCGGAACTAAAATCTACCCAGGTGTAAACGTGGGTAAAGGTGGAGATGACACTCTATTCGCTAAGGTTGACGGCGTCGTTAAATTCGAACGTCTTGGCCGTGACCGCAAGCAAGTAAGTGTTTATCCTGCAGCTCAAGAAGCGTAAGCCAAAGAGAAGCCCTAACCACTGCGGTTAGGGTTTTCTTGTTTTTTCGCTCTGTTAACCATTAATGAGGGGTTTTAAATCCTGTTGATTGGAGCGGAAATCAACAGTTAAGGTTAACAGAGCAAGGTTTTTATAATACATAATTACTTACGCAGTATGGCTTTTTTGTTATACTAACACCAAGCAGTCTTATGAGTAGGGAGTATGTTTATGAAAAAAGAGTGGGATACAATCGAGGTTTTGCGCCATGCGCGCCATGATTGGATGAATCAGCTTCAATTAATTAAAGGCAATCTATCTCTGAACAAAGTGGATCGGGCTAAAGATATCATTGAAGAAATTATCATGGAAGCCAGGCAGGATGCAAAGCTATCTAATTTAAATCTTCCTCAATTTGCCTCAAAGTTGTTAACCTGCAATTGGGAGAATCATTTTTTTCAGCTGGAATATGAAGTGATGGACTCCCAAAACTTCCACAGACTAGATGATCAGCAGCTGGCTAGCTGGACAGAGCTGCTGTTTGAAACGCTGAATTCTTCAATTGAACGTTATCAGGAAAATCATCTTTCCGTCACAATCGATCCACAGGATAATGGTATTGGGTTCTTTTTTGATTTTAGCGGAATAATAAATGATAAAAATCGTATTCAAAACTTTTTAGCCCATAAGCCCAATAAAGGAATGAAAGTCATTTCAGACGGGGTAATTGATGGCGAATTGACGATTGAAGTTTTTATGGATTCACTCTAGGGAAACATAAAAAATGCTGATCTTCTTTGATGAGTATTAAACCGTCAATCATTTTAATTAACAAAAATCAGACAGGTGGTAATGACATAATGTTTGTCGATCAGGTAAAAATTTACGTAAAAGGCGGCGACGGCGGCGATGGTATGGTTGCTTTTCGTCGTGAAAAATATGTGCCAAACGGCGGTCCAGCCGGCGGCGACGGCGGTAACGGCGCCAATGTAATCTTCCAGGTAGAAGAAGGACTTCGTACATTGATGGATTTCAGGTATCAGCGCCATTTCAAGGCCCCTCGCGGTGAGCATGGGATGTCTAAAAATCAGCACGGTAAAAATGCAAAGGATATGATTGTCAAAGTTCCACCTGGAACAATTGTATCTGATGCGAAAACTGGGGAAGTTATTGCGGATTTGGTCGAGCACGGCCAGCAGGCTGTCATCGCTAAAGGCGGACGTGGCGGACGCGGAAATTCACGTTTTGCAACTCCATCCAACCCGGCACCTGAACTTTCTGAAAAGGGAGAGCCTGGACAGGAAAAAGACATTGTCATGGAATTGAAGCTTCTTGCTGATGTAGGACTTGTCGGTTTTCCTAGTGTTGGAAAATCAACGTTATTATCTGTAGTCTCTGCGGCAAGGCCTAAGATTGCAGAATATCATTTTACAACAATCGTACCTAACTTAGGTATGGTAGAAACAGAAGACAGCAGAAGCTTCGTGCTTGCTGATTTGCCGGGCCTTATTGAAGGAGCGCATTCAGGTGTAGGTCTTGGCCATCAATTTTTGCGTCATATTGAACGGACACGCGTCATCGTCCACGTAATCGATATGGCTGCAACTGAGGGCCGCGACCCTTATGAGGACTATCTAACAATTAATAATGAATTAAAAGAATATAACTTAAGGCTGACAGAAAGGCCGCAGGTAATCGTTGCGAATAAAATGGACATGCCAGATGCAGAAGAGAACCTGGAAGTGTTTAAAGAAAAGATTGGCGATGCACATCCAATCTTCCCAATTTCTGCAGTCACACGTGAAGGCTTGCGTGAACTTGTCTTTTCAGTTGCCGATTTAGTTGAAAAGACTCCGGAGTTCCCTCTTATCGAAGAAGTGGAAGAAGAAGATACAGAAGTTAACCGTGTTATGTATAAGCATGAAAAAGCAGAACAAGAATTCCAAATTGACCGTGAACCGGATGGTACCTTTGTCATTTCCGGTGATAGCATTGAGAGACTATTCAAAATGACTGATTTCTCACGTGAAGAGTCAATTAGACGTTTTGCCCGTCAAATGCGTGGAATGGGTATCGATGATGCCCTCCGCGAAAGAGGAGCAAAAGACGGAGATACAGTTAAACTTCTTGAGTATGAATTCGAATTTGTTGAGTAGGCCTTGTACATCTATATAAAAATCATCTTTGCTGATCAGGCGCTTACGCACTTCTGATGGGGTGGAAACATGAAACAAAATCAATTGGATAAAAAGTTTTTCCTTGTTCGGGAAGATGTGCTGCCTGAAGCGATGAAGAAAACGCTTGATGCGAAGGAAATGATTGAACGGGGAAAAGCAGAATCAGTTTGGGATGCAGTACAGCGGGTGGATTTAAGCCGTAGTGCTTTTTATAAATACCGTGACACTGTATTCCCATTCCATACAATTGTGAAAGAACGCATCATTACACTTTTTTTTCAGCTCGAAGATCGTTCGGGAACTCTGTCGGAACTGTTAGGTATTGTAGCGGCTTCTGGATGTAATGTGCTGACCATTCATCAGACAATCCCGTTACAGGGGAGAGCGAACGTTACTTTGAGCTTGAATGTTACTGAAATGAAAGTCGAATTGGACGAACTGCTTGGAAGATTGAAAAGGCTGGAATTTGTAGAGAAAGTAGAAGTGCTTGGTTCCGGTGCATAATTGTACTGGCTGCAGGGGGAGAGGATTGGCTTGAAAATTGGATATCTTGGTCCGAAGGCGACATTTACAGATCTCGCGGCACGCCAGCTGTTCAGTGATGCTGAAAGGACTCCCTATGTAAGCATCCCTGAATGTATGGATGCGGCGGCTGCAGGCGAGATTGATGCAGCGATTGTCCCGCTGGAAAATTCGATTGAGGGTTCCGTGAATATAACGATTGATTATTTGGTTCATGAGTCTGAATTGGTTATAGCTGGTGAAGCAGTTGTTCCAATCAGGCAGCATCTGCTTGTACATAAAGCAAACATAGATCAATGGAATAAGGCTGAACTGATCTACAGCCATCCTCATGCACTGGCGCAGTGCCATAAATTCCTGCATAAAGAATTCAAAGGAACACCGCTGGAAAATATGGCATCAACGGCTGCCGCTGCAAATTATGTAAAAGACCACCCAGAGATGAACATCGCGGCAATCGCGAATGGTTTGGCAGCAGAGGAATATGAACTTGCCATGGTGAAAGAAAACATCCATGATTACAGCTATAATCATACTGTGTTTGCTATTCTTGCGAAGGAAGGGCACACCATCAACCTTAAACCATCTGATGACTATAAAACCACATTGATGATCACCCTGCCTTCTGACCAGGCTGGTGCTCTGCATCAAGTGTTATCTGCTTTTTCATGGAGAAAGCTCAATCTGTCAAAAATCGAATCAAGGCCGATGAAAACCGGGCTCGGAAAATACTTTTTCATCATCGATATTAACTTGAAGATGGATGAAGTACTGATTCCTGGAGCCATTGCTGAACTCGAAGCCTTAGGCTGCAGTGTCAAGCTTCTCGGAAGCTACACAAGCCATAGAATCTAAAAAAGATCCATCATTGATGGATCTTTTTTAGGTTGGTAAAAGAAATCAAGTAACAAAATTCTTTAACTGTAAAAATCAGCAATATGTAGTTTTAAAATGAATCATTGGAACAATCCAAAGCCTGAAAACGGCATGATTATGTTCCAATAAGGCTCATTGGAACAATCTAAAGCCTATAAACGACATGTCGATGTTCCAATATGACTGATTGGAACAATCCAAAGACAAAAAACGCCATGTTGATGTCTCAATAAGATTAATCGGACCACTTCAAAGCCTTAAAACCGTTTCATCGATGTCCCAATAAAGTGATACCAGACCTTTCCCATAAAAACGTCTCTGTCTCTACTCCAAATCAACCAAGAAATGAGCTTTTCTAAGTGCTTCTTCTGCTTCATCCAGCGCTTTTTCTGTTGGCGCGGAAATTGTGTGCAAATGTATGCCTTCTGTAAGCTCTGACAAGTAGGAGGCATTAGTAGCACGGATTTTTTCCATGAATTGTTTCACTTCGTATCGATTCGATACCATGATTGAAGCGGTTAAGTCCCCATAGACTGGATGCTCGATTTTGACATCCTTTATGGTGACACCATGATCTACGAGAAGGATGAGTTCTTCCTCTGTCCGTTCTGGAGTATGGGAACAGGCAATGGTTCTTACCGCTCCAGTTGGATTTGAGGCATGCATATAAATATACCCCTGGCTGGTTGCAATGATTGGTTCATTCCTTGCTTTAAGCAAGGTGATGTCACCAACGATGACCTGTCTGCTTACATTTGTTATGGATGCAAGCTCACTTCCGGTAATTGGTTCCCTGCTTTCCTGCAGCCTGCTTAGGATAAATGCCCGGCGCTCGTCCCCGAGGATTTTCGTAGGTTCCTTCATAAATCCGATCCTCTCCTTCTATCTCTTCATTTGAGAATTTTACCATAAATAAAGAGGAATTTAAAAGGCGGAGGCATGTAAGGAGAGTTCGGCAATTGTTTTTGCAAGTGCTTCTACATCCTCGGCTTTTGTCTCTCTCCCAAATGAAATTCGGAAAAACTCTTTGGCTTCTTTACCTGTTATGCCCATTGCTGTCATTGTTTTCGCTGGCGAAACCATTCCTGTGTGACACGCTGTACCAGTCGAGATAGCATACCCCTTGCGATTGCATTCAAGCATTACGTATTGCCCCTCAATTCCCTTAATACTCATTCCTAGAATACCTGGAATTTGAAAAGCTTCATCATCCCCAAATATCTGAACCCTGTCTGTCCTATCTGACAATGTTTCCCGGAAAAGGGACCTTAGCTTCCTCAAACGGACGGTTTCTGTTTCCATTATCAAATGAGCTTTTTGTGCAGCCGTTGTCATCGCTGCAATTCCTGGGATATTTACAGTTCCTGGCCTGAATCCTTTTTCATGCGTTGTACCGGCAATCAAAGGTTTCCATGCAAGCCTGGGATTGATATAAGCAGCCCCGGTTCCTTTTGGACCGTAAAATTTATGACCGGAAATAGAAAGCGCGTCAACGGACCCTGCTATGGAGGCAATAGGAATTTTGCCAAAAGTTTGTACACAGTCACTATGGAGCAAAACATCTTGGCTCTTGCAGAAAGCGGCGATGGCTTCAAGTGGCTGCAGCGTGCCGATTTCAGGGTTTCCATGGTGAATAGAGACGAGCACAGTTTCCTTCCTGGCAGCTTTTATTACACTGTCATATTCAATTTGCCCTCTTCTGTTTAGAGGAAGGTAAGTGACCTCCCACCCCTCTGTTTCCAGCTTTTTCATAAGATTATAGACGGATGAATGCTCAGCTGCACCTGTAATGATATGTTTGCCTTTTTTTCTTAAAGCAGAAAGGAGGGCTATTATAGTTAGATAATTGGATTCTGAGCCTCCACTGGTAAAAAAAATACCCGCACATTCTACATCAAGTAGGTTGGAGAATTCCCGTCTGCAAACTTCCAATATATTTTCGGCAGTACTGCCCATATCATGGAGGCTCTGACTGTTACCGAAGTGTTCAGTTCCTGTTTGGATATAAATCTCCGCTGCTTCCCGGTCGAGCGGGCATGTTGCAGCATAATCGAAATATTTCATAATTGTCTCCGTATCCATTTGACATATTAAATAAACTCCATGTAACCAACTAATTAAAAGCTATAAAAATAGTTAATTGTTAAAAGTTCTTGTCAACAGTGTAAAACTGTGTAAATATATATGTCAAGACACCTGTTAACACAGGAGGCAGCAAAAATATGAAACAAACAGATGTAATCATCATTGGCAGCGGAATTGCCGCGTTGCAATTAGCCAATAAATTAACAAAGAAATTGAATGTGATTATTCTCACAAAGTTGGAGTGGAATACGTGTAACTCTTATTTGGCGCAGGGAGGAATTGCGGCAGCAATCGGGATAAACGATGATCCTTATTTTCATTATCTGGACACGCTGGAAGCAGGCGGCCACCATAATGATTCAGAAGCTGTGCTAGCAATGACGAAAGAAGCACCTGATTTAATTAAAGGTATCTGGCAGGCCGGATGCAGATTTGATGAGGATCAGGATGGAGGGCTGCAACTAGGTTTGGAAGGTGCGCATAGTATGAAAAGAATCGTCCATAGCGGCGGTGATGCCACTGGGAAGCATATGGTGGATTTCTTTAGTTCTACCCTTGGTTCAAATATTTCGATTGAGCAAAAGGTTTATGTCTATGAATTAATTTTAAATGATCAGATGGATACATGTATTGGAGTAAAAGCGAAGACCTCGGATGGGGAGAATGAAGTTTATTATGCAGATCACGTAGTTCTTGCTACGGGGGGATGCGGCCAGCTTTATTCTTTTACTTCAAATGCTGAAACCGCTACCGGTGATGGCATGGCACTTGCTTATAGAGCTGGAGCCGAACTGGCAGATATGGAGTTCATCCAATTCCATCCGACGCTTCTATATATGAATGGCAGCACGAGAGGTCTAATTTCCGAGGCTGTCCGAGGTGAAGGGGCAGTCCTTGTCACTGGCGAGGGACAAAGGATCATGGAAGATATTCATCCCTTAATGGATCTTGCTCCGAGGCATATCGTTTCCCAAACCATTTATGAGTATTTAAAAAAGGAAATTCAAATCTACTTGGATATTACTGAAATTGAGGATTTCGGCATTCGGTTCCCGACCATCAGCCAGCTTTGCGCAGAAAATGGCGTGGAGATTGATAAGGGGCTGATTCCAGTTGTGCCAGGCAGCCATTTTATCATGGGAGGCGTGAAAACTGATTTGCTGGGACGCACAAATATTCTAGGATTGTATGCAATTGGAGAGGTCGCTTGCACAGGGATACATGGAGCGAACAGGTTAGCGAGCAATTCTTTGCTTGAAGGGATGTTCATTGGCTGCAGACTTGCAGAATGGATTAATCATACTCCGGACGTATATAAAAATACTAAAAAATCTGATGCTGTAAAGATAGAATTATATCGTCCATTGGGGGAGCTCCCTGAAATCGAAGAATTAAAAAGAACGATGATGGACCGAACAGGAATTGTTCGGACAAGAGCAATGCTGACAGCCCAAAAGGAATGGCTTGAGCAGTTCAGTTTCGATGAATGGATGGAAGCTCCTCTTGAGCAAATGTCAGCTGCTCAAATTAAACAATTCTTTATGTACATTACAGCCTGCCTGATCACAGATTCAGCACTTGAACGCACAGAAAGCAGGGGCGGTCATTTCAGGGATGACTTTCCAAATGAAGATAATGCGAATTGGATGAAAAAACGGATCGTCCACCAACGAAAAAAAGTAAAGGATGGGAAGCATGAATACAATCAAACTCCGCTTGCTACTTGAACAATTTTTTATTGAAGACATTGGCGACCGTGATGTCACCAGTGAGTTGATATTCGGAAATGGAAAAGAAGGAAGTATGGTTTTTCTTGCGAAAGAGGAGGGAATTTTCTGTGGAGAACAGGTGATCAACACAGGATTCCGTATAATGGATGAAAACTGTCAGGTCAATATGATGGCTAAGGATGGGGCTCATGTGAAAAAGGGGCAAGAGCTCGCGACGATATCCGGCCAAATTTCCGCTTTGCTTAAAGCAGAAAGGGTTGTTCTTAATCTTGTGCAACGGATGAGCGGTATAGCGACGAAAACTCACCAAGCCGTATCTGTGTTAGACAGCGGAAAAACAAGAATTTGTGATACGAGAAAAACAACACCTGGTTTACGGATGCTTGAAAAATATGCCGTCCGATGCGGAGGCGGATACAACCACCGCTATGGATTATATGATGCTGTCATGATTAAGGATAATCATATTTCATTTGCAGGATCAATCTGCGGTGCCGTAGAAACAGTGAAATCAAGTCTTGGCCATATGGTGAAGGTTGAAGTGGAGATTGAGACAGAAGCCCAGCTTAAGGAAGCAATAGAAGCAAAGGCCGACTGCATCATGTTTGATAACAGGACACCGGAAGAAATAGCAGAATGGATTGGCATTGTTCCAAAAGGAATTTTAACAGAAGCTTCTGGCGGCATCACTCTTGAAAATCTGCACAGCTACCGTAATTGCGGGGTAGATTATATTTCCCTCGGCTTCCTGACGCATTCTGTTAAGTCGTTGGATATTAGTGCAAAAGTGATACCGGAATAAAAGGGGGATGAATTCATGAATCTATTGGAGGCGCTTGAATCGAAAGCCAGAATGCTTCCTGAAAAATACAGGGACATGTCTGTAGAGGAACTGGAAGCCCTGATCAGGGATATAAAAATGAAAATGGGAAAGAAGTTATTCATTCCTGGACACCATTATCAAAAAGATGAAGTCATACAATTTGCTGATGCTACTGGTGATTCACTGAAGCTAGCGCAGCTTTCAGCGGAAAACAGGGACGCTGAGCATATCGTGTTTTGTGGTGTTCATTTTATGGCGGAAACGGCCGATATTCTCACAGGGGACAATCAAAAAGTATACTTGCCAGATATGCGGGCAGGCTGTTCGATGGCCGATATGGCCGATATATATCAGACTGAGCGGGCATGGGAATGCCTCCAGATGTTGTTTGGCGATACAATACTTCCATTGACATATGTAAATTCCACTGCCGCGATCAAATCTTTCGTAGGGGTAAATGGCGGTGCCACAGTTACTTCTTCCAATGCTGAAAAAATGGTGCAATGGGCTTTTACCCAAAAGGAACGGATCCTTTTCCTTCCTGATCAGCACTTAGGAAGGAACACAGCTTATAATATTGGAATTGGTTTGGATGAAATGGCTATATATAATCCCATTGAGAACAACCTCGAGTTTGAAGGGCCGCTCGAGAAAGTGAAGGTTATTCTTTGGAAAGGGCATTGCTCTGTCCATGAGAATTTTACCGTTGAAAATATTTTAAACGTCCGAAAAAAAAATACGAATATGAAAATCATTGTCCATCCTGAGTGCAGGCACGAGGTTGTCCGGCTATCTGACATGGCTGGGTCGACCAATTATATTATTGACGCAATTGAAGCTTCACCTGCAGGATCGGAATGGGCAATCGGCACGGAAATGAATTTAGTGAACCGCCTGATTGCACAGCATCCAGATAAAAATATTGTTTCATTGAACCCGCATATGTGTCCATGCTTGACGATGAACAGGATTGACCTTCAGCATCTGTCATGGAGCCTTGATTCTATTATGGAAGGGAAGGAATGCAATATCATTAACGTGGAAGCAGGCACATCGGAAAATGCCAAGCTTGCTCTCAACCGAATGCTGCATCAATCTTAAAACGAATTCCTTCCCGATTGGGGAGGAATTTTTATTTTTGGAAAAGCTTAATGTCGCTTGTTGAAACATATTTATAACTAGTGAAGCATAAGTTTTTTTGAAGATTGTTAGCAAAATGCCCACACCCACATACAATATATGGACTTATGCCATAGGAGGGAATCAGAATGAAGCTCCATATCGTACAGAAAGGGGATACTCTTTGGAAGATCGCCAAGAAGTACGGCGTGAACTTTGAAGAGCTGAAAAAGATGAATGCTCAGCTCAGCAACCCTGATATGATTATGCCCGGTATGAAAATAAAAGTTCCAACTGGTGGAGGTAACATAAAGAAAGAAGCTCCAATTTCCGGTGGAACGCCTCAAGCAAAAATCAATATGGGTGGCAAAAAGGAAATGCCGATTGCCAAAGAGAAACCTATATCAATGCCTGAAGTGAAGAAAGAGGCACCTGTGAAGGAACTGCCTAAGGAAGCTCCAGTCAAAGAGCAGCCAAAAATGGAAATTCCAAAAATGGAATTGCCAAAACAAGAAGCACCTAAGCCAATAAAAAAAGAAGAAGCAGTGAAACCATATACCCCTAAAATGCCGAAACAGATCATGCCTGAAATCGATATCAACAATTACTACATGTTGAATATGTCAAACATGCAGCTCCCGCCAAAGCCACAGCCACAGCCAAAGGCACAGCCCAAAGAACAGCCAAAGGCACTGCCTAAAGAACAGCCCAAAGCACAGCTTAAGCCACAGCTCCCGCCAAAGCCAGAGAATATTTTCCCGGAAATCAAACCTGAAGTGAAACCAGAGGTTAAACCTCAAGCGAAGCCAATGCCAAAAGCAGAAGTGAAACCAAGCGTGAAATCGGAAATTAAACCAAATATTAAAATTGAAAAGAATGATTTCATGGATGAATCACCTTCAATGATGCCATTTATCCAAGGAGGTTACCAACAGCCAATGATCCCTTATCCATATAATTGTTATCCTGGTGCCCCGTCCATGACAGGTCCTGGATATGGTTACCCAGGAACTCAACAGATGATGCCGTATCCTCAGGTGCAGGGAGCGATGAATTATCCTGGCCAATACCCTGGTATGATGCCTGGAATGGGAATGGCAGATTTGGAATCATCGTCATTTGAACAGAATATGCAAATGCCATTAAGTCCAGTAATGGATGAAAATATGCCAGCGAATATGCAGCCACAGGTATCGCCTGAATCAGAGGCAGGGCCTACCTTTTATGGAACGCCGATCTCTCCTGTAATGCCTGGTCCTGGCTGGTGTCCTCCATATGGGCAAATGCCTCATGGTTATCCGCCGATGCCATATATGCCTCAAGTCGGCGGCATGATGCAAGATCAGATGCCTTACCAGCCACAGGTAGGTGGAATGATGGATAATCAAATGCCCCAGGTAAGCGGAATGATGGATAATCAAATGATGCCTCAAGTTGGCGGCATGATGGATGAAGAATCATCTGAAATGCCAATGCCACAAATGCCGCAGATGGGTGGAATGATGGAGAATCAGATGCCGCCACAAATGCCACAGGTAGGCGGAATGATGGAAAATCAGATGCCACCACAAATGCCACAGGTAGGTGGAATGATGCAAGGGCAGATGCCGATGATGCCACAGGTAGGCGGAATGATGCAAGGGCAGATGCCAATGATGCCGCAGGTGGGCGGAATGATGCAAGGTCAGATGCCAATGATGCCGCAGGTGGGCGGAATGATGCAAGGTCAGATGCCGATGATGCCACAGGTGGGCGGAATGATGCAAGGACAAATGCCACATCAAATGCCGCAAGTGGGTGGAATGATGGAAAATCAAATGCCGCCACAAATGCCGCAGGTAGGTGGAATGCAGCAGCCGCCATTGTTCCCTAAGCAGGGCGTCAAGGGGATGGGAAATGACTGTGGTTGCGGAGGTTCTATGGGCACTCCTTACGGTTTAATGGGAGCGGGTTATCCTCCTCATGCACCACAAGGTTATCCGTCCGGACCTGGCATGTACCAATTCCAGCCGCAGCCAGGTTATCAAATGGGGATGGGACCACAGGGCTTCATGAATCCTTATGGAGCGGGTCCGATGGGTCCTGGGTTTGGAATGCCTCGTTTTGATGATGAGAGCGATGAATATTAACATCAAGAGAGGGGGAGACGATTTGTTCAAAAATCGTCTCTTCTCCTATTTATCAAAAGAACTTGCCGTGAATATCATTGAATTTAAGAAATTAAGGGGAAATGTATATTACGTCCGAACGGAGAATGATTCATTTATTCTGAAAGGCTATAAGGAATTAAGAAAGTTAAAGGTTCAAGAGACATTTACTTCATCTTTAAGGAAATCAGGCTTTGAACATTCGTATTGTTTTTATACGAACAATAATCAGCCGCTTTACTTCCAGAACGTATATTATGGTCGTATGGAATATATTCAGCCCAATGAAATACCCTTTCACTATGGACATGATCAAGATAGGCAGGAAGGCATTGATCTTTTAAAACAATTCCATGATAAAACCCATGGTCTTGCCTCTTCTTATACAACCTTGCTCCCTCAAACGGATTTAGTTAGAAAATGGCATCATCGGAAGATTGATTTTATGAGGAATTTACCACAGATAAATTATCACGTAAAAAAAGAGATGACAAATGAGTTTTTAAAGTGGGCAAATTTTTCATTGCATGGATTTGTAAAGTTAAAAAACAACCTGGCTGAAAATCAACCTGCCATCCTTCACGGAGATGTGGCCCATCATAACTTCTTGAGGTCGAGTGAAGGGGAATTGTACTTAATTGATTATGATTTAATCAGTATTGGGTCGACTGCATATGACATGCTTCAATACGCAAATCGCATCTTGCCTTTTTTGGATTGGAAACTTTCAGCGCTAGCAGAAATAAACCACCTGAATAATTGGTTAAATAATGAAGCATTTTTATACGGGCTTTTGTACCCAGCCGATTTATTAAGAGAATGGAATAGGCTGATCAGAGATGATGAAGAATCTAACCCATACAGAACTGCACCGATTGTTAATATGACTATAAGCCAATTCCAGCAAAGGCGGCAATTTCAAGAGGAGGTAAAATCGTTACTGAAATAATCGTTTGTTTTTGTAAGGGAAAAGAAAGTATAAAATTCACTTCGAGAAATGGCCAGCTCCAGTGCCTAGCCCCTCGAGTCGC
>NZ_JBALQL010000014.1:35756-53084 GCF_036964885.1 Bacillus sp. JJ1122 | reverse complement strand
GGCCCTTCGACGGACAGGACGTCCTAGTGCCGACGTTGCCACAGGACGTGGCGGTTTTAGTCGGCCATCGCTTGTCGCCGTTCCATTTTAAAGGCGCTTGCGCTTTTCTTCATATCCTATTGGTCTTATCTGACAGAATGAAACACACAGCCTATCCACACTCTAATAATGAGCATTTAAATGCTCAGATTAGCCAGAATGGGGGTTATTCGTTTGGATAAGAGGATACTAATGCTTCCGTTAGCTTCCCTGATGGTGTTTGGCATGAGTGCCTGTAATGCCAGTGATGAAAATGCTGCCCAGGACCGAAATGCCAATCCAGCTCAGCCAATAGGCTATTATTCAAATGAAAAAGGTAATGAAGTCGATGTAATGGATGATCGGGAAGGTCCCGTGACTGAAATCTTTGACCACAACTTTGGCAAAGAGGGCCGTGTCGCTCAAGAGCAAAAGCGAATGAGGATCCAGTCAAGGGATGAAAATGGCAACCCGCCTAACCCGACTGTCCCGCTTTCAGACCACGATCATAACTTTTTTCAAAAGGATAACCGTTTTAGCCGCGGTGATACGAATTATCACGGGCATTTGGATGATAAAAGAGGAAGCGGCAAAGCGAAGGTTTACAGAAATAGCAAACAGGATAACAAAATGGCCCGAAAGGTTGGCGAAGCAGCAGCTGCTGTAGACAATGTTGATAAAGTAAGGTCTGTTATGTTTGGCAAAGAAGTAGAAATTGCCGTGTCTTATAAAGACAAGTCTAAGGAAAAGCAGACGAAACAGGAAATCCGAAATGCTGTTAAGCCTTATCTCGAAGGCAGAAAACTTAGAATCACCATGGATGAAGGAACATTCAGCCGGACAAGAAACATTGACTACGAGAGAAAGAACGGTAATCCGCGAGAAAGCATCAACTTGAATCAGAGATAACACCGTGAAGGCAGAGCATTTGCTTTGCCTTCTTCGCTTGTGTGAAAAAACAGCCATAAAAAAGACAAAATTCTTAAAAGGATAAACAAACATTTTTTGGCTAAACTATTTGTGAACAAGTCTTCATTCTTTGATTCTTCTCATTCAAAAACCATTAATAATTAAAGTGAGGTGGACAGCAATGGGTTCAAGGTATAAGTTCAATGCATTCAGTATCGCTGCACTGCTGCTAATCAGTCTATCTGGCTACGGTTTAGTACTCCACACAGAACCTGCTCATGCTGAGAAGCCTGAAGCTAAGGACCAGCAAATCAATGAACCTCTTAAGGTCAAAATCATTTTGCAAAGAGTTTATTTAGATGGAGAAATGAGTGAGGAAGGAGTCATGGAAACAATTTGGTCCATGGAAGATTTTTGGGCAAAATATGATGATTGGCAGCTTATTGATATGGAAAAAAACAAAGCTGTTTTCAGACAGGACATTGATGACATCTCCCCTCTATTAAAGGCGAATGGTTATTTTGGCTTGTCTGAAGAGGGGGTCTTAACTATTTTTAATGGCAGGCCCGATGGATCAAATATCATCCAATCATTCTTTCAAATTGACCTTGGGAGGCTTGAAAGCTTTAAGAGGGATCAATTGAAGAAAGGAATTCCAATCAAGAATAAACAATGCTACGAAGAAGTCCTCGAGACATTTAAACCATATACTTTGCTGGAAAAGCAATGAAGGGCCGGGATGAACCGGCCCTTTCATTATGTAATCAGAAAAAATCCCTGTTGCTGTGTGCTGGTATAAAAATAAAAAATAAATCATACGTTCGCCTTTTAGCATATTTTTGTACAACTCATTAAAAATTGTATGGTAAAATGAGTTACAGCAAAGCAGAGGGGCGAGAATATTGTTCGAGTTTATTAAAGGCAGCGTCGACTTTGTCGGGCCTGAATATATAGTAGTTGAAAATAATGGGATTGGGTATCAAATTATGACACCTAACCCGTTTGTATTTGCAAAAGAAACTGGAAAAGAAATTCGTATTTATACATATCATTATGTCAGGGAAGATCTCATTGCTCTCTATGGTTTTAAGAGCAGGGAGGAAAAAGCCCTCTTCACACGACTTTTGAATGTGTCAGGAATTGGTCCGAAAGGGGCACTCGCTATACTTGCTTCAGGAGAGCCTGAACAGGTTGTACAGGCAATCGAAAACGAAGATGAAGCTTTCCTTGTGAAATTCCCAGGTGTCGGAAAGAAAACCGCGCGCCAGATGATCTTAGATTTAAAAGGAAAGCTGCATGACTTGGTTCCGGACTTTTTCCCGAACTTATTTAATGCTGACGAAGTTGCATCGGCTGAAAGTCTGTCGACTGAGTTTGATGAGGCAGTCCTTGCGCTTAAGGCTCTGGGCTATTCCGAGAAGGAAATTCGTAAGGTCGCACCTGATTTGAGAAAAGAAAAGTTATCGACAGATCAATATATTAAGAAGGCACTGCAGAAGCTTTTAAGATAAAACCAAGATTGATAAAAGGGTGATAAACAGATGGAAGAACGCATTATCTCCAGTGAAGCCGGCGATCAGGATCTTTCATTTGAGCAGAGCCTGCGGCCTCAGACACTAAGGCAGTACATCGGGCAGGATAAGGTGAAGGCCAATCTCGAAGTATTTATCGAGGCTGCGAGAATGAGGCGTGAAACACTGGATCATGTTTTGCTTTATGGTCCTCCTGGATTGGGAAAAACGACACTTGCAGCCATCATCGCCAATGAGATGGGAGTCAACCTTAGGACAACTTCCGGTCCTGCAATTGAAAGGCCAGGGGATCTCGCGGCGATTTTGACTGCGCTTGAGCCGGGTGATGTATTATTTATAGACGAAATCCACCGGCTTCCTAGAACCATTGAGGAAGTGCTCTATCCAGCAATGGAAGATTTTTGTCTGGATATTGTGATTGGAAAGGGACCGAGTGCTCGTTCTGTTCGATTGGACCTTCCGCCATTTACGCTTGTTGGGGCGACTACGCGTGCTGGTTCATTATCTGCTCCTTTAAGAGACAGGTTTGGAGTCTTAAGCCGATTGGAATACTATAATGAAAGCCAGCTTACTGATATTGTTGTCAGGACAGCGGAACTGCTTGAAACAGAAATTGATTGGCTTGCGGCCCAAGAGCTTGCTAGAAGGTCGAGAGGAACACCGAGAATTGCGAACCGCCTGTTAAAGCGCGTTCGAGACTTTGCCCAGGTCCGCGGCAATGGAGCGGTAGAGGAATCTTTGGCTAAAGAAGCAATGGAACTCATGCAGGTAGACCGTTTAGGCCTCGACCATATTGACCATAAATTACTAATAGGAATCATTGAAAAATACCGCGGCGGCCCAGTTGGGTTAGAGACCATCGCCGCCACCATCGGAGAAGAGTCGCAGACCATTGAAGATGTGTATGAACCATATCTTCTGCAGATTGGATTTCTACAGCGTACTCCAAGGGGAAGAATTGTAACGGAGGCTGTGTACCGACATTTCCAAATGGAGGTGCCTGAGCGTTGACAGGTGCAGCAAAGTTCGTGATGATTGCGGGAGCAGTAATCTTTGTAATCGGATTTATCATGCAATTTATTAACTTTGGCAGACTGCCAGGTGATGTAATAATTAAAAAGGGCAATGCAACATTTTATTTCCCATTTGTTACGTCCATCATATTAAGCGTAGTATTATCTGCGATTTTTTACTTTATCGGTAAATTCCGCTGAAACTTTTATTTGATAGACTGCGTAGACAGTCATCGGCCCTCGCGGAAAGTGAGCGTCAGGGGCGGACACCAACAGGTACGTTAACATAGACACTAGAAAAAATAGTAAGGGTGACATCATGAAAGTAGATTTGTTTGATTTTCATCTGCCGGAAGAACTGATTGCTCAGACTCCGCTGGAACAGCGTACTGAAAGCAGACTAATGGTTCTTGATAAAGAATCCGGCAATATTGAACACGATAAATTTAAAAATATAAAAGAATATCTCCAGCCTGGCGATTGCCTTGTTTTGAATGATACAAAAGTACTTCCTGCAAGGCTGTTCGGATTGAAGGAAGATACAGGTGCCAAAATTGAAGTCCTTCTTTTAAAACAAGTTGAAGGTGATGAGTGGGAAACGCTTATTAAGCCAGCGAAGCGTGTGAAGGAAGGAACAAAAATTGTTTTTGGCGATGGGATTTTAACAGCTGTTTGTACTGGTGAGGCTGACCATGGGGGCAGGAAACTGAAGTTCTCTTATGAAGGGATTTTCTATGAGGTTCTCGAGGAGCTTGGTGAAATGCCGCTGCCCCCTTATATTAAAGAGCAGCTGGAAGATAAGGACCGTTACCAAACTGTTTATGCAAGAGAACGGGGTTCTGCAGCTGCTCCGACGGCGGGCTTGCATTTTACAGAGGAACTGCTGGAAGAGCTTAAGGAAATGGGAGTCCATATTGCTTTTATCACTCTCCATGTAGGCCTTGGCACATTCAGGCCTGTAAGTGTTGATTCTATTGAAGAACATGATATGCATTCCGAGTTCTATCAGGTTACTGAAGGAACAGCCTTGCTTTTGAATACAGTCCGGGAAAACGGAGGCAGGATCATCACAGTTGGGACAACGTCTACCAGAACACTCGAAACGATTGCCACAGCAAACGACGGTAAGTTTATATCTGAAAGTGGCTGGACGAATATATTTATATATCCAGGATATGAATTTAAGGCAATCGATGGGATGATTACAAATTTCCATCTGCCTAAATCAACACTTATTATGCTGGTCAGTGCTTTAGCAGGACGTGATCATGTCCTCAATGCGTATATTAAGGCAGTGGAAGAAAGGTATCGTTTCTTTAGCTTTGGTGATGCGATGCTGATTTTATAAACTCGCTTCTTGAGTTTTTTTAAAGTCCTAATGTGCAACAACATTTCAATGAGATAAAATAGAAATTTTAACAGCTTTGGTTTAACCAATGGAAGGAGCTTATATCAATTGTCAGCAATCCGATACGAATTAATCAAAACATGTAAGCAAACGGGGGCAAGGCTTGGGCGCGTACATACACCACACGGCACATTTGAAACGCCTGTGTTCATGCCTGTGGGTACACTGGCAACCGTCAAGACGATGGCCCCTGAGGAATTAGTGGAAATGGGAGCAGGAATCATTCTGAGCAATACCTATCACCTCTGGCTGAGACCAGGACACGAGATCGTACAAGAGGCTGGCGGCCTGCATAAATTCATGAACTGGGACCGTGCGATCCTTACAGATTCAGGCGGTTTCCAGGTATTTTCTTTAAGTGAGTTCAGGAAAATTGAAGAGGAAGGCGTCCATTTCCGCAACCATCTTAACGGAGACAAGCTGTTCCTTTCTCCTGAGAAAGCGATGGAAATCCAAAATGCATTAGGTTCGGATATCATGATGGCATTCGATGAATGCCCTCCTTATCCTGCTGAATATGACTATATGAAAAAGTCAGTTGAAAGAACTTCTCGCTGGGCCGAACGCTGCCTTACAGCTCATAAGCGCCCACAGGACCAGGGACTTTTCGGGATTGTCCAGGGTGGAGAATATGAGGAATTGAGGAAACAGAGCGCCAAGGATCTTGTGTCCATGGACTTCCCTGGCTATGCAGTCGGCGGATTGTCGGTTGGAGAACCAAAGGATGTCATGAACAGGGTGCTTGACTTTACAACACCATGGCTGCCAACAGATAAACCCCGTTATTTGATGGGGGTAGGTTCACCTGACTCATTGATTGATGGTGCGATTCGTGGCATCGATATGTTTGACTGTGTTCTGCCGACAAGGATTGCCCGAAATGGTACATTGATGACGAGCGAGGGACGACTAGTCGTGAAGAACGCCAAGTTTGCACGTGATTTTGGACCGTTGGATCCTAATTGTGATTGTTACACTTGCCGGAATTACAGCAGGGCATACATTCGCCATTTAATTAAAACAGATGAAACCTTTGGAATTCGATTAACTTCTTACCATAATCTCTATTTTCTGATAAACTTAATGGAGCAGGTCAGACAGGCGATCCGCGAAGACCGTCTCGGCGACTTTAGAGAAGAGTTCTTTGAGCAATATGGATTTAATAAGCCGAATGCTAAAAATTTCTAATAACCTGGCTTGTAATAGTGAAAGGAGGGGAAAAGAATGGAAGGTTTAATAGGTACAGTATTCCCACTGCTGCTGATGTTTGCATTGTTCTACTTTTTACTGATTCGTCCTCAACAGAAAAGGCAAAAAGCGGTTCAGCAAATGCAAGGCGACCTGAAAAAGGGTGATAAGGTTGTTACAATCGGCGGTTTACATGGATTTGTCGATGCACTTGATGAAGGTACTGTTGTCATAAAGTGTGGAGACGGAAGCCGTCTTACATATGATCGCGCTGCCATCCGTGATGTAACAGCATCTTCGGGCGACATGCTTTCAAAGTAATGAAAAAAGAAGCGGATTTCGATCCGCTTCTTTTTTATGCGCCTTTTCCGCCTGCTATGTTGACTCCTAAAATACCACCCATCATCGCCGTTAAAATATAGCATGTATGATAGATGAGCTGCTCAAAGGTGAATAAGCTGTCATATCCCAAAAATTGAAACAAAAAGATGATAAGGGAATAAACAAGACCTGTTGATCCTCCAATCAGCCACCCCTTTTGCTTGCCATTCCCTCCGGTAATAAAACCGCCAATAAAAATGGATAAAAAAGAGATGGATGTCATTACGTATTGAAGCGAAGACTCCTGGACTGAAGTGAATTTTAAAAGAAGAGAAAATATAAAACTGCTTACGACTGCCAATAAGAATATTGCCATCACACCGTATAGGACGGACTTTCCTAAACTCCTGGATTCCATTAACCCCTCTCCTCTCTAATCTGATTCCCTGAAACAGGGAATTGCCTAGTACAAGCATATTCAGGAAAATGTAAAAATAGAATTAGTTTTTTATTTAGCTTTGCTAACATTGGTTGACTTTCGGGCAAGGTACTCGATTACCGCGGGCGGGCCGGAAAGCCTTCTCGGCGCTTGATATATCAGGGAGGGGAAGAGCAGGCAAATATCATTGCTTCCAGAAAAATTGTAGTATTTTTTTAAATCCAGGTATAACACTATAGAGGAATGCATTGTGAAGGGTGGGAGAAAAGTGGAAGAATATATGATCATTCTTTTTAGGACCTTGCTCCTTTACTTGCTGATCCTCGTGATATTCAGATTGATGGGCAAAAGGGAAATCGGAGAATTGAGCATTTTGGATTTTGTTGTGTATATCATGATTGCAGAAATGGCATCACTCGCAATCGAAAACACAGAAGATCCTATAATCAATACTTTGCTTCCAATCATTATTTTGGTCATAATTCAAATTACTTTGGCACTGTTTTCTCTTAAAAGCAAGATGTTCAGGGATATAGTGGACGGTAAGCCGACGGTGATTATCAATCACGGAAAAATTGATGAACATGCAATGAAAGCACAGAGGTACAACTTTGATGATTTGCTGCTTCAATTAAGAGAAAAAGACGTTGGAAATATTGCAGACGTTGAATTTGCTATTTTGGAGCCATCAGGAAAGCTGTCCATTTTTCAAAAAAATCAGGGAAGCCAATCAGGAGGCCAGCAGGATAATGGCAGTCTTGCACTGCCGCTAATTATTGACGGTGAGGTTCAGGAAGATAATCTGAAATTAATCGACAAGAAAAAGGAATGGCTCTTAGAAGAGCTGAAGAAAAAAGGACATGAGGATCCGGGGAAGATATCTTTTTGCAGCTTTCAAAATGGGAAGTTTTTTGTTGATTTAATTGATCAATAATCCATTTTTAAAAAATTTAAAAGAATAATATCTGATATCATTGCCATTTCAAAAAACGTGGAGCACCAACCACGTTTTTTGAATTTGGCGATTGCGTAATATTTAATACTTGGACAAAAAGACGTATAAATTAGGTAAGCACCTATTTAAATAATGGTTTTTTTAAGAGAGAAGTGAATACTGAGAGAACTCTGCGAAGCTCATGCTTTTTAATTAGACCTAACGCCACTGCCAGTGAAACATAGATTACGGAAATGGCAGCAGCTGTTATGAGTATTCTCACGGCGAGTGAAGTGCCTTCTCCATAAACATCCCAAAGCAGGAAACCTGCCAATCCTGACAGGGCTATAACAGCAAATGTTTTTACATAATCCATTACATAAAAGGTAAAGGAAACAGCCTTCAGCATAGTAGCGAAATGAAGGAGGGTAATCAATACAATTCCCATTACCATTCCTAAAGCTGCCCCGTTAATCCCGAATGCAGGCTGGCTTGCTAGTAAGAATATGACAGCTGTCTTGGCTGCATTCCCGATTAGACTGTTAATCATGGCAGCACGTGCCAAATCTAATGCCTGCAGTGCTGCCTGCAGAGGTCCCTGAAAATAATAAAATAGAAAAAATGGAGCCATCAGCTTTATGAATTGGGATCCATTCGATGTACCATACATTAGGGTCATTAAAGGCTCAGCCAATACATACAGCACAACCACTGACAATCCGCCAGTCAGCAGAGAAAAGCGTAACGATTGCTGTAAAAGATGTTCAATGACTTTTCCATTTTTCTTAGAATTCGCCTCGCTTATCGCGGGAACAAGAGAAGTTGAAAGGGAATAGGTAATAAATGATGGCAGCAAAAGCAATGGCATTGCAAACCCGGTAAGGGCACCGTATTGTTTAGTTGCTGCAACGGCTGCCACTCCTGCGATTGCAAGGCTATGGGCGACAACGATTGGCTCAAAGAACCAGGAAACGGATCCTATCATCCTTGATCCCGTTGTCGGCAATGCAATACTCATCAATTCATTGAAAGTCGATTTCCCTGAATGTACATATTGAAAGAAATTTTTCCTAAGCCGGAATTTCTTTCTCAGTTTGAAGGTCGTCATTAAATACAGCAGTGAAGCAAGTTCTCCAAGCACTGATGCCACCATAGCTGCCGCTGCAGCATATTCAATTCCATAAGGCATGAATGTTTTCGTCAATACAGCGATCAGGGTAATGCGGACAAGCTGTTCAATTACTTGGGAGATGGCAGAAGGCCTCATATTCTGTCTTCCCTGAAAATATCCGCGTAGGACAGAGGATACAGCCACTATGGGTACGATAGGGGCGATGGCCATGAGCGGCAAATGAGTCCGCGGGTCTGTAAATAAAGTATTTGAAAGGTAGGGAGCAAGGAATAATAAGGCTGGCGTAAAGACTATAGATAACGAAATTGTGGTAGCAAGAGAGACGACTAAGATTTTTTTGATTTTAGCATAATCTCCTCTTGCCTCAGCTTCAGCTACATTTTTGGAAATGGCCACTGGCAATCCCAACTGCGTAATGGTCACGACAAGGATCAATGTCGGGAAGGCCATCATATATAAGCCGACGCCCTCTTCACCAATAAAACGTGCGATGACGATCCGGTTTATAAAACCAAGCACTCTTGTTACGAGCCCGGCTATCAGTAAAATAAAGGTTCCTTTTAAAAACTTCGACATTCCGCTCCCTGCCTTCTCAAAAATGCTTATTTCATATACAATTAACTATATGCAGGAAAGTGGACAAAGCATGACAGGTTAAAGCATTTAAAAGACTAGAATTTAGGACAGGGAGGCAAAGAGATGGACGGAAACCATCAGTATGGTCGTTTCTACAAAGAAATTAAGCCAGCTTTGAAAAGTAAGGTGGAAGAATTCCAGATTTTCGGTTATGAAAAAGTAAGCGAAAAGGATTTATGGGATTACCTCACGAAAAAAAAATGGAAGAAATTGAAGGAAGATATTCATCTGTATGAAATTGTAGCTGATATTCTATCAGTCAAAGTTGGAGATTTGATGAACTTCACTACAGTAGAAGCCTTTAAGATGGGGGATTTTGCGATGGAGGATGAAGAAGAGCGGAAGCAGCTGCTTAAATAAGGACCAGTCCTTATTAAATATTCCCAATAATTAGACTGATTTTCATCCATCTAATTTCCGCTTTTTTTCCTTAAATCAAGACCAGTTCCTGTATTGAATTCCTGGAGCTAATTTTTTTAATAGGCAGTCAAAATGAATGATCGATAAAATCAATTGTCTAAAGCGATAAAAAGTTTTTCATTATCCCAAAAAGCTTAATTGACAGTTTTTTTAATCTGATACATAATTAAAATGCTATAAATTGGTTGCCTTCATATGTTTCCTGTAGTCTTAATGTTTTTAACTGTCTGGCAGCATGATTTTTTGTGCGCAAAATAAGGAGGATTTCTACATAATGGTAAAACGCAGCCGCATCGTGGTCTTCTTTTTGTTAGTTTTGCTAATTGGAAGTGCCATGGGTGCAACGACCCAGAATATCTTGAACAATATAAAGCTAGGACTTGACCTTCAGGGTGGGTTTGAAGTTCTCTATGAAGTGACGCCCCTAAATGGGAAAAAAGGCGACAAAGTTGACCGGGAGACTTTAAAAAGTACAGCGAACGCCCTAGAACGAAGGGTAAACGTTCTCGGTGTAAGTGAACCGAATATACAAATTGAAGGAGATAACAGGATTCGTGTTCAGCTCGCTGGTGTAAAAGACCAGAATAAGGCTAGAGAAATCCTCTCCACTGAAGCAAACCTTACATTCCGTGATGTTAACGACCGGGTTATGATGGATGGAAGCGACCTGGCTGAAAATGGAGCGAAGCAAAGCTTTGACCAACAAAATAAGCCAAGCATCTCCATTACGTTAAAAGACGGTGACCAATTCGGTGAGATCACGAAAGAAATCCGCAGCATGGCTCCTGAAAACCAGCTTATTATTTGGCTTGATTTTGAGGAGGGAAAAGATTCTTATAAGGCAGAAAGAATGAAGCCTAATCCAAGATTCCTTTCCAATCCCAATGTTGATCGTGTTTTAAATCAGAAAAATGTTGAAATTACTGGAACTTTCACAATAGAAGAAGCCCAGCAACTTGCATCATTGCTTAATGCTGGATCTCTTCCAGTTAAGCTTGATGAAACATATTCAACTTCTGTTGGCGCGAAATTCGGTGAACAGGCATTAAACGAGACGATTTTCGCGGGCATAATAGGTGTTATCGTTATTTTTGCCTTTATGCTTCTTTACTACCGTTTACCAGGTTTCATAGCAATAGTAACACTGTCGATTTACATTTACCTCATCCTGTTGATCTTTGATTGGATGAATGGTGTATTGACGCTTCCGGGTATTGCCGCCTTGATCCTTGGGGTTGGTATGGCGGTAGATGCCAATATTATCACCTATGAGCGGATTAAAGAAGAATTAAAGATCGGCCGCAATATCAAGGCCGCTTTTGAGGCGGGCAGCAAAGGGTCATTGTCTACGATCCTTGATGCGAACCTGACAACTATTCTTGCAGCTATCGTTTTATTTGCTTATGGTACAAGCTCTGTAAAAGGTTTCGCGACTATGCTGATTATCAGTATTCTAGCAAGCTTTATCACAGCAGTATTTGGCGCACGCCTATTCCTTGGTCTGTGGGTTAACAGCGGCTTATTCAAAAATAAGCCATGGTGGTTCGGAGTTAAGAAAGAAGAGATCCATGATATTTCCGAAGGCTTGGATTCCTTGGATTTGCGTACGAAATTCGATCGTTTTGATTTTGTTAAACATAGAAACAAATTCTTCACGGCAACTGGAATCATTCTGGGTCTTGGACTTATCGCATTATTGATATTCCGACTTAACCTTGCAATTGATTTTGCCAGCGGTACAAGAATCGAAATTCTATCAGACAGCAAACTCACTGCTGAGCAAGTAAAAGAGGAACTTGCAAAGGTAGATATCAAAACAGATGATATCGTCATCTCTGGCGATAAGGGTGAAGTAGGAGTAGCAAGATTAAAAGGTGTATTAAGCAAGGATGAAATTTCAACCCTTAAATCGCACATCAAAGATGAATTCGGTGCTGAGCCGAATGTCGGAACTGTTTCCCCTACAATCGGTAAAGAATTGGCGAAGAATGCAATGATTGCCCTGGTTATTGCCTCAATTGGCATAATCATTTATGTAACGATACGATTCGAGATGTTCATGGCCCTTGCGGCAATTGTAGCATTGCTTCATGATGCATTTTTAGTAATTGTTGTATTCAGTATTATAAGATTAGAAGTTGACTTGACATTCATCGCGGCGATCCTGACAATTGTCGGTTACTCCATTAATGACACGATTGTTACCTTTGACAGGATGAGGGAGAATATGGTGAAGAAGAAGCGCCTGAAGACTCCTGAAGATATTGCAGAAGTAGTTAATACAGGTTTGCGCCAAACGCTGGGACGTTCGGTCAACACTGTTTTAACCGTAGTCATTACTGTAGTTGCTTTACTGATTTTCGGCAGCGAATCCATTTGGAATTTCTCATTCGCATTGCTTATCGGTTTGATTGCGGGTACCTATTCTTCTATATTTATCGCAGCTCAGCTCTGGTACGTTTGGAAAAATAAAGAGCTTAAGAAGAAGGGCACAATCAATACCTATAAAGAAAAGAAAGTATACTCAGACGAGCCTCAAGTATAAATGAATGTATTTGAAAAATACCACGGGAAACCGTGGTATTTTTCATTTTGGTTAGAACATCCATTTTTCAGGTAAAATAATAGGAATGCCGAAAGACTAATTGCATCGGTTTCTTGCCGGTATACATATGAATTGTGGAGTTGGGAGGTAATATATCAATGGAAAAAGATGTGCGATTTAAAAAAGCGGAATTCGCTGCCATGGTTGGTGTTGTTGGGAATATTGTATTAGCTGTCTTAAAGTGGGTGATCGGTATTTACGCAAACAGTACAGCCCTTGTAGCCGATGCGGTGCATTCTGCCTCAGATGTTGCTGGCTCACTTGCTGTTTACATTGGGCTAAAGGCAGCGAAAGCTCCGCCAGATGAGGACCATCCATATGGACATGGAAAGGCCGAATCGATCGCTGCTATCATTGTAGCCGTCCTGCTGTTGCTGGTAGGTGTGGAAATTGGCAGGTCTGCAATTGAATCCTTTTTTAAGCCGATTGAGGCACCGAAATCGATTGCAATTGTAGCGGTCATCGTTTCAATCATCGTAAAAGAGGGAATGTTCAGGTATAAATACAGGCTAGGTAAACAATTGAATAGTGACGCTTTGATTGTAAATGCCTATGAACATCGGTCCGATGTATATTCATCGCTCGCTGCCCTGGTTGGAATCAGCGCTGCGGTCATTGGCGGGAAGTTGGGGATTGGGTGGCTTGAATATGCTGACCCGGTAACAGGATTGCTTGTAGCAATCTTCATCATAAGAATGGCCTGGACACTTGGCAAGGAATCGATTCATAACACTCTTGATCATGTAATGCATGAGGAAGATACAGAAGAATTCAAAACGATTGTTCGATCTATTCCAGATGTGAAAAAATTGGATGAGTTGCATGCGAGGGAACATGGACATTATGTGATCATCGATTTGAAAATATCCGTGGATCCACATATCACAGTTGAACAAGGGCATAGAATAGGTAAATGTGTCAAAAAGAAGCTTATGGAAAACATGAATGTCCAAAATGTCTTAGTCCATATAAATCCTTTTAGCGAGGAAGGGAGTTTCGAGGATAACATTGACATTCAATAGAAAAAAAGGGGTTGAGGAGCATGAAATTTCAATGGACACTGCTGCTGGGTATTGCCTTCGCACTGATTGTGGCCGTATTTGCCGTCATCAATGTAGAACCAGTAGCAGTAAATTATTTATTTGGGGAAGCAAAATGGCCGCTGATCCTGGTTATATTAGGCTCAGTGCTTATGGGAGGCATCATAGTCGGGTCAGTCGGACTCTTCAGGTTGTTTGTCCTTCAGCGTGAGGTCAAAACGTTAAAGAAGCAAAACCAGGCCTTAGAACAGCAGCTCAAGGAAAATCAGATTACTCAGGAAGAACCATTGCATGGCATTGAGGATATTCATTGAGTGAAAAACGAAATGGCAGCTATATCAGCTGTCATTTTTTTATTATGATGTATTTAAGACAATGGTGATTTTTGCAGCTGTTGTTGATTGGAGCGGACAGCGAGTGCCTGAATTGGAATTCAGCAGATAACGTTAGCATAGCCTATTTAAAAATAGTTCCCCACTCTTAGCATTCATTGTCATTGAAACACGGACAAGGCTTTTGTATAATAAAAAAGCTGAGAGGTGAACGTATGTTAAAGCCAAAATCAAGGTGGATTGTAAAGCAATCTGACCAGTCTAAAACAGAGTCACTCGCAAAAGAACTCAATATTACCCATCTGACTGCTTCTCTGCTTGTCAATCGCGGACTGGATACCGTGGAAGATGCCCGGTATTTTTTATTTGGACAAAAAAGCAATTTCCATGATCCGTTTTTATTAAAAGATATGGACAAGGCAGTAGCACGTATAAACAAAGCAATCGAAATACAGGAGCCAATTTTAGTATTTGGTGATTACGATGCAGACGGTGTGAGCAGTACAACGGTGATGATGAAAGCCCTGAATGAATTGGGAGCTAATGCCGATTACTACATACCAAACCGTTTCACGGAAGGCTATGGCCCAAACGAAAAGGCCTTTAAAATGGCCGCTGAAAAAGGAATAGGCCTGATCATAACAGTTGATACGGGCATTTCCGCACTTCATGAAGCCCAAGTAGCAAAGGATCTTGGCATAGATCTCATCATAACGGATCATCATGAACCAGGGCCTGCACTTCCGAATGCCTTTGCGATCATCCATCCAAAGCTTGAGGATAGTGTCTACCCATTCAAGGACTTAGCGGGTGTAGGAGTAGCGCTAAAGGTTGCCCATGCACTGCTGGGAAGGCTGCCTGAGCATTTGCTTGAATTTGCTGCGATTGGAACAATTGCTGATCTTGTCCCATTGCTCGGTGAAAACAGACTTATTGCCTTAAGCGGTATCGCGCAAATGAAAACAAGCCAGACACCTGGTTTGCATGCATTACTAAAGCTTGCCAAAACAGAGAAATCGGCAATAGATGAAGAAACGATTGGTTTTTTAATCGGACCAAGGGTGAATGCTGCTGGACGGTTAGGCAGTGCAGATCCTGCAGTACAGTTAATGATGACATCAGATTCCGAAGAAGCTATGATGCTTGCTGAAGAGATTGATTCCTTAAACAAGGAGCGGCAGAATCTGGTCGCCGAAATCGCCCGGGAAGCCATCGATGAAGTCGAAACCTATTACCCAGTAAAGGATAACCCTGTTCTTGTCATCGGTAAAGAGGGATGGAATGCGGGTGTTATAGGGATTGTGGCATCAAAGCTGGTAGAAAAATATTACCGGCCTGCGATTGTCCTGAGCTTTGATAAAGAAAAAGGGCAGGCAAAAGGGTCAGCTAGAAGCATAGCTGGATTTGACCTGTTTAAAAATCTATCTACTTGCAGAGACATCCTGCCGCATTTTGGAGGCCATCCTATGGCAGCCGGGATGACATTGGATCTTAATAATGTGGATGAACTGAGAGAGAGGCTTAATGGGCTGGCTAAGGACCAGCTTAAAGACGAAGACCTCATTCCTGTATCCCATATTGATGCTAAAATTGGCATCAATGAGATAAATATTGCTACCATCAACGAGCTTGGACAGCTCTCACCATATGGCGTCAGTAATCCAAAGCCGAAGGTGCTTATTGAAGAAGCGAATATATCCACACTAAGGAAAATTGGATCGGACCAGTCACATTTGAAGCTTTCCCTTGAGGATGCCGGGAAAACGATTGACAGCATCGGTTTTGGCTTCGGACATCTTCATGACCACATCTCACCAAGCTCGAAAATGTCTGTAATCGGAGAGTTGTCCATCAATGAGTGGAATAATATCAAGAAACCCCAGCTTTTTCTTAGGGACGCTGCTGTAACGTCATGGCAGCTATTCGATTTCAGAGGACTTAAAAGAATTGAGAAACTTCCTGAAATGATTTTAGGTGAAAATGTTAAATGGGTTCTTTTTAATGCTGAGTTGAAGGATAAATTTTCTGCTATTTTAGGAGATTCTCTTTTGTTGATTTCTTCTGAGCAAGAAGCAGAAAATCTGGAGATGGATTTATCAAATGTCGTATTGCTGGACCTTCCGCCATATAAAGACCTTCTGGTAAAATTATTGTCGGGCAAAAATCCAGGCAGAATCTATGTCCACTTTTATAAAGAAAACAGCGAGTTTTTTACTACGATGCCAACCAGGGAGCACTTCAAATGGTTCTATGCTTTTCTTTCCAAGAAAAGCCCATTCGACTTAAAACGTTATGGCGGTGAGCTGGCAAAGCATCGCGGATGGACAAAAGAAACAATAGAATTCATGTCACAGGTGTTTTTTGAACTAGATTTTGTTAAAATAAACAATGGGTTTATTTCACTTGTAAAAGATGTCCCTAAAAGGGATTTAACTGAATCCACAACATATCAGCACAAGGTGCAAGCATTTACTCTTGAAAATGAGTTGCTCTATTCATCATATGAGCAATTGAAGGGTTGGTTTGACCAGCTCATTCAGGAGTCGGTGAAAAATGAGGAGGCAATTATTCAATGGATTTGAAACAATTCATCACAATCGTTCCCGATTGGCCAAAGCCAGGCATTAAATTTAAAGATATCACAACTTTAATGGACAATGGCGAGGCATATAGATATGCAACTGACCAGATCGTGGCTTATGCACGTGAAAGGCAAATTGATCTTGTAGTAGGACCTGAAGCTCGGGGTTTCATCATTGGATGCCCGGTTGCCTATTCACTTGGAGTAGGCTTTGCTCCAGTGCGCAAGGAAGGCAAACTTCCTCGTGAAACTGTGAAAGTTAATTACGGCCTAGAATACGGCAGTGATATATTGACAATTCACAGGGATGCAATCAAACCAGGACAAAGAGTATTAATTACAGATGATTTGCTTGCTACAGGCGGAACAATTGATGCAACGATTAAACTAGTAGAAGAACTAGGCGGAGTCGTAGCAGGAATTGCGTTCTTGATTGAGTTGACTTACCTTGATGGACGCGAAAAATTGAATGGATACGATATGTTGACTTTAATGCAATATTAATTTGAAAGGGCGCTTCACTCTGAAGTGCCCTTTTGTCATTCTTAAATAAGTTTTAACTGATATTTTTACATACAAAATCCGTTGAGACATTTATTAAGACCAAGGTATGAAAAATCCCGGCTCTGTTAAAGATGAACGTTGTTTTTAAGCCTGTAGATTGGAGCGGAAAACAATAGTTAAAGTTAACAGTGCAAAAATCTAAAAATGAATGAAATTCTTCAAATTACAATAACTTTCGACAATTTTTTTAAATTCTGCTGTAAAATATCTTCCTTTCTCTTTACATCTTTGATTTTTTCTTTGATAATAGTAACAA
>NZ_JBALQL010000014.1:10096-35704 GCF_036964885.1 Bacillus sp. JJ1122 | reverse complement strand
CCATTATAAGAATCATTATTTATATTAATGGTTTTTTAAAATATAAGTCGATTTTTCTCTAAATCCCGCATGAAGAAATGCGAGTTAATATAATGAAATAAAAATTAGGTGATCCTATGGCGAATGACCAGGTAATGACAGCAGAACAAGTCATTGACTGTACTAAATCATATTTGAATGATGAGCACGTGAAATTGGTAATGAAAGCATATGAGTTTGCCAGACAGGCTCATCATGACCAATTCAGAAAATCCGGGGAACCGTATATCATCCACCCAATCCAGGTAGCGGGAATTCTTGCTGACCTGGAAATGGATCCAGCAACGGTTGCGGCTGGTTTTCTTCACGATGTCGTTGAAGATACAGAGGTTACCCTTGATGATTTAAGAGACGCGTTCAATGATGAAGTGGCGATGCTTGTTGATGGCGTTACGAAGCTGGGTAAAATTAAATACAAGTCGCATGAAGAACAGCAGGCGGAAAACCACCGGAAGATGTTCGTGGCGATGGCACAAGATATCCGGGTCATCCTGATTAAACTTGCAGACCGTCTTCATAATATGAGGACTTTAAAGCATTTGCCGCTTGAAAAGCAGCGCAGGATCTCAAATGAGACTCTTGAAATATTCGCACCGCTGGCACACAGACTGGGTATTTCAAAAATCAAATGGGAACTTGAAGATACAGCATTGCGCTATTTAAATCCGCAACAGTACTATCGGATTGTCAATCTGATGAAGAAGAAGCGTGCGGAACGTGAACAATATTTAGATGAAGTCATTGTAGAAGTAAAAGATAGGCTCCATGAGGTTTCAATTAAAGCTGAAATTTCAGGAAGACCAAAGCATATTTATAGTATCTATCGAAAAATGGTCCTGCAAAACAAGCAGTTCAATGAGATTTACGACTTATTGGCTGTGAGGATTGTAGTAAATAGTATCAAGGACTGCTATGCTATCCTTGGGATTATTCATACCTGCTGGAAGCCAATGCCTGGCCGTTTTAAAGATTATATCGCTATGCCAAAACCAAATATGTATCAATCGCTTCATACAACTGTCATCGGACCAAAGGGAGACCCACTTGAAGTCCAGATCAGGACAGATGAAATGCACAGAATCGCTGAATTTGGGGTTGCGGCACACTGGGCATACAAAGAAGGGAAGCCGGTTGAAGGCGCCAACTTTGAGACCAAGCTATCATGGTTCAGGGAAATCCTTGAGTTCCAGAACGACACTGCCAATGCAGAGGAATTCATGGAATCTCTTAAAATTGACCTGTTCTCTGATATGGTATTTATTTTTACTCCTAAGGGTGATGTAATCGAATTACCTGCAGGATCTGTGCCAATTGACTTTGCATACCGGATCCATTCGGAAATAGGGAATAAAACAATCGGTGCTAAGGTCAATGGCAAGATGGTCACTCTTGATTACGAGCTGAAAACTGGCGATATCATTGAGATTTTGACGTCTAAACATTCATATGGTCCGAGCAAGGACTGGCTGAAGCTTGCCCAGACTTCACAGGCTAAGAATAAAATCCGCCAATTTTTCAAGAAGCAGCAAAAGGATGAAAATGTTGAAAAAGGCCGGGAGCTATTGGAAAAAGAGATTCGCAATATGGATTTCGATGTCAAAGAGATTCTTACTTCTGATAGCCTAAAAAAGGTTGCGGAAAAATTTAATTTTACAAATGAAGAAGATTTATTCGCGTCTATCGGCTACAACGGAATCACTGCATTGCAGGTAGCGAACAGACTAACGGAGAAGCTCCGCAAGAAGCGTGATCTTGAGCAGGAAAAGGATATAGCGAACGCTGTTTCAGAACTTAAGGCTTTTTCTCCTGTCAAAAAGCGGGAGTCAGGTGTCAGGGTTTCTGGCATTGATAACCTGCTCATACGCCTATCCCGCTGCTGCAATCCTGTTCCTGGGGATGAGATAGTAGGATTTATCACGAAGGGCAGAGGGGTTTCTGTACACCGCTCAGATTGTACAAATATCCATACTGACGATGCCCAGGCAAGACTGATTCCAGTGGAATGGGAAACAGCTCTGAACGATCGGAAAGAATATAATGTTGATATCGAAATCAGCGGATATGACCGGAGAGGGCTTCTTAACGAAGTTCTCCAGGCTGTTAATGAAACAAAAACTAACATTTCGGCCGTCTCCGGGAAATCTGACAGAAATAAAGTGGCGACAATTAATATGTCCATCGCAATCCATAATGTTAACCATTTACAAAAGGTTGTAGACCGGATTAAACAAATCCCAGACATTTATGCTGTCAGAAGGATGATGAGTTAAGGAGAGTCACAAATGCGTTTAGTAGTACAGCGTAGCAAAGAAGCTAAAGTAACAGTGGAGGGTGAAGTGACGGGCTCCATTGCGAAAGGGTTTGTTGTCCTTGTCGGCGTGACGCATGAAGACAAGGAAGAAGATGCAGCATTTCTTGCAGAAAAGGTTGCAAATTTGAGAGTCTTTGAAGATGAAGCCGGAAAAATGAATCTATCACTTCTTGATGTAGGAGGGGAGATTCTTTCGGTTTCACAGTTCACCTTGTACGGTGATTGCCGTAAAGGCCGTCGTCCCAACTTCATGGATGCAGCAAAACCGGAACATGCACTTTCCATTTATGAGGCCTTCAATCGATTCCTTACCGAAAAAGGAATCAAGGTTGATACAGGTATTTTTGGTGCGATGATGGATGTTCAGCTTACTAATGATGGCCCAGTAACATTAATCATTGACAGTAAATAAGATCAATAAAGAAGGGATCCCGCAATCATTGTGTGGGATCCCTTCTTTTTCGGTAAAACGATTAATTGTTATTCTTAAAATAGCGCGCCAGTCCATCAAAGATGCCATTTGCAACAGCTTGCTGGTATTGTGAGGTACTTACTAGCATTTCTTCTGCTGGATTGCTCAGATACCCTAATTCCACAAGTATAGCGTTTTGTCTGTTCTCCCTGAGAACATGGTAATCGCCAAAGCGAGTGCCGCGATCCTTAAGCATCGTCTTGCTGATCACCGATGAATGGATTTGCTCTCCTAAAGGCTTTTGGTTTGAATTGTAATAATAGGTAGTCATACCTCTTACACTGCGGTCATTTGTGCTGTCAAAATGAAGGCTGATAAACGCGTCGGCATTCTGGTAATGTGCTGTGCTGACGCGGGAACCGAGTGATATGTAAGAATCATTATTCCTAGTCATGATTACATTCGTTCCTGAAGCTTTAAGCTTGTCATATACAAGCTGTGCTGTTTTTAATGTCAGTGATTTTTCCAGCGTTCCTCTTACACCTGTTGTTCCATTATCCCTGCCCCCGTGGCCAGGGTCGATTACGATTGTCCTATTTTTTGTATGAATTTCTGCGCCAGGTTTTTCTATTTGTCCTGAGTTGCCCTGAATGGAAACAATCCAGCCTGCCACAAAGCCTGTTACCCCATTGGTCAGTGAAATTTCATACCAATCATTCTTGACGCTGATTACCTCGAATGCATCTCCCTGGTTTGCACGGGAGACCACCGCGCTGCCAGTGCTTGGACCTTTACGGATGTTGGTGCCATCGTGCAGGATATTAACAATGCTATTCTTCACAGGCTGATTAGGGCTAATAACTGGTCCGTTCTTCGTCTTCTCGAAAAACCATCCTGCTGCCCATCCTGTTTCGCCAGGCTTGTATTCGATTTTTACCCAGTTGTTCACTTCCTCTTTGATTTGAAAGCTTTGTCCCTGTGTGATAGTACCGATCACTTTGCCATCAAGAGCATTGCGATTCCTTACATACAGCTGTGAGGCTGTTACAGTGCCTGAATATTGGCTAGCAGGTGAAGATGGCTGCTTTTTATCAGACGATGTGTTTTTGTTCACCTTAAGAAATTGGTCGCTAACCCACGCTTTTTCTCCTGAATATGTAATTTCGGCCCAGCCATTAGACTGAGAAAATACTGAAACCTCTGCTCCGCGTTTTAAGGATCCTATTGTTTTTGCATTAGTCGAAGGCTTTTCACGGACATTCAAAGAGTCAGCAGTAACTACGCCTTTGGTTGTTGAATCCCCATTGTTTGCTGGAGTAGCAGTTCCTTTACTATCTTTAACCGTGATGATAAATTCCTTTGCTACCCAGCCTTGAATTGCTGAGGTGCGCACTTCGGTCCACTTATTATTAGAATTCACTATTTCTACAGCTTGTCCACTATTCAAAGACCCAATAACCTGAAATTCGGTCCCAGGGCCTTTTCTTACTCTCAGCCCATTGGCAGTTACGCTGCCAGTCGTGCTTGGTGGGTTTGGCGTTACAGCAGGCTGTACATTGGCTTGCATTTCAGTAAACCATTCTGCAACCCATCCCTTTTTATTGCTATCAAGACTGATCTGGATCCAATCACCGTCCTGCTTTATGATTGAATACTTTTCTCCCTTTTTAACCGAGCCCGCAACCGGGTAGCTTAAGCCGGGACCTTGTCTGACATTTAAGCTTGTAGCAGTAATTGTCAGTCTTCCATTATCCGCTTTTGCGATTTCTAAAGCTGGCAGGCTCCCGAAAATAAGCAAAAGGCAAAGGATGACTGGAACCATTTTATTTTTGGGCAATGCTCTCCCTCCCTATAATATATCTTTAAAAATATATTACCGGAATTTACCGGCAAAATCACGAGGTCTTTTTCCTTATATCGGATTTAACGGAGAAAAAATTAACTTTATAAAATTTCATGAAAAATTTTTAAAAGGATGGGAAGAATAGTTAGGAATAAAGGATGGAAGGTGATTACATGCGATTTAGTGAGAAGGGAATGGCCAGTTTCGGAGAAAATCAATTATTTGGCGTCGATTTTCATGATTTTATTCAGAAGGAACAAAGCTCTCATGTTGTGGAATTAGCATCTGAGTTCGGGCTTTCACTCCGTGACGTAAGAAAATTGAAAAAACAGCTTGAGCGTTCGTGAATTGACTAATCCAGTTCCAGCGATTAGCCGCTTGGGACTGAACAAGGCGCTTTCACTTTTTGTTCTTGACAATCGAAAATGGACTCCGTAATATAATATAAATAAAATATCATAGCGAAATAATACCGTTGATGGAGCACAGTAGCTGAGAAACACATGCCAAGAGAGGGAATGCCCTGGCTGAAAGCATTTCTGCATGATGACTTTGTGAATGAACACTCCGTAGGATCTTCTCTGAAACGTGGTTGAAAAACCATTAGTAGGAGTGGACGTACTCAGGCGTTAACTGTTAAAGAGGAAGTGCGTATCTACGCCTTCAATTAGGGTGGCACCACGGGAATCAAAGCTCTCGTCCCTTGTTATTATTACAAGGGATTGGGGGCTTTTTTGTATTTCTTTAAATTAGTAACAAATTTTTAAGAGATCCTTACATAACTAGATTGAAATAAAAAGGAGGATGCACTGTGGCAAATCAAATTAATATCCCACGGGGAACACAGGACATTTTGCCAGGCCAGGCTGAAAAATGGCAGCTGATCGAAGCGAAGGCAAGAGAGCTTTGCGAAAGATATCAATACAAGGAAATCCGCACACCAATTTTTGAACATACAGAATTATTTAAACGCAGTGTAGGGGACACAACAGATATTGTCCAAAAAGAGATGTACACTTTTACAGACAGAGGAGACAGGAGCCTGACTCTTCGTCCAGAAGGAACGGCGGCAGCTGTCCGTTCATTTGTGGAAAACAAAATGTTTGGACACGCCAATCAGCCTGTAAAGCTTTATTACATGGGACCAATGTTCAGATATGAACGCCCACAGGCTGGACGTTTCCGCCAATTTGTCCAATTTGGCGTCGAAGCTATGGGCAGTGCTGATCCAGCCATTGATGCAGAAGTAATTTCTCTGGCTATGTCCATATACCAGGAGCTTGGTTTAAAAAAGCTTAAATTAGTCATAAACAGCCTCGGAGACAAACAAAGCCGGCAGGCACACCGTGAGGCGCTGGTAAACCATTTTAAACCGAGGATTGGAGAGTTTTGCAGCGATTGCCAAAATCGACTCGAAAAAAATCCGATGCGGATTCTGGATTGCAAAGCTGACCGGGATCACGAATTGATGAAATCGGCTCCATCGATCATCGACTATTTAACTGATGATTCTGCACAATATTTCTCAAAGGTCACGAAATATTTAACTGATCTGGGAATTGAGTTTGAAGTGGACGCAAATCTAGTTCGCGGCCTTGATTACTATAATCACACGGCATTCGAAATCATGAGCAATGCAGAAGGATTCGGAGCCATCACAACGCTTTGCGGCGGTGGACGATATAATGGCCTGGTCGAAGAAATTGGCGGGCCAGAAACACCGGGCATCGGCTTTGCTTTAAGTATTGAAAGGCTGCTGGCCGCTCTTGATGCAGAAGGTGTAGAGCTTCCAGTAAAAGAAGAAATCGATTGTTATCTTGTCTCCCTTGGAGATACAGCGAAAGATTATACTGTGGGACTGCTTCATAAATTGAGAGCCGCTGGATTTTCAGCAGAACGGGACTATCTCGATCGGAAAATCAAGGCTCAATTCAAGGCAGCAGATCGAATGAATGCCAAATATGTTGCTGTTTTGGGTGAAGATGAATTAAAAGAAAATAAAATAAACCTAAAGTCCATGGCAGATGGAGAACAAATCGAACTGCCGCTTGAAGGTTTTATCGAAAAATTTCGGGAGATTTGCAAATAGAGGGGGAGTTTAAATGTTTGGGAGAACATATTTTTGCGGTGAAGTAACAGAAAAAGCAATTGGCGAAAAAGTTACATTAAAGGGTTGGGTACAAAAGCGCCGCGATTTGGGCGGACTTATTTTCATCGACCTGCGTGACAGAACGGGTATTGTCCAGATCGTGTTTAATCCGGATGTCTCACCAGAGGCTCTTGCCCTTGCAGAAAAAGTCCGTACTGAATATGTCCTCGACGTGATTGGAACTGTCATTGCCCGCAGCGAAGGAACGATTAATGAAAACCTTAAAACAGGTAAAATTGAGGTCCAGGCAGATGAGCTGACGATCATCAACGAGGCGAAAACAACTCCATTTATCATTGCCGACAAAACGGATGTATC
Organism: Bacillus sp. JJ1122; assembly: GCF_036964885.1. Classification (NCBI taxonomy): domain Bacteria; kingdom Bacillati; phylum Bacillota; class Bacilli; order Caryophanales; family Bacillaceae; genus Bacillus; species Bacillus sp. JJ1122. The sequence continues at coordinate 28,632 of NZ_JBALQL010000014.1, read as the reverse complement.
AGAGGATGTCCGTTTGAAGTACCGCTATTTGGACCTTCGCCGCCCGGTGATGTTCGAAACTTTTAAAATGAGGCATCAGGTAACGAAAGCAATCCGTGATTTCCTTGATGGGGAAGAATTCCTGGATGTTGAGACACCGATCTTAACAAAGAGCACTCCTGAGGGAGCTAGAGACTATTTAGTGCCAAGCCGTGTTCATCCCGGTGAATTCTATGCTCTTCCGCAATCACCACAGCTATTCAAACAGCTTATGATGGTGGGTGGATTCGAGCGTTATTACCAGATTGCCCGCTGCTTCCGTGACGAAGATTTACGTGCTGACCGACAGCCTGAATTTACACAGGTGGATATTGAAACTAGCTTTATGAGCCAAGAAGATATCCTTGCGCTGGCAGAAAAAATGATGCAAAAGGTTATGAAGGATGTTAAAGGCATTGAATTGCATGCACCATTCCCACGCATGGGCTTTGATGAAGCGATGGACCGATTTGGCTCCGATAAGCCAGATACACGCTTCGGGATGGAATTGATCGACCTTTCTGAGACAGTAAAAGATTCTGGCTTCAAGGTGTTTGCTTCAGCAGTCGAAAACGGCGGCCAGGTAAAGGCCATCAATGTAAAAGGAGCAGCAGCCAACTACTCTCGTAAGGACATAGATGCACTGACTGAATTTGTGAGTGTCTATGGTGCGAAAGGTCTTGCATGGCTTAAAGCTGAAGAGGATGGGCTCAAAGGGCCTATTTCTAAATTCTTTGGTGATGCTGACCAGCAGGCTCTTAAAGGAAAGCTCGATGTCGAAGCAGGCGATCTCCTGCTGTTCGTTGCCGATAAAAAGAGTGTCGTTGCTGACGCACTTGGTGCATTGCGCTTAAAACTAGGAAAAGAGCTTGAACTAATTGACCAAAGCAAGTTCAACTTCCTTTGGATTACGGACTGGCCGCTTTTGGAGTTTGATGAAGAAGCAGATCGTTATTTCGCAGCTCATCACCCATTCACGATGCCAGTGCGTGAGGATCTTCCTTTGCTCGACAGCGATCCTGCTAAGGTAAAAGCTCAGGCATATGACCTCGTATTAAATGGCTATGAATTAGGCGGTGGTTCACTGAGGATTTTCGAACGTGACATCCAGGAAAAAATGTTCTCTGTACTTGGCTTCACCAAGGAACAGGCTGTTGAACAGTTCGGCTTCCTGCTTGAAGCATTCGAATATGGGACGCCACCACATGGCGGAATTGCACTGGGCTTGGATAGAATGGTCATGCTCCTTGCAGGCAGAACGAACCTTCGCGACACAATCGCGTTCCCAAAAACTGCTAGCGCAAGCGACCTGCTGACTGATGCTCCAGGTGAAGTCAGCGGTGCACAGCTAGACGAGCTTCATTTGGCGTTAAATGTAAAAAAAGACCAATAATATCCATTGGTCAATTCCTTGAACTTCGTTTTAGCCTGTGTTATTATACTAACAACAGATGAAGAGTCCTGATGTGTTCGTTGTCTAACCTGAAGTTTTGACCTAACATTTTTCCTTCGGGAGTCCGCGTTTTCGGGCCGCGTAAATGCCTCTGGCTAGAGGACTTACAGAAATCCGGAACAGGGCACCCACCTGCTGAGAGCGGGTTCAAGACGAAGGCACCTAAAACGACGGCACGATTGGGACTCTTCCTACATAACTCAAGTGAAAGCCATGCGAATCGCATGGTTTTTTTTGATTTATCATGTTCCGCGGAAAGAACATAAAATACAATAATTCCTATAAAAATACTTGAAATTAAAGAGGAGTATGTTATATTCAAAAGCGGGTATAGTTATTAACACCAATTAATACATGTTTGGAGTGAGTTTGAATGCTTCATCAATTTTCCAGGAATGAATTGGCCATTGGTAAAGAAGGCCTTGATATAATGAGAAATAGTACCGTTGCAGTATTGGGTATCGGCGGTGTAGGTTCTTTTGCTGCAGAAGCACTAGCTAGATCAGGAGTTGGCCGCCTTGTGCTCGTCGATAAGGACGATGTGGATATTACCAATGTAAACAGGCAGCTTATCGCCTTGCTTTCGACAGTTGGCAAGCCAAAGGTGGAAGTGATGCGCGACAGGATTAAAGATATCAATCCTGATTGCGAGGTAATCGACTTGAAGATGTTCTATACAGAAGAAACGTATGAACAATTCTTCAGTTATGACTTAGATTTTATCGTAGACGCATCAGATACGATATCTTATAAAATCCACCTAATCAAGGAAAGCCTGGAGCGGAAAATCCCGATGATTTCAAGCATGGGTGCTGCAAATAAGATGGACCCTACTCGTTTTATGATTGCAGATATTTTCAAGACTCATACTGATCCTCTTGCAAAGGTTATTCGTACACGCTTAAGAAAAGAGGGAATTAAAAAGGGAATCCCGGTTGTTTTCTCCGATGAAAGCCCGATTGTGATCCGTGAAGATGTGCGTAAAGAGGTTGGTAACGATAATGCTGAAATTCGTAAAGCGAAAATGCCGCCATCTTCAAATGCATTCGTACCATCAGCTGCTGGATTGATCATGGCTAGCCATGTTGTGAAGGAACTATTAAAAGATATTGAGATAAAACGAGTGAATGATTAAGAAGAATATATGAATAGTAAAGCGGATGGGCAATTGCAGCCCATCCGCTTATTTTTTGCCTGTTATTTTTTCATAGATCATTGCAAGTGCCTGTTCGAACTTGCCAGTCTTTTTAGGCTTGTAATAGATCTTGTTTTTTATCCTGTCTGGCAGATACTGCTGCTTAACCCATCCTCCCTCGTAATCATGCGGATAAAGATAGTTAACGCCTCTGCCCAGGTCTTTTGCTCCCTTATAATGGGCATCGCGTAAATGATCGGGTACTTCGCCGCTGATCCCTGATCGTATATCTGCCATTGCTGTGTCAATTGCGACAATCGCAGAATTGGATTTTGGTGATAAACATAATTCAATAACCGCATTTGCAAGCGGGATTCTTGCTTCAGGAAACCCAACTCTTTCAGCAGCTTCGATTGCCGCCAGGGTCCTTTGTCCAGCCTGGGGGCTGGCAAGTCCAATATCCTCATAAGCAATGACCAAAAGTCGCCTGTTTATGCTCACAAGGTCCCCAGCTTCAATCAATCTTCCAAGATAGTGAAGAGCGGCATTAACGTCACTGCCTCGGATCGATTTCTGAAAACCTGAAAGCACATCATAATGGGCGTCGCCATCTTTATCATGAGCGAGGCTTTTCTTCTGCATGCATTCTTCGGCTGTTCCTTCATTAATAATGATTACTTCGTTTTCACCTGGTTCAGTAGACAGTACTGCAAGCTCCAGTGCGTTCAAAGAACTTCGCACATCACCGCCAGAAGCTGTAGCGAAATGAGTAAGAGCTTCATCTGATATCGAGATATTTAAGTTTCCCAGGCCTCTTTCTTCATCTGAAATCGCTCTTTTTAAAGCTTCTTTTATATCATTTGGCTCGAGTGGTTTAAGCTCAAAAATCTGGCATCGGCTGCGGATCGCCGGATTGATAGCATGATATGGATTGCTTGTTGTAGCACCAATCAAAACGATCATCCCGTTTTCAAGGTAAGGAAGCAGGAAATCCTGTTTCGCTTTATCAAGGCGATGTACTTCATCCAGCAGCAATATGACCTTTCCTGACATCTTTGCCTCTGCAGCAACGATTTCCATATCTTTTTTATTATTCGTTACAGCATTAAGTGTTCTGAACGCGAAATTAGTACTGCCGGCAATTGCGCTGGCAATCGAAGTTTTCCCTATGCCGGGCGGTCCGTATAAAATCATTGAAGACAGCTGCCTTGCCTTGACCATTCTATTGATAATTTTTCCTTCAGCTACCAGGTGCGACTGGCCAATCACTTCTTCAATCGTCCGGGGGCGCATCCTGAAAGCGAGAGGTTTAAGATTCATATCCATCGCTCCAATAAAACATATATTCGTATTTATACAATAACACGAACGGCACGCTTGCGCATTGTCCATGCAATTTGTGCTATAATGTCAAAAGCCTACCTATTAACTGAGGATTTTGTTAAAATTTAATTATAAATGCCGCATGGGGCATAAAAATATAATCTGTATTACCTATTAAAAAAAATTTCTTTCAGAACAATGAAATAGAGGTGCTTTTATGAAAATTTCTACTAAAGGCCGGTATGGACTTACGATTATGATTGAACTTGCCAAGAAATATGGGGAGGGCCCTATTTCCCTTAAGTCTATTGCGCATACTAATGATTTATCAGAGCATTACTTAGAACAACTAGTCGCTCCGCTCAGAAATGCAGGTCTTGTTAAAAGTATACGCGGAGCATATGGCGGTTACATCCTGGGAGACTTGCCTTCAAAAATTTCGGCTGGTGACATTATCCGTGTATTGGAAGGCCCGATTAGCATTGTAGAGGGAATCGAAGACGAGGAACCTGCGAAGCGTGAGCTATGGACGCGAATCAGGGACGCGGTGAAGGATGTACTTGATAATACTACAATCGAAGATCTTGCAAACCATACAGATAACTTTGGCGAATCGGACGCCTATATGTTTTATATTTAGTTTTTTACAGTGAAAATCTTCTGAAGAGAGGGTATTATTTTGGAAAGAATTTATCTGGACCATGCTGCAACTACACCGATTCATCCTGAAGTCTTAGCTGTGATGGTAAAAGTGATGGAAGCTGATTTTGGCAATCCATCAAGCATCCATCATTTTGGCCGTGAAGCACGCAAAATCCTGGATGACACTCGGCATGAACTTGCTGTCAGCATTGGGACGAAAGCAAATAACATCATTTTCACAAGCGGTGGAACGGAAGCGGATAACTTAGCGATTATCGGTTATGCGGAAAATAATCGTACAAAGGGTAAACATATCATTACGAGCCAGATTGAGCACCATGCTGTTTTGCATAGCTGTGAAGAGCTTGAGAAGCGTGGTTTTGAGGTTACGTATCTTCCTGTCGATGAGAATGGCTCTGTTTCTGTGCAGACAGTTGCCAAAGCTTTAAGGGAAGACACAATCCTCGTAACAATCATGCATGGAAATAACGAGGTTGGTACAATCCAGCCGATACGTGAAATCGGTGAACTGCTTTCGGGACACCAGGCCGTTTTCCACACGGATGCTGTACAGGCGTACGGAATTGAAAAACTGAGGGTGGATGATTTGCAGGTAGACCTCCTTTCCGTTTCGGCCCATAAAATCAATGGACCAAAGGGAATAGGTTTTCTATATATCCGTGAAGGAATTAAGCTGGCTCGTCAGGTGTTCGGCGGTGAACAGGAGCGGAAACGGCGGGCAGGGACTGAGAACGTCGCTGCGATTGCTGGCTTCCGTAAAGCTGTTGAGCTATCTATAAAGGAATTAGAAAGTAAACGTACTGATTATAAGGAGTTCAGGAATGTGTTCATTGACAAACTTCATACGAGCGGAATCTCTTTCCATCAGAACGGATTGCTTGAAAATTCACTGCCGCATATTTTAAACTTAAGCTTTCCGGGAACGAATGTCGAGGCGATGCTAGTCAATCTTGATCTCGCTGGCATAGCTGCATCAAGCGGCTCCGCATGTACGGCTGGTTCGATTGACCCTTCTCATGTGCTCGTAGCGATGTTCGGAAAGGAATCTGACCGTTTAACCAATTCGATCCGTTTCAGTTTCGGTTTAAATAATACAAGAGATCAGGTTGAAAAAGCTGCAGAAGAAACAGCTAAGATTGTTCAGAGGCTGACGAAAAAAAGGTAGCAGTCAGGTAAAATAGTTTAGAAAGAAATGAGGTGAAGCATAATGGAAAAATCACCAAAAGATACTAGAGTGGTGGTTGGGATGTCTGGAGGTGTCGACTCCTCAGTAGCTGCGCTGCTTTTAAAGGAACAGGGATATGACGTCATCGGTATTTTTATGAAAAACTGGGATGATACGGATGAAAACGGCGTTTGTACGGCAACAGAGGATTATGAGGATGTAATCCGTGTCTGCAATCAAATTGGCATTCCATATTATGCAGTTAATTTTGAAAAACAATATTGGGATAAGGTTTTCACTTATTTCCTCGATGAATATAGAGCGGGCCGGACGCCAAACCCTGATGTTATGTGCAACAAGGAAATCAAATTCAAGGCATTTCTTGAGCATGCCCTTAATCTAGGTGCAGATTATCTTGCAACGGGCCATTATGCCCGTGTGGAAGACCGTGATGGTGAAAGGAAGATGCTCCGCGGCCTGGATGAGAATAAGGACCAGACATATTTCTTGAACCAGCTCGACCAGAGCCAGCTGGAAAGAGTCCTTTTCCCAATCGGGAACCTGGAGAAAAAGCGGGTCAGGGAATTGGCAGTGGAAGCAGGTCTTGCCACTGCAACAAAGAAAGACAGTACAGGCATCTGCTTTATCGGCGAAAGAAATTTTAAAGAATTTCTCGGCAATTACCTTCCAGCTCAGCCAGGAAACATGGAAACGATGAGCGGTGAGGTAAAAGGGAAGCATGACGGTCTGATGTATTACACGATTGGACAGCGCCAGGGGCTTGGAATCGGCGGATCAGGTGAACCTTGGTTTGTCGTTGGCAAGGACCTAGAACGAAATGTTCTGCTTGTCGAGCAAGGTTTTCATAATGAGCTGCTCTATTCAGACAGCATCACGGCAGTCAATATCAGCTTCGTTTCAGACAAGCCTAAACCAAAGGCTTTTGAATGTACAGCTAAGTTCCGTTACCGCCAGCCTGACAATGCAGTGACTGTTGAAATGCAAGAGGATGGCACAGCAAAAGTGTTATTTAAAGAACCAATCAGGGCTGTGACTCCTGGACAGGCAGTCGTATTTTACAACGGCGAAGAATGCCTTGGAGGCGGAACGATTGACGAGATTTTCAAGGATGGCAGCAAATTGACTTATGTCGGATAATAATCTTGAATTCATCCCCGGCAATTTAGCTTCGCCGGGGATTCTTGCATGAACATAGGGTAACTTAAAATGCGCAGGTTTATGATATACTTGCATGGAGATTGGAGTGGAAAAAATGGATAAAAACCAGGCAGGAATCCAGTTTATGAAAGAAGGAAAATGGGAGGAAGCGGCTCAGGCATTCATGGAAGCTATTGAAGCCCAGCCAGCAGATCCTGTAGCATACATAAATTTCGGGAATGTACTGACTGCAGTTGGTGATACCGATAGAGCTTTGAACTTTTACAATAAGGCAATCAACCTTGATGAGAATGCCACCACTGCCTATTACAGCAAAGGCGGCGTTTATTATGATGCGCAAAATTTCGAAGAAGCCAAAAACATGTTTGAGCTGGCAATGAAAAAAGGTCTCGAAACAGGGGACAATTACTTCATGCTTGGAATGAGCCTTGCACAGATGGGGAATAGCAGGCTTGCTCTTCCTTATTTACAGAGAAGCACGGAGCTTCTTGAAGATGATGCAGAAGCGCTTTTTCAGTATGGATTATGCCTCGCTCGAGAAGGTTTTATTGACGAAGCGATCACTAGCCTTGAGAAGGCAGTGCAGCTAGACGCACAGCATGCCGATGCTCTTTATAATCTAGGGGTTGCCTACGGTTTTAAGGAAGATGGCGAAAAGGCGCTGGAAATGTTCAATCGCGCCTTAGAAGTTCAGCCAGATCACTTGCTGGCTGGACATGGCAAAAAGTTGATTGAGGGACAGGATCTCCAATAATACATATGAATCTGCGGAAAGGGGGGAAATCCATTGGAAAAGCAAGACTCGCTTGATTTGTTTTCAGAACAAGGAAAGTTCATGAAGGGAAAGCATCTTGTCACTATTTTTCATAACGAACAAAACCTTTACACAGTACTTAGGATCAGGGTCGAGGAAACGAATGAACAGTATGAGGATAAGGAAGCGGTCATTACCGGCTATTTCCCCCGTGTTCACGAGCAGGAAACCTACATATTTTTTGGTGAAGTGAAAGAGCATCCGAAATTTGGGACACAATTCCAGGCTACTCATTTCCGAAAGGATTTGCCGCAATCAAAACAGGGCATCGTCAGCTATTTATCGAGTGAACTCTTTAAGGGAATCGGTAAAAAAACAGCCGAGAAAATCGTGGAAACACTTGGAGAAAAGGCGATAACAAGAATTATTGAGAACCCTTCAGTCCTTGACCAGATTCCAAAGCTGGCTCCTGAAAAGGCTAAGGACTTATACGATACACTGATGGAGCACCAGGGACTTGAACAGGTAATGGTGGCACTGAATCAATATGGCTTTGGTCCGCAGCTTTCGATGAAAATCTACCAGGTATATAAAGAGCAGGCAATCGAAGTGATCCAGAACAATCCCTATAAACTCGTCGAGGACATTGAAGGAATCGGCTTTGGGAGAGCGGATGAGCTTGGGGGCCAGCTTGGGTTGACTGGCAATCATCCAGACCGTATAAAGGCTGCCTGCCTGTATACTCTTGAAAGTTCGAGTCTTCAAGGCGGGCATGTTTTTATGGAAGCGGAGTCTTTACTGGTCGATGTGAAAAAGCTTTTAGAAGACAACCAAAATATTGAGATTGAGTTCACTGATATCTCCAAAGAATTGATTCAGCTAGGTGAAGAAGGCAAGCTGATTGCCGAGGAACAGAAAATCTATCTGCCATCCCTTTATTATTCAGAACGAGGGCTTGTGAAAAATATTAAAAGGATCCTTGAACAGACAGAATATGAAAACCAGTTTCCTGAATCGGAATTTCTGCTTGCTCTTGGTAATCTGGAAGAACGACTGGGGGTCCAATACGGGCCAAGCCAAAAGGAAGCGATCCAGACAGCCCTAATGTCTCCGATGATGATTTTGACAGGAGGACCAGGAACTGGGAAGACAACTGTCATAAAAGGGATTGTCGAATTGTATGCCGAATTGCATGGCTGTTCACTGGATCATAAAGATTATAAAAAAGAAGAACCCTACCCATTCCTGCTTGCCGCTCCTACAGGTCGCGCCGCAAAGCGGATGACTGAATCCACTGGACTGCCTGCCGTGACAATCCACCGGCTGCTTCGCTGGAATGGAGCATCAGGATTTGAACATAACGAGGATCAGCCTTTGGAGGGCAAGCTTCTGATTATTGATGAAACCTCAATGGTTGATATCTGGCTTGTACATCAATTATTCAAGTCACTGCCTGACCATATTCAAGTTATTGTGGTGGGAGATGAAGATCAGCTTCCTTCTGTAGGGCCTGGTCAGGTGCTCAAGGATTTACTCGATTCTGGAAGGGTTCCAACGGTCCGTTTGACGGATATTTACCGTCAGGCAGAAGGATCATCCATCATCGAACTGGCGCATCAAATTAAAAAAGGGAAATCTCCAGGTGATATTTCCGTACAGAAGCCTGATCGCTCTTTTATCAAATGCAATACGAACCAGATTCCCCAGGTTGTCGAAAAGGTCGTTGCCAATGCAAAGAAGAAGGGGTATTCACCGCGGAATATCCAGGTCCTTGCGCCGATGTACCGAGGACCTGCGGGAATTGACCGTTTGAATGAGCTTTTACAGGAGTTGTTCAACCCTAATCCCGATGGTTCGCGGAAAGAACTGGCTTTTGGAGATATAAAATACCGGATTGGCGATAAAGTTTTGCAGCTTGTGAACCAGCCTGAAGCAAATGTGTTCAATGGCGATATGGGAGAAGTAGTCGCGATTTTCTACGCAAAGGAAAATACCGAAAAACAAGACCAGCTCATTGTCTCATTTGATGGCATTGAGGTAACCTATAACAGGCCAGACTTATCACAAATTACGCATGCTTATTGCTGTTCCGTCCATAAATCTCAGGGAAGTGAATTTCCGATTGTCGTTCTTCCTGTCGTGAAAAGCTACTATCGGATGCTGCGCCGGAACCTGATTTATACTGCGATTACGAGAAGCAAACAATTCCTGATCCTGGTAGGCGAAGAGGATGCCTTGAAAATGGGCATTGAACGCGGAGAAGATACGGAGCGGAATACAACACTTGTCGAAAAGCTCGTTGAGATGCTTCCTGAGATAGGTGGAGAAGAAAAAGCGAAGGAAGACATTCTTTCTGTTGATTTTTCTGATCGGAAGTTAGTAAATTCAGGGGCAAAAGAGAGTGAAAATGAAGAGGGACTTAATTACTTAGAAATAATTAAGAACGCAGACCCGATGATTGGAATGGAGAATGTCACTCCATACGATTTCATGGAGGAACGTGGAAGCTGAAAAACATCTGAAACTCGCTTATCAAATAGCGGGTTTTTTTGATATTACCAGTTAGAATCGATTTAATACCAGTTGGCTCGATTATAATACCAGTTAGCATCAATTTAATACCAGTTGGCCCGAATATAATACCAGTTAGAATCAATTTAATACCAGTTGAAGTTTGAGCAGAATATATAAAAGCTGTTAAGGCCATAGGAGCAGAAATCCAAGCCTTTCGGGGGAAATGTCTCGGGGTGCAGGCCCCTAAAAAGATTCAGGAACAAAATCTTCAAGGCTGATGGAAAACGTTACACCTCATGAATTCCAGGATGAGAGCGGAAACTAAAAATGTTCGGAAAGGCGGGACACACTTTTGCGGACATTTTCACTATTAAAGGGTCTTCCTGTGTATGAATTGGCAAGTGGGCAAAAACTGGGCGAAGTTTGTGATGTGAGCATTTCAAGCAATGGAAGCGTAGTAGGCTTACTTGTTAAAAAAGGTGCGTTCATTAAGAAAACGTGTCAAGTCAAGGTAGACAATGTTGCTTCCTTTGGCTGCGATGGGATCATGGTAAACAACCTGTCAGCATTGGAACCAATGGAGACAGAACCTGAATATACATTTGAACACAACCAGAGCCTTGCAGGGAAAATGCTCCTTTCTGAGGAAGGAGAGCAGCTAGGGTTAGTAGACGACGTATATTTCATGGAAGAATTGGGAACGATTGTAGGGTACGAATTAACGGATGGCTTTTTTTCGGATATCACGAATGGAAAGCGTGTGATCAAGTCCATTGGTCCGCCTGCAATCGGAAAGGATGCCATCATCGTCACTGTCAAATCGAGATGAGGTGTCCCTGTATGTTAAGTTGTCCCAATTGCAGAAGCAAGGATATCGGCAAAATTGGAATTAACCAATATTATTGCTGGAATTGCTTTATTGAACTGTCTCTTTCTAAAGGTCTGATTCATACCCACCAAGTTGAGGAAGATGGAACATTAAGCTCCCTTGACGACTTATTTGATGAAGATCAACGTCAATATGGCATGTAAAATTAAACTATAGAGGTGAAACATATGAATAAAATGTTAACCTCCGTTATTGCATTTGGCGCTGGGATGGCAGCCTATAATTATGCTTCCAACAACAATATGATGTCTGGAAGGAAAATGAAGAGGATGTCTAAGAAAGTGGCGAGAGCCTTATTTTAGAATAAACTCTATCCCCTGTATTTTATGCAGGGGATTTTTGTATTCAAGTTGGAAAAAATAAAACGAAATTTCCAATTCGCTATAATAAAGAGAATTTCGCTATAAAAAAATTTTTTTAGCTATATTCTTTAAATTATCGCTATAAAAAAGCGTTTTTCGCTATAAAATCAATAACATCGCTATAAAAAGATCTGGACCCGGGCTAATAATGTATAATCGCCCCTCTTTCTCTCAAGAATAAACAGTAGGATGGTGGAACGGATGAATATCCAGATGAAATGGTATTACCGGCTTGGATTTCTTCTCCTTTTGTTTATTGTTCTCTATATCTTTGTCAAACTCCAGGCATTATGGGTGCCTATCCTGGAAGTGCTATTTACGCTTTTTGTTCCATTTGCTGTCGCAGCGTTCATTACATATCTGCTTCACCCGATAGTGGAAGGCCTCCATCAGCACGGGCTCCATCGCGGAATTGCAATCCTGATCATTTATATTTTGTTCTTTGGCGGGTTGGGCTTCGCTTTTTACAAAGGAATCCCGGCATTGATTCATCAGCTGAGGGATCTTGCTGAAAATGCACCATATTTTGCGGAGCAGTATAAAGGTATGGTCAATAACATCATGGACCAGACTTCGTCGTGGCCCGCTGGCATCCATGAAAGGATCGAGGATGGCATCAACCGGATGGAGACATGGCTGGATGGGGTGCTTGCCGGAGTAATGACGTTCTTGATGGATATCATCAATTCAATCCTTACGATAGCAGTCATTCCGTTCATTGCCTTTTATATGCTGAAAGATTTCGATGCAATGAAAAAGGCGGCATGGTATATCACGCCGCGGCAGTGGAGACAACCGGGGACAAAGTTCCTTCATGATGTTGACAAGTCGCTTGGAAGCTATATACGCGGGCAGCTGCTTGTATGCCTCGTGATCGGGGTCCTGTCAACGATCTTTTTTTGGATCGCCGGCATAAAATATTCACTTCTGCTGGGGGCGATTGTCGGCATCACGAATGTAATCCCGTATTTCGGGCCAATCATCGGTGCTGTACCAGCAGTTATTATCGCGGCAACTATGTCTGTGAAAATGGTGCTGATTTCACTCGCGATTGTCTTTTCTCTGCAATTTTTAGAGGGGAATATTCTTTCCCCATTAATTGTTGGAAAAAGTCTTCATATGCACCCGCTAATGATCATGTTTGCCCTGCTGGCAGGGGGAGAAATTGGCGGGATTCTAGGGTTAATCCTTGCTGTGCCGGTTCTAGTAGTATTAAGAGCGGCCCTTATCCATGCGAAAGATCATATTATTTTAGAAAGAAAAAAAGAAAGGCCGACATAAATTTTACGAAGTCGTTTGACAAACTGAAAACGGCTATATATAATTCGGCTATAGAATAATAATTAGCAAAATGTAGAAGGAACGAGTATGTTATAGACCATCGTTAAGAGAGGAATTCCATGGGCTGGAAGAATTCCCGATGAAGGATAACAGAAGGCTATTCCGGAGTGCAGGCAAAACCTGCCGTAGCAGCCGCGTTAAGGCGTTATTGAGAGATGGGCGCACGTGTTCCGCGTCCATAATCAGGGTGGTACCGCGAGCAAGCTCTCGTCCCTGTCCAGGGATGAGGGCTTTTTTTGTTGCCTAAAATCCCTGAAATGCTTAATTTTGACCGATTTAGGAGGTTGTGTATATGAAAAAACTAACAGGTTCTGAAATCAGAAAAATGTATCTTGAATTTTTTAAGGAAAAGGGTCATGCCATCGAACCGAGTGCTTCACTCGTCCCTCACGACGATCCATCTCTGCTATGGATTAACAGCGGTGTTGCGACTTTGAAGAAGTATTTTGACGGCCGGGTTGTCCCTGAAAATCCAAGAATCACAAACGCACAGAAGTCAATCCGTACAAATGATATCGAGAATGTCGGCAAAACTGCACGGCACCATACATTCTTCGAAATGCTTGGAAACTTCTCAATAGGTGATTACTTCAAGGTTGAAGCGATTGAATTCGCTTGGGAATTCCTTACAGATAAAAATTGGATTGGGTTTGATCCAGAAAAGCTGTCAGTAACCATTCATCCAGAAGATGATGAAGCATTCAACATCTGGCGAGAAAAAATCGGGGTTCCTGAAGAACGTATTATCCGTCTTGAAGGAAACTTCTGGGATATAGGCGAAGGACCAAGTGGACCGAATACAGAAATTTTCTATGACAGAGGACCAGAATACGGAAATGATCCTGAAGATCCGGAATTATATCCTGGCGGCGAAAATGATCGTTACCTTGAAGTATGGAACCTTGTATTCTCTGAATTCAACCATAATCCGGATGGCACATACACTCCGCTTCCGAAGAAAAACATCGATACAGGAATGGGTTTAGAGCGTATGGCTTCAGTTGTCCAGGACGTTCCAACCAATTTTGACACTGATTTGTTCATGCCGATCATCAATAGCACAGAAGAGATTTCTAGTGAAAAATATGGCGTTTCAAAGGAAAAGGATGAAGCATTCAAGGTTATTGCTGACCATATTCGTACGGTAGCATTTGCAGTCGGCGACGGTGCTCTTCCATCAAACGAAGGCCGAGGATATGTACTCCGCAGACTGCTGCGCCGCGCTGTCCGATATGCAAAAAAATTGAACATCAACCGTCCGTTCATGTTCGAATTAGTACCTGTAGTTGGTGAAATCATGCATGATTTCTATCCAGAGGTAAAAGAAAAAACAGATTTTATACAAAAAGTCATTAAAAATGAAGAAGATCGTTTCCATGAAACACTTCATGAAGGTCTTGCAATTCTTTCTGATCTAATCAAGAAAGAAAAGGAAAAAGGCAGCGGCATGATTCAGGGCAAGGATGTCTTCCGCCTTTATGATACTTATGGCTTCCCGGTTGAACTTACGGAGGAGTATGCCGAAGATGAGGGCATGAAGGTTGACCATGAAGGCTTTGAGATCGAGATGGAGTCTCAGCGTGAAAGAGCAAGGGCTGCACGACAGGATGTAGGATCCATGCAGGTCCAGGGCGGAGTTCTTGGCGACATTAAAGTTAGCAGCGAATTTGTTGGATACGATATTTTTGAATCAAACAGCAAGATCGTAGCACTAGTGAAAGACGGACAGCTGGCAGATACGGCAGTTGCTGGGGAAGAAATCGACTTCATCCTGGATATTACTCCTTTCTACGCAGAAAGCGGAGGACAAATCGCGGACAAAGGCACGATTACAGCTGATGGAGTAAGATTATCTGTAAAGGATGTCAAGAAAGCTCCTAATGGACAGAACCTGCATCACGCAGTTGTTGAAGAAGGCACTGTCACAAGCGGCATGGAAGTATCGGCAAAGGTTGACCAGGACAACCGCGCAAAAATCATCAAGAACCATACTGCAACACACCTGCTTCACCAAGCATTGAAGGATATACTCGGTACGCATGTAAACCAGGCTGGATCACTTGTCGAACCTGACAGACTTCGTTTTGACTTCTCCCACTTTGGCCAGGTAACAGCTGAAGAACTTGAAAAGGTAGAAGCAATCGTGAATGAGAAAATCTGGAGAAGCATCCAGGTGGATATTAGCTTAAAACCAATCGCTGAAGCTAAGGAAATGGGAGCTATGGCTCTGTTCGGCGAAAAATATGGTGATATTGTCCGAGTTGTCAGAGTTGGAGATTACAGCTTAGAGCTTTGCGGCGGCTGCCATGTTGCTAATACATCTGTTATCGGATTATTCAAGATTGTTTCTGAAGGCGGTATCGGTGCGGGAACACGAAGGATCGAGGCTGTGACAGGCGAGGCAGCTTACAGAGTGCTGAACGATCAGATTGCAATCCTGAAAGATGCAGCTGCAAAATTAAAGACCGCTCCTAAGGAAGTAGCAAACAGAATTGATACAATGCTGGTTGAAATAAAGCAGCTTCAGCGCGAAAATGAATCTCTTGCTGCAAAATTGGGTAATATTGAAGCAGGAAGCCTTGCATCTAAAGTAAAAGAAGTGAATGGTGTTCAATTGCTTGCCGCTCGTGTTCAGGCTGCTGATATGAACAGCCTAAGAAACATGGCTGATGATTTGAAGCAAAAGCTGGGTTCAGCTGTCATCCTTCTTGGAACGACTGATGGAAGCAAAGTGAATTTGATTGCTGCTGTAACAGATGATTTGATACTCAAGGGCTACCAGGCAGGAAAGCTGATCAAGGAAGCAGCATCCATTTGCGGCGGAGGCGGCGGAGGCCGTCCAGATATGGCTCAAGCTGGCGGAAAAGACCCATCAAAACTCGACAATGCCATTCAATTTGCCGAAGAATGGGTTAAATCAATTTGATATAAAGGGAAAGTAGTGTAGAATGAAGGTAATCTAAGAAGATTTTGCCTTCCATTTTTAGAAGTGAGGTGCATTCGATGAGCTCGTTTGATAAAACGATGAGATTTAATTTTCCCGAAGAGCCTTTTGAGCATGATGCGAATGAAGTCCTGCTGCAGGTCTATGAAGCATTGCAGGAAAAAGGATATAACCCGATCAACCAGATTGTCGGTTATCTGCTCTCTGGCGATCCGGCTTATATTCCCCGCCATCGGGATGCCCGCAATATCATCCGCAAGCTGGAACGGGATGAAATTATTGAGGAATTGGTTAAATCCTATTTAAGGAACCACCGAGAGGGGAAATAAATGCGTACGATGGGATTGGATGTCGGCTCAAAAACGGTCGGCATTGCACTGAGCGATGAATTTGGATGGACTGCTCAGGGACTTGAAACATTGAAAATAAACGAAGAAGAAAATGTGTTTGGTTTCGATGAATTAGGTAAAATAATAAAAGAGTACGAAGTCAGCAAAGTTGTCGTTGGATTGCCTAAAAACATGAATGGCACAATCGGACCCAGAGGCGAAGCCAGCCAATTCTTTGCCCGTGAATTGGAAGAACGCTTTGGCGTCCCTGTCATTCTTTGGGACGAGCGTTTAACGACAGTAGCAGCAGAGCGTGTTTTGCTGGAGGCAGATTTAAGCCGAAAAAAGCGCAAAAAAGTCATTGATAAAATGGCGGCAGTAATGATTCTACAAGGCTATCTTAATAGCCAAAATTAAATGAGGTGACTTTAATGGATCACGGAGAAAACAACATTACAGTAGTAGACGAAAACGGTAACGAACAATTATGTGAAGTGCTTTTTACATTTGACTCTGAAGAGTTCGGCAAGTCTTATGTTTTATACTATCCAATCGGTGCAGATGAAAGCGACGATGAGGAAATTGAAATTCACGCTTCATCATTTATTCCAACTGAAGATAATAAAGATGGGGAATTAATGCCTATCGAAACGGACGAAGAATGGGACATGATCGAAGAAATGCTTGAAACGTTCCTTGCTGAGCAAGACGAAGAATAAAACATGCAAGAGACCAGGCTCAAATGGGCCTGGTCTTTTTTTTATCCACGTTTATAAATGCTTTCTCTCAAAACTGCTGCAGGCTTTATACCAGCTTCTATTGTTTTAAAAGTTCAAATTCTCGTAAAAGGTAAATCACTCCAGAACATCTCAACGGAATATTTCTTTCCTGAATGGTGATGGAAACCCTCCCAGAATAACTCAGGCGATATTTCTCTCTTGAATGTTATGACCACTATAAGACAGCACCTGAAGCAGGATTCAAGTTATGAGCAGTTTTAAAAACATCATCAAACTAATCGGATGCCATTTCTTTATGATTTTCTTGTCGGATGATAAGTTAATTTGTCGCTTGGGGTATTTTTTCGTAATTATTTGCAAATAAAAATATAAAATATAGTATAATGGTGCGAGATGTGAAAATAGAGAGTTTCCAGGTGATTAGCCCTGTGACTGGAGGGGGAGCTTATGTCTGACGAGAAAAATATAAATAACTCTAACAATGACAAAAAAAATGGAATTGCTGAGAAATTAATCGAGCAGCAGAAGGAAGCAAGGGTTGTCCGCAGGATTGTCTTCATCACTGCCATTGTGGCGATTCTACTGATTGGCGCCTTGGGCGGAGGCGGTTATTACTATATAAAATCCGCATTAAAGCCCGTTGATGAAAACAGCAAGAAAAATATCAATGTAACGATTCCAATCGGTTCTTCTACTGGCGGGATTGGTAAAATATTAGAGGACAAAGGTGTCATTAAAGATGCCAGGATTTTTAAATATTACGTGAAGTTTAAGAATGAGTCCGGTTTCATGGCTGGTGATTATAAAATGAATCCTTCCATGACCATTCCTGAAATTATCTCAAGTTTAAAAACGGGAAAAGTCATGCAGGACGTGGTCATGAAAATCACGATTCCAGAAGGCAAACAGCTGTCACAAATTGCTGGAATCATTGCTGAAAAAACACAGCAGGACCAGGAACAAATCTTTAAACAGCTGAATGATAAAGAATTTGTGAAGAAAATGATGGGGAAATATCCTGATGTACTGTCAGAGGAAATCTTGAATGAAAAGGTCAAATATCCTCTTGAGGGCTATTTATTCCCGGCGACATATCCTTTCTATTCCGAGAAGCCAACGGTCGAAGAAATTGTGACGGTCATGCTCAGTAAAACTAAGACAGTACTGGGTGAATTCAAAGGCCAGATGGAAGAAAAAGAAATGTCGACCCATCAGGTAATGACGATGGCATCGCTGATCGAAGAAGAAGCAACTGAAAAGGTTGATCGCGATAAAATCGCAAGCGTCTTCTACAATCGAATGGAAGCCGGAATGATGCTTCAGACTGACCCGACTGTCCTTTATTCCCATGGAGAGCATAAAGACCGGGTACTGTATGAGGATCTCGAAATCGACGATCCTTACAATACCTATAAATACACAGGATTACCTCCTGGACCAATAGCCAATCCAGGTGTAGTATCAATTGAAGCGGCACTGGCACCTGCTGACACAGACGATTTGTATTTCCTTGCAACATCTACTGGCGAGGTTCTCTTCTCTAAGACATTGGAGGAGCACAATCGTAAAAAGAATGAACATATCACAAGCAAAAAATAGTAATACCTATAGGGAGATGCAGAAAGATTAGCATTTCCCTTCTTATTGTGGTAAAATAATTCAAGTGTTTTTTTCTAGCTAAAAAGATTACTTTTTTTACTTAGATTACTGTCTAGCTCCAGCGCCTA
>NZ_JBALQL010000014.1:1052-10013 GCF_036964885.1 Bacillus sp. JJ1122 | reverse complement strand
AGGCGCTTCCGCTTTTCTTTGGATAGCGTGCATTACAGAATTAAGAGTTATGGCCTAACACGGCTGAAGAAGCAGTTTGTCTGGTTTCTGGCAATCTGAAGTTTGCCTCTCTTATCCTGTGAACGCTATTTTTTTCATGCTCCGAGCCCTAATTTTCTTGGGCATATATAGATTTTCACACTGGCTGATTTTCTAGCCATTGAATAGAGGTGAGGGCAGCTTGCTAAATGAAAAGCTGCAGGATTATATAGACTCTCTTATACTCCCGAGGCAAGGCTTGCTTGCTGAAATGGAAGAGTACGCGGAAACCAATGGTGTCCCAATCATGGAGCCAGCAGGGATTGAAACGATGCTTCAGCTCTTGCGGCTTCAGCAGCCTGAAGTGATTCTTGAAGTAGGCACAGCAATTGGCTACTCAGCACTCAGGATGGCATTTGCTCTTCCTGGAACAAAAATCGTGACACTCGAACGTGATGAGGAACGATTTAATCTGGCTGTAGATTACATCAAACGGTCAGGTTTGCAGGGACAAATTGTCCAAGTAAAAGGAGATGCATTGGAGCTTGAACAGGAAGTAAGCGAACACGCTCCATTCGATGCCATTTTCATTGATGCGGCGAAGGGCCAGTACAGGAAATTTTTTGAAATTTATTCCAGGTCACTTAAGCCTGGAGGGCTGATCATTACCGACAATGTGCTTTTCAAGGGCCATGTTTATGATGAACAAGTGATTGAAAGCAAGAGGATTCGCAGTCTTGTGAAAAAAATAGATGAATTCAACCGCTGGCTGTCCAGTCATCCAGAGTATGATACGATCATACTTCCGATTGGCGATGGTGTAGCGGTTAGTAAGAAGAGGTGAGCGGAATGAAGAAACCTGAATTATTGGTAACACCGGTCAGTGTAAATGATATTATTCCTTTAGCTGAAGCTGGAGCGGATGCGTTTGTTGTCGGAGAACAAAAATTTGGACTTCGTCTTGCTGGTGAATTTTTACGTGAAGATGTAAAAACAGCAGTAGAACTTGCACACTCCAAAGGCAAGAAAATCTATGTAGCGATGAACGCTCTTTTCCATAATGAAAAGATTGAGTTGCTGGGAGAGTATCTGACATTCTTAAAGGATATCAATGTGGATGCTGTTATCTTTGGTGATCCAGCGGTCTTGATGGCTGCTAAAGAACACACACCCGGCTTGAAGCTGCACTGGAGTACGGAAACAACAGGCACAAACTGGTATACATGCAATTACTGGGGAAGAAAAGGCGCAAAAAGGGCTGTTCTTGCCAGAGAAATTAACATGGATGCTATTGTTGATATGAAGGAGAACGCAGAAGTCGAGATTGAGGTCCAGGTTCACGGAATGATGAATATGTTCCAATCCAAACGCCCGCTCCTTGGTCATTATTTTGAATATCAGGGCAAGGCAATGCAAGTCGAAAACCGAAAAAAGGAACAAAATATGTTCCTTCATGATAAAGAGCGTGAAAACAAATATCCTATTTTTGAAGACGAAAATGGAACTCATATTATGAGTCCAAATGATATTTGTATTATCGATGAGCTGACAGAGCTTGTTGAAGCAGGAATCGATTCTTTTAAGATTGATGGAATTCTTAAGAGTCCAGAATATATTTTGGAAGTAACGAAGCTTTACCGCAAAGCGATTGATTTGGCTGTAGAAGAACCTGACCAATACGAAGATGAAAAAGAGGAGCTGCTGGCTGCAGCGGAAGCAATCCAGCCGCCAAACCGCCCGCTTGATACTGGATTCTTCTTTAAAGAGACTGTTTACTAGAAGTTAGAATATAAGGAGGTAGCGTCATGACAGCAGTGACAGACAAGATTTCACAAATTGTTGACGGAAAACGTGTGATTGTGAAAAAACCAGAACTGCTTGCTCCAGCCGGAAATCTTGAAAAATTGAAGATTGCCGTCCATTATGGTGCAGATGCCGTATTTATTGGCGGCCAGGAGTATGGTTTACGTTCAAACGCAGATAACTTTACATTTGAGGAAATGAAGGAAGGCGTCGAATTTGCTAAGAAATACGGCGCGAAGATATATGTTACGACTAATATTTTTGCCCATAATGAAAATATAGATGGCTTAGAAGAATATTTAATGGGGTTAAAGGAAGCAGGAGTTCACGGTATTATCGTGGCTGACCCATTAATCATAGAAACATGCCGCAGGGTTGCTCCTGAAATCGAGGTTCACTTGAGCACGCAGCAATCCCTTTCTAACTGGAAGGCCGTTCAATTCTGGAAGGAAGAAGGCCTGGAACGCGTTGTTCTTGCACGTGAAACTAGTGCAGATGAGATCAAGGAAATGAAGGGAAAAGTTGATATCGAAATCGAAACCTTCATCCATGGCGCAATGTGTATTGCTTATTCTGGACGCTGTACTTTAAGCAATCATATGACTGCACGCGATTCAAACCGTGGCGGCTGCTGCCAGTCATGCCGTTGGGATTACGATTTGTACACACTGGAAGGTAATGAAGAAAATCCGTTGTTCGGTGAAAGCGATGCTCCGTTTGCAATGAGCCCTAAAGATCTTAAGCTAATTGAATCAATCCCTCGCATGATCGAGATTGGAATTGACAGCCTTAAAATTGAAGGCCGAATGAAGTCTATTCACTACATTGCAACAGTTGTAAGTGTATATCGTAGAGTAATTGATGCTTATTGTGCGGACCCTGAAAACTTTGTCATTAAGCAGGAGTGGCTTGAAGAACTTGATAAATGTGCAAACCGTGAGACAGCAACTGCTTTCTTCGAGGGAGTTCCTGGGTATAAAGAGCAAATGTTTGGAAACCATAGCAAGAAGACGACATTTGACTTTGCTGGACTTGTGCTTGATTATGATGCTGAAAACCAAATGGTGACACTGCAACAAAGAAATTTCTTTAAGCCAGGCGACGAAGTTGAATTTTTTGGACCGGAAATCGAGAACTTTACCCAAGTGGTTGAAAAAATCTGGGATGAACATGGCAATGAACTTGATGTTGCCCGCCATCCTCTGCAAATCGTTAAGTTCAAGATGGACAAGCCTGTCTACCCAAATAACATGATGCGGAAGGAGAAGTAAGGGATGAACCGCAAGCCTGTTGTAATTGGTGTAGCCGGCGGCTCCGGCTCAGGAAAAACAAGCGTCACGAAAGCGATCATTGATAGCTTTAAAGGCCATTCTATCCTGATGATAGAACAAGACTATTATTATAAAGACCAAAGCCATTTGCCAATGGAAGAGCGTTTAAAGACAAACTACGACCATCCGCTGGCATTTGACAATGATCTTTTAATAGAGCATATCGAAAAACTCCTTCGCTATGAACCAATAGAGAAGCCTGTTTATGATTATGCAATCCATACAAGGTCAAGTGAAATCATTGATGTAGAACCGAAGGATGTCATCATTCTGGAAGGAATCCTGATTCTTGAGGATGAGCGATTAAGGGACCTGATGGATATGAAGCTTTATGTTGATACAGATGCAGATTTGCGCATTATCCGCAGACTGCTTCGCGATATCAAAGAGCGTGGCCGTTCTATGGATTCAGTCATTGAACAATATGTAAATGTGGTAAGGCCGATGCACAACCAGTTCATTGAACCTACTAAACGCTATGCAGATATTATCATTCCTGAGGGCGGACATAATCATGTCGCAATCGACTTAATGGTAACAAAAATTCAAACAATTCTTGAACAAAAATCATTTTTGTGACACAATAGCATAGATAAAGCTGGACATAGAAGTACTTAAGCAGTGCTTCTATTAGTCCGGATTAATTTAATGGTCCATGTTTGGACTCTCTTTTAATGCGCGCCCTTGAAAAGGACGCGCTCCTGTATATTTTTCAGGTTACATAATATAATATTACACAATCTATTTTTTGGGGAATTGTGAAGACTAGAAGGAGTGAAGGATTTTGGCTACAGAGAAAGTTTTTCCTATGACATTAGCTGGGAAAGAAAAGCTGGAACAAGAATTGGAAATGTTGAAAACGGTTAAACGTAAAGAAGTTGTTGAAAGAATAAAAATCGCTCGCAGCTTTGGTGATCTTTCAGAAAACTCTGAGTATGATTCTGCAAAAGAAGAGCAAGCATTTGTTGAGGGCCGTATCACAACTTTGGAGAATATGATCCGCAACGCAAAAATCATTGAGGAAGGCGAATTAAGTACAGATGCAGTTAGCTTAGGCCGCACTGTCACTTTCGTAGAGCTTCCTGATGGTGATGAAGAATCCTACACCATCGTAGGTAGTGCTGAAGCAGATCCATTTGAAGGGAAAATTTCAAATGACTCTCCGATTGCGAAAAGCTTAATGGGCAAAAAAGTAGGGGATGAAGTTTCTGTACAGACTCCTGGTGGCGAAATGAGCGTCCGTATTACATCTATTAAGTAGGCTTCTTTAACAAGAATGCAGGAAACCGCGTTCACGCAAGATAATAAATTTATTCATGCTGTTCCAATTTAACAGTTTGAAACTTCAAAACCTCGTCAAAACTTTTGACGAGGTGTTTTTTATGCGCAGGAAAAGAATGATTGTCTGGATCAGCATATGTATTGCCGGCATTGGCTTGCTTCTGTTCAGGCTGGCGGAGTTGCAGCTTCTTGATACAGAATCATTTTCAAAGCACGAGATTAATTTGATTGAGGCAAGTGTCAAGCAAAGGTCACAGGAAATGGTGGTTGACAATGGTAGGGGAAATTTCCTTGATCGTTCAGGTAATCCCTTATCCTATGAAACGTCATCGGTCCTTGTTCTTTTCCCTTTTTTAAAAAAGATGGACTGGCAGGTACATCAGGTTGCAAAGACCATAGGTGTATCGGAGTATGCACTTAAGAATGCGGTTGAAAAATCAAAGGAGCCCTTTGCGTATGGAGATCCGGATCCTGTGATTCTTACCAAAAGCGAGAGGGATGCAATTAATGAAATGAAAATCCCCGGTGTATTTGCTGTTGAGCGTAAGTATCCATTGGATAAAATCCCTGCGGCTCAGCTGCTTGGCATTATTGGTGAAAACGAGAGCCTGCTGAAATCACGATACGGGGAGAAGGATTTCCTTCCGAGGACATTGATTGGCCTCTCAGGGCTCGAAAAAAGCTTTGATGAATTTCTCTTAGCGGAAGGTAAATCGAAGCTTGTCTACCATGTGGATGGTGAAGGGGCACCGCTTTTTGGCATTAATGTAAAGTATATTGAACCGGCAAATCCGTTTTATCCAATCAACGTGCAGACCTCGATTGATAAGGACCTTCAACTGATTGTCGAGGAAGCAGTAGACAAGTATGACATAAAAAAAGGCGGAGTAGTATTGCTCGATATCAAAACCAATAGCGTGCTATCGATGGTATCTAGGCCGGAAATCAATAAGAAAGCGCCATTTAGCGACAAGGGAATAGAGAATATGATGGTCAAGCAGCACATCCCTGGTTCTGTATTTAAGACTGTTGTCGCGGCGGCGGCAATAGATTCCGGGCTTGATGATCCAAATCGGAAGTTTGATTGCAGCAAAAAGTTAAATGGAGAACCTGATTTGAAATACGATCATGGAATGCTCAATTTTACTGACAGTTTTGCGAGAAGCTGCAACCGTACATTCGGAGATATCGCAAGAGAGCTTCAGGAGAAAGATCCAACTATTCTTGAAAGATATGCAGAAATGCTTTCTGTTACAGGCGGCGTAGGCTGGAAAGGGGATATATTCCACCTGGAAAACTTCCAGCAGATGCAGGATGAAGAGGAAGGCAGGATTTTTGTATCTGAGGATGCCCGAAAGGATCGTAACTTTTCAGCCTTATCCGGAATTGGACAGCATGAGGTAAGGGTATCTCCATTGGCCGTTGCGAATATGATGGCGACGATTGCCCGGGGAGGAGAAAAGGATATGGTCAGGTCTGTTCTATCGATCCAGTACCAGAATGGTGCTGAAATGACTGAGTTTCCAAAGGAAAAGCTTAAAGGAGATAGAATCACATCATATACAGCTATGAAGCTTCAAAAGCTTTTAAGGGAAGTAGTTGTAAATGAACATGGAACAGGTCGGTGGTTCAAGAATTTGCCATATGCAGTGGCTGGCAAATCCGGAACAGCAGAGACTGGAATTTACGATGGAAAAAAGCAGCTTCACAACAAATGGTTTGCAGGTTATTTTCCCTATGAAAATCCAAAATATGCACTTGTCGCGGTTAATTTAGGAGTGCCAGAAGATGAAGGTGGCGTGAACCCGCTGTTTGCTGATATAGTAAAAGCCGTCTATGACTATAATCAGGAATGACTCATGGCCTGAGGGCTGATTGGTTGGTAACTAATTAGATAAAGATAAAATCCTTCAAGTTTGTGTTAAGTCATGGTAGAATGTTGACAACCTTATAAAGGGAGGGAAAGACCTTGAAAAATGATTATGACAACCTAAATGAGGGAGCCCGTTCGAGAACAAGGGCAAAGCGAAGAAAAACCAACCTTATTTTAAATACCTTGATTGTTGTCGTTATTTTATTAATTGTCTTTGTATCTGCAAACATTTTTTTCAGTAATGATGAAGGAGCAGCGGACAACAGCAATTCTACTGCAGACCACGAAAAAGACACTGCTTCTTCAGGCAAAAAGGATAACAAGGATAACAACGGCAGCGAAAATGCCGATGAAGATAATAATGGAGAAAAGACAAAGCAATCGGATGATGATTCTGCAGATGATTCAGAGTCAGCAGAATCTGAAGACAGTGAAGACCTCGGCGATCCAGTGGTCACTGAGGGCGGAAGCGATGCAAATGTAAAACAGACAATTGAGAACCCGGGCTGGCAGCCAGTAGGAACCACTCAGTCTGGAGAACATGCTCCCGTCTTTGACCAGAATTCGGTAGATTGGCAAGAAATGATATTGGCATACTCTTATGCTACTGGAATTGATAAAAACAATATGACGGTTTGGTGGAATGAGAATAATGGGGCACCAAATACGGCTGTAGGCACTATATCTGCAAAAGGCAGCGATCAAACCTACAGGGTAGCTATTGAGTGGGTGGAAGGCCAGGGCTGGAAGCCGGTAAAGGTTGAAGAATTGATTCAAAACGATAAACGATAGGCTGGCTAAAGGGGGTCCTGAAATATGGGCCCCTTTACTTTTTCGCCTTGAAATGGACAACGGCTGAATAGAACAGTCGTCCTTTATCATCGATGTGCATTTGATGAGAAACATGGTGAACCGACAGCATAATGGCTTTATTGATTTCTATTTGTTTGTTTATAGTCTTTTCAAGCGTTTTTAAGTCAATTGCTTCAAAAAATTCTACCTTATCTTCAATTAAGTCGAAATGGAATTCCATGTTTATCTCCTTATAACAATGTTGGATTTTTATACTTACTAATAAAAAATAGCAAAATCTCTATAAAAATAAAACGTTTTTTGATAAATTTAAATGATGGGCATATTTGCGGGGCTTTGATCTAATTCTAGTACATAATACCAAACACATGCTAAACAGTGATTTTACATAGGAGAGATAATATGGCAAGAACGTTATTATATAACGGCACAATCATTACTTGTAACGCGGAAAATGAAGTGATCGATTCCGGAGCAATCGAATTTGAGGATGAAAGAATTGTTTATGTCGGCAAATCGCCGGAGGATCTCACGGCATATGGAAAAACAATTGATCTTAAAGGAAGTTACGTCCTGCCTGGATTGGTAAATACTCATGGCCATTCACCGATGTCATTGCTCAGGGGATATGCTGATGACTTGCACCTGCAAACGTGGCTTGAAGAGAAAATATGGCCGCTTGAGGCTAAATATACTCCTGAACATGCGAAATGGGGAGCGTATTTGTCTATTCTTGAGATGATTCGTACGGGGACGACAACTTTCGTCGATATGTATGACAATATGGACGAGGTTGCAAAAGCTGTTGAAGCCGCTGGGATCCGAGGTGTATTGTGCAGAGGAGTAATCGGTTTTGGCTCAGAGGAGCTTCGCCAAAACAAGCTAAATGAAGCTGCTCAGTTTGCAAAAAACTGGAATTCTGGTGCAAATGGCCGAATAACAACCATGCTGTCCCCTCATTCTCCTTACACATGTTCGCCAGAGTATATTACCCAGATCATCGAAAAATCGGTTGAACTGAATGTACCGCTTCATACGCATATGTCTGAAACAAAATTTGAGGTAGACAAAAATATTGAGGAATTTGGCGAGACACCTGTCGCACACCTGGAAAAGCTTGGTTTCTTTGACCGGCCATCGTTAGTTGCGCATGCTGTCCATGTCAATGAGGCAGATCTTGATATTCTTGCCAGCAAGGATGTAAAAGTCTCACACAATATTATCAGCAACCTGAAGCTGGGCAGCGGAATTTCTCCTGTCAGCAAAATGATTGAAAAAGGCATCACAGTAAGCCTTGGAACCGACAGTGTCGCGTCAAATAACAATCTTGATTTATTTGAAGAACTAAAAGCCGCCGCAACAATCCATAAAGGGATGGCGCAAGATGCTACTGCAATCAGCGCTGTTCAAGCATTGAGGATGGCGACGATTAATGGAGCTTCCGCTGTTTGGCAGGAGAATAAGATCGGCTCTCTTGAGATGGGGAAGGATGCGGATTTGATTGTAGTTGATTCAAACCAGAGCTTCTATTACCCACGACATAATCCTGTATCCCATCTTGTATACTCAGGGTCGGGCAGGGATGTAAGGGATGTGTATGTCAAAGGGAAGCAACTCATGGCGAATCGCCAATTCTTAACCATCGATGAAGAAAAAATTCTTTTTGAAGCAAACCGCATGTCAAAAATGCTGACAGTATAAGTTAAATTCTATAAATAACAATCTATGTATAATAACTTGGAGGTAAAGAGTATGAGAATCGGAATTATTGGTGCTATGGATGAGGAAATCCAGCACATCCTGGATGCCATGAGCAATTATGATGAAAAGAAAAAAGCAGGC
>NZ_JBALQL010000014.1:0-992 GCF_036964885.1 Bacillus sp. JJ1122 | reverse complement strand
TAAATGCCAGTGTTTGCACACAGATTTTAATTGATGAATTTGCAGCTTCGAATATCGTTTTCACAGGAGTCGCAGGAGCAGTGAATCCAGAGCTGAAAATCGGGGATATTGTAATTTCGACCGATTGCCTGCAGCACGATATGGACGTAACCGCATTAGGCTTCCAGCTTGGTGAAATTCCTTACACCGAGGTTTCCGTCTTCAAAGCGGATTCTAAATTGGTTGACCTGGCCATTTCAGCAAGTAAAGAGATTGTACAGGATAAAAAGATTGTCAGCGGCCGGATTCTTTCAGGAGACCAATTCATCGCTGACCGGAGTAAGGTCAAATTTCTTCATGAGAAGCTTCAAGGATATTGTACAGAAATGGAAGGTGCTGCTGTGGGACAGGTTTGCAGCATGAATAAGATTCCATTTGTTATCATCCGATCAATGTCTGATCAGGCTGATGGATCTGCAGATGTTAACTTCCTTGAATTCACAAAACTAGCATCAAAGAATTCCTTTGAAATCGTTAATGAAATGATTAACAATTGGAATTTGTAGATTACTGAGGTCAAAGTCCCTTATAGAACAAGGGGCTTTTTCTATGCGATAGTATTTCTTCGGTGACATTGAAATTCCAAAATTTACATAATAAATAATGGTTTAAATATGTTAAAGTAGGGATGTGGTTAAGACAAATTATGTAGGTGATTGAATTGAACGCTAAGCACATCTATGAAAAAATGGTAGATTATAAACAGTTCGCTACAGTCCTATTGACGGTTGGCGTGTTTTTTTATTTAGGTACTATTATTCCGTCTGAGACAAAAGTCATGACAGATATTTATATAGCAACAGGAGCTTCAATCGTATTTCTTGCTGGATCGATCTTATTCTTTGCAATTGCAAAAAAATGCAGAAGTCAGTTGATTGAATCAGAAGAAGGTCAAGAATTTTTAATGAAAAAGTAAACGTCCATTTTTTGGGCGTTTTTTTTTTTTTTTAAAA
>NZ_JBALQL010000013.1:33589-61632 GCF_036964885.1 Bacillus sp. JJ1122 | reverse complement strand
TAAAGTTAAAACGTTGGCTAGTGATCATCTATATAATAGAAGTCACTATAATATTGTTTGTTGACGCTTGTTTGTTTAGTTTTCAAAGAACAATAAATTGGAGCGGGTGATGGGAATCGAACCCACTACATCAGCTTGGAAGGCTGAGGTTTTACCAGTAAACTACACCCGCATATGAAGTTAAATTGTTGAATGGTCGGGAAGACAGGATTCGAACCTGCGACCCCTTGGTCCCAAACCAAGTGCTCTACCAAGCTGAGCTACTCCCCGATATTAAGAAAATAAGAATGGCGCGCCCGAAAGGAGTCGAACCCATAACCTTCTGATCCGTAGTCAGACGCTCTATCCAATTGAGCTACGGGCGCATATTGTTTTTATAGCAACTTTTAAATATTATCACATCCACAATTGGATGTCAAGGACTTTTTTGGTGCGGCCGAGAGGACTTGAACCTCCACGGGGTTGCCCCCACTAGGCCCTCAACCTAGCGCGTCTGCCATTCCGCCACGACCGCATAAAGATGACAGGATCATATCATAACCAATTTCAACTTATTAATCAACAGGTAATTAATGGTGCGGGTGAAGGGAGTCGAACCCCCACGCCTTGCGGCGCCAGATCCTAAGTCTGGTGCGTCTGCCAATTCCGCCACACCCGCATTATTGCAATGTAAGTTATTTTGCTGGCGCAAAAAACTTTGGTGAGCCATGAAGGACTCGAACCTTCGACCCTCTGATTAAAAGTCAGATGCTCTACCGACTGAGCTAATGGCTCAAAAAAATGGCTGGGCTAGCTGGATTCGAACCAACGCATGACGGAGTCAAAGTCCGTTGCCTTACCGCTTGGCTATAGCCCAATAAAATGGCGGTCCCGACCGGGATCGAACCGGCGATCTCCTGCGTGACAGGCAGGCATGTTAACCGCTACACCACGGGACCATGTTTTTATTTTTAAAGAATGATGAAAAAAACTATTTTGGTGACCCCTACGGGATTCGAACCCGTGTTACCGCCGTGAAAGGGCGGTGTCTTAACCGCTTGACCAAGGGGCCATATTAAAGTGTTCTGGCGGAGAAGGAGGGATTTGAACCCTCGCGCCGGTTACCCGACCTACACCCTTAGCAGGGGCGCCTCTTCAGCCTCTTGAGTACTTCCCCATACCATAGAATTAATGGCTCCGCAGGTAGGATTCGAACCTACGACCGCTCGGTTAACAGCCGAGTGCTCTACCACTGAGCTACTGCGGAATAATATTAATTGCCTTCTTAAAAGCTCTTCAGAAGACTGTGTCGTTGTCTTGTCGACTCTTACTATTATAGGTAGGTGCCTAGTAAAAGTCAAGCGGGTTTTTAAAAGTTTTTCATTTGTTTTTTTCTCATTATAAAAACGCTATTCTATCAGCATTTCTTTGACCTTTACCAGCTTTCCCCGACATTTTCCGCAGACATATCTCGCAGTATTGATTGATCGTTTTCGGTGATACTCCATTTTACATTTGCTGCATTGGTAAATCAGAATTCTTTGTTGTACTCTTTTCTTCTTCTCCTCAGGCAGCATGGAGCAAAATCTTGGCGCCCCGACTTGTTTCATCAGTTCCCTGAAATCTTTATCACGATGCTTGTAGCCCTTTCCCTCTAAATGCAAATGATAATGACATAGTTCATGCTTTATGATCCCGATCAATTCCTGTTCGCCTAATTGCTCGAAATACTTCCTGTTGATTTCGATGTTATGGCTCCGCAGCATATAGCGTCCACCGGTTGTACGCAGTCTTGGATTAAAGAACGCTTTGTGCCTGAATGGCTTATGGAATTGCTCTGCTGATATTCTTACAACCATGTTGTGTAACTGCTGGTCTGTCATCATAATAAAACGCCTGCCTTTTAAAGAAACATGACAACCCATTATAGCATATATTAAGGATACCTTTTCACGCTATCTAAAGGAGGTACTGTTATGCCTGTCTGGTTCCAGAATCAAATGAAACGAGCCTTCTATGAAAAAAATCGATACCAAATTAAACTGCTCAATCAATGCTGGTTTTTTTATAGAAATAAACAGGGATTATAACTCTATGCTGATACACGATTATAATAAAAGACTGCAGAATGATCTGCAGCCTTTTTACCATTAAGCTTGCTCTGGCTTTAGCATGGTCAATGCAACGCGTCCTTTTTTCTGATCAACGCTGTCGACCCATACTGTTACAACATCCCCTACTGATACGATATCAAGCGGATGCTTTACGAATCTGTTGCTTAGCTTAGAAATGTGAACCAATCCATCTTGCTTTACGCCGATGTCGACGAATGCCCCGAAGTCTACTACATTGCGGACTGTCCCTTGCAACTCCATGCCTGTTTTTAAATCCTCTAGCTTTAGAACATCCTTTTTAAGAAGCGGAGCCGGCAGTTCATCACGAGGATCCCTCTCAGGTCTCACCAGGGCGTCAATATTGTCTTTAAGAGTCAGTTTGCCCATGCCAAGTTCACTCGCAGTCTGCTCTATATTGATTTTGCCTAACGCCTCTTTTAAAGCTGGACTGCCTAAATCACTTGTTTTGAACCCAAGGCTATCTAGAAGTTGTTTCACTTCACCATAACTTTCCGGGTGGATGCCTGTTCGGTCTAACGGTTCTTGACCGTCGCTTACTCTAAGGAAGCCGATTGCCTGTTCGTAAGTTTTGGCGCCAAGGCGAGGGATTTTTTTCAGTTGTGCTCTGCTTGTGAATTTCCCTTCTTCTTCACGCTTTTTCACAATATTATTGGCAACGGTCTTTGAAAGACCTGAAACATATTGAAGTAAAGAAGATGATGCAGTATTTACATTTACTCCTACCTGGTTAACAGCTGTTTCAACTACAAATGTTAGCGATTCGGAGAGTTTTTTCTGACTGACATCATGCTGGTACTGTCCGACACCTACTGATTTAGGGTCGATTTTAACAAGTTCAGCAAGTGGATCCTGCAAACGGCGCGCGATTGAAACTGCGCTTCGTTCTTCTACCTGGAAGTTTGGGAATTCTTCACGCGCTAAATCTGATGCCGAATATACACTCGCTCCTGCTTCATTGACAATCAGGTAATAGATTTCTTTATCTAATTCTTTCAGAATATCTGATACAAATTGTTCCGTTTCCCTTGAAGCTGTACCGTTGCCGATTGCAACCATTTCCACGTGATAATCCTTCAGCACTTTAATGAATTTCTCACGGGCTTCGGTACTTTTTGAACTTGATGTATGAGGATAGATGACCCCGATCGATAAAACCTTCCCTGTTTCATCTACCGCAGCCAGTTTGCATCCTGTCCTGAACGCCGGGTCTACTCCAAGGACTACTTTTCCTTTTAACGGCGGCTGAAGCAGCAGTTTTCTCAGATTTTCTGAGAAGATGTGAATAGCTTGCTCCTCTCCCTTTTCCGTAAGTTCATTCCTGATTTCCCGTTCAATCGATGGCTGAATCAGCCTTTTATAAGCATCTTCTATTGCTTCCATAATTGCTGACGCGGTAATAGCATGCTCTTTTTTTACCCATTTACGTTGAAGATAGCTCATGATTACATCCGTTTTGGGTTTAATCGAGACTCTTAAGAGCTCCTCTTTCTCACCGCGGTTAAGGGCAAGAATTCTGTGGGGCACGACCTTGCTTACCGGCTCTGAATATTCATAGTACATCTCATACACTTTTTTCTCATCCGACTCTTCATTCTTAACCGCCGATTCAATGGAACCTGATTTAAATGTTTCGTTGCGGATCCACTTCCTGCTGTCTGCATCATCGGAAACCATTTCAGCAATGATATCCTTCGCTCCGGAAATAGCTTCCTCTGCTGTTGTTACACCCTTTTCATCTGATAAAAACTCTCCAGCCTTCTGCTCGAGGCTTCCAGTCACCGGAAAGTCGAGCATCCATAACGCTAGTGGTTCGAGACCTTTCTCCTTTGCAACGGTTGCTTTTGTTCTCCGCTTTTGTTTATATGGCCGGTATAAATCCTCTACCTCTTGAAGTTTAATCGCTTTTTCTATGCTAGTCCTAAGTTCATCCGTCAGCTTTTCCTGTTCATCGATCAGCCTGATGACTTCTTCTTTACGCTGTTCTAAGTTCAGTATGTATTGCCATCTTTCAACTATGTCACGGATTTGCACTTCATCAAGCGCACCGGTCATTTCCTTTCGATAGCGGGCAATGAACGGAACGGTATTCCCTTCATTTATGAGAGAAATAACACTCTGTACTTGTTTAGATGTTAATGATTGCTCTTTGGCAATGATTTTTACGTATTGATCCTGCTTTTCCATCGTTTGATTCAAGAGACAATCCTCCATATCTTTTTTGGATAAGTGATTTCCTTATCCCTCTATATAGTGTACCAAAATTGCTGCTATGTTTATAGGGAGTAGTAAGGAGGCTTGTTACTCGGCAGTAGTTCGCATGCATGTTATTACCTTTTATTGTTTCTCCATGATGTACTGTCTTTATTCTTCCCTATTTAATCCCATTAGGAGTTTCGGTAACAAAACTCGTCTCGCCAGAATTCAACCATGTGAATCCAACAAGCATACAAACCCCCAACTCCCTGAATATCACACAAAAACAAAAAGAAGCCCACCGACTATAGTAGACTTCCCACAATAAAAGTTGCATCATCCATTGAATTTTCATAATCGCTTTTTATTTGTTCTGCGATGGCTGCTACAGATCTGTAACCCTTCAATAATGATTTTGCCCCATGGATATCAAATCCATCTGAGTAAATCAGGAACTTTGATTCCGGTTCAAAAACGAATCTCTGGGTATGAAACACTTGTGGCTTCCCTGACAAATATCCTGTTACGGGCAATGGATAAGTCAGTTTGCCATTTGGCGAGTAAAGGAAGAATCGGATATTGCCGACACAGCTGTATACAAATTCGTTTGTATCGAAATACACCTTAAAAATCGATACGGCTGCTCCTCTTTTTTGCACCAATATATTGTTACAGTATTTCATGAGAGTATCGACATCTTCATGATGGTGTTCCTCTACTACAGTCACAACCGCCGCAGAAGCTTCATGGGCATATTGCCCAGACCCTAACCCATCAGCTACTACACAGACAAAATATTCATCGGTGGCAGTATAGAAATAGCTGTCACCGCACTCTAATTTACCTTCTTTAATTGTCTGGTAAGCATAAAGTTCAATTTTGTCTTTGAACTGTTGGATCATGTAATATACTCCGAATTACTGTTTTCTGCATGAATTGCTTCTTGTAGCTTCTTGATGGCTCTTCTTTGAAGTCGTGATACATGCATTTGTGATATTCCCAGCTTGTCTCCTGCTTCTTTTTGGCTCAGGTTATCAAGGTAGGTATACTGGATAATTAACTTTTCTCTTTCACTCAGAACATGAAGTACTTTTTCAAGCACCATTCTTTGATTGATTTTTTCATAGCCTTCATCAATATTTCCGACGATATCTAACAGAGTGACAGTTCCTCCATCAGAATCAGCCTCAATGGAATGGTCAACTGATAATGCCTGGTAGCTTTTGCCCATTTCCATCGCTTCTAAAATTTCTTCCTCAGAAACCTGAAGAGCTTCTGCAATTTCATCCACTCTTGGAGAACGGTGCAGCTGCGTCGTCAAATCTTCGACAGTTGTCTTGATTTTCGGGCCAAGCTCTTTAATCCTTCGTGGCACATGGACACTCCATGTTTTATCTCGTAAAAATCTTTTGATTTCACCAATTATGGTCGGAACGGCAAACGCCTCGAAGCTTTTGCCAAAAGTTTCATCGTAACGGCGGATTGCCCCTAAAAGCCCGATCATTCCAACCTGGAATATATCTTCATGGAACGATCGTCCTTTTGAGTATTTACGGGCGATTGTTTCCACAAGGTTTTGATAATGGAGAACTAATTCATTTTGGGCGTCGGCGTCCTCATGAAGCTGGTATGCTTTGATTAATTGATTAATCTCTTCTTTTGGGCGTTGCTTAGGTTGAGATTGTCTCTGCATCTCTCTCCACCTGCTCTCCTTCTCGGTACTTGGTCATAAAGACCGTGACGCCCTCTTTGTGATGAATTCGAACCTCATCCATTAAGGTTTCGATCAGATACAGTCCCAAGCCTCCTTCACGAAGGAATTCAACAGAACTATTTTGATCGTAAGGACCAAGCCCCTGGCGTGCTGAATGGAAATCAAAGCTCTGGCCATTATCTGCAACCATTACCTCAAGTCGGTCTTCGTACAATCCAAAACCGATGATCACTTCGCCGTTGTCGTTATTTTTATAAGCGTGCTGCACAGCGTTTGTACATGCTTCACTTGTTGCGATCTTCAAATCTTCTATCTCATCATATGAAAAACCCATGCGGCTTGCAATGCCGGAAAGCGTCAGACGGATCACGCCTACAAATTCCGGTTTTGCCGGGATTTTCATTTCTATATAATCAAATGCTTGGCTCATTGCACTCCACCCTCAATCTGGCTGTTGATATCGATAATATCGGCCAAGCCGGTAATTTCGAAAAGTCTCTGCAAACGATCGGATAAACCGACAATTTTAAACTCTCCGTTATGGGCTCGGACATTTTTAAATACTCCTACAAACACTCCCAGCCCAGTACTATCCATATAATTGACCTCAGAAAGATCAACAACCATCTTTACGCCTTCTTTTTCGGACATAGGGAAAAGTTTCTCCCGAAGCTGTGGTGCTGTATATGCATCAATCTCACCATTAACCTTAACTGCTAAAACGGATTCTGTTTCTTTAACATCTATCGAAATATTCATAACTGACCCACCCTTTACAATTCAATTGCCTTTTAGATTTACCCGGTTCGGTACCGATTTAAACATCTCTTTTTAAAATAATTAAGGTGAAATCATCACGCAATTGGAAATGCTGAAGTTTTTCGAGTTCCCTAAAGATATTATTGACAATTTCCTGAGCATTTAAGTGGATATATTTATTTATATATCCGATCAATGTTTCCTTTTCGATGAATCCTTCTTCCGTTCTGCACTCCGTAACTCCATCAGACATTAAGATCACCATATCCCCAGGATGGATTTCTTTTTCATACTGAGTATACTTAGTTCGCTTGTCTACACCAAGGAGCAAGCCCCTTGCCGTTAGCTCTGTAAATTCCTTGGTAACTGAATCGTAATAGAAACCAGGCTCGTGTCCGGCTGAGGCATAGTAGAAGATATTATTGTCTGGATTAAACATTCCATAGAACATCGTGATGAACATACTTGGATCAACGTTCTGTTCAACTACCCTATTCAGGTTTTCAAGGATACTGCTTGGGTCCAGACGGTTTTCTGGCAGACTGTCCATTGCATACTTGATCATGGACATACATAGTGCAGCCGGAATCCCTTTTCCAATAACATCTGCAATCGCGACACTTATATTGTTGTTTTCATCTTGGACAAAATGGAAATAGTCACCGTTCATATGCTTCGCAGGCACACTAATCGCACCAATATCGAGACCCGGTACCGTAGGGATTTTAGTTCCCAGCAGCGTTTGCTGCACATTTGCGGCTATCTCCATTTCTGATCTTAGTTCCTCCTGCTGGTGCCTTAGGCTTTGGTGTTCTCGGTAAGCAATACCATAGCCGATCATGACCTCAAGGAGGATGTCAAACGAATGCATTAAATCTTCTGGAAGTTCAGGATACATCTCAAGAAGCAAGCTTTTATGAAGGCTTATGATTTCTTCAGGGGCGATTTTATGTTCAATCGACTTACGGCTGAATTTTTGCCCTGCATATAAAGCTTGTTCCGATTGCTCTTTAATATAATTGTCGAGAATATCCCGATACTTTGATTCCATCATTTCTCGGAATTCCATATTGTTTCCCCCTAACGGAGCCATTTAGTTGCTCTTATCTGTGTTCCTTCTCCTGGAGTTGACTCGATATCGAATTCGTCCATGAGTCTTTTTACTCCAGGAAGGCCGGCTCCAAGTCCTCCTGATGTGGAAAAGCCATCTTCCATGACCTGGCGTATTTCTTTTATTCCTGGGCCGCTATCCACTGCATTGATTCGCAATCCCGCTTTTCCGCCGTCGTACAATTTATCGATGCAAATTTGCCCTTTGCCGGCGTATAAATAAATATTCCTGGCCAATTCACTGATGGCGGTGGTGATTCTGGCCTGGTCAACTGTCCCAAAACCAAGCTCTTTCGCAACATTACGGCCAAGCTGGCGCGCTGCTACGATGTCCCATTCGTTTATGATCGTAACGCAGGATTGGATGTCCATTCACCTATTCCCCCAATTCCTGTTGTAATTTCTCCAAACCTTTTTCTAAATCTAATGCAGTTAGGACATCATCAAGACTGATCCCTAATTCAATTAGCGTTATGGCAACAGCAGGCTGGATTCCGGTAATGACAACAATCGCGCCCATAAGCTTGGACATATTGATTACGTCCCCAAGAACTTTGGCAATAAACGAGTCAATGAAGTCTATTGACGTTAAATCAATGACCACGCCATTGGCGCTTGTTTCATGTATTTTATGGAGCAAATCCTCTTGGAATTGAAGAGCAGTCTGGTCGTCAAGCTCCCATTGAATGGAGACCAACAGGCAATCATTCAGCTTAAGGATAGGTATTCTCACTTAGCTCCCCCCATAGAAACAATTTTTTTATTTGTCAGCTCAAGAGCTGCTTCTATCCCTTTTTTGAGGTTATTCTTTGTTGTAAACTGGTTCAAATCAATACCCAGATTCACGATCGTCTGTGCGATTTCGGGACGGATCCCTACGAGCATGCACTTAGCACCAATCAGCCTGACCGCATCCGCAGCCTGGATAATATGATGCGCTACCATCGTATCGACAACTGGTACACCAGTAATATCAATTAGGACAACTTCGGAACGATGTTTGACAGCACCCTTCAGCAAATTTTCCATAATTTGCTTTGCTCGTTCCGTATCAATTGTACCTACAAGCGGCATGACTGTGATTCCTTCGAAAACCGGAATCAATGGTGCTGATAGCTCCTGAAGGGCAATTTTCTGCAAAGAAACCGTTCTTTCCCATGTTGATGAATATACGCTGACAATTTCATTGTTCATCGGCGTTGCCCAACGGTCAAATTCATACACTACTTCCATCTGGTTTTCCTTTGTAACAATTCCTTCGTTTTGCATGCCTTCAAAAACAATTAAATTGAAAGTATGGAGACCCTTCGTCACGAATGTCAAAGGCCAGCCAAGCCTGACGACCTTTTCAGCAAAATCCGTCAGTTTATTATGGTATTCTTCATTCGAACCTTTAAAATTTGAAATGATCAAGTCGATGAATTCTTTGCTGGCGACAGTAAAAACCCGGTCTGAAACAAGGCGTACTACTCGTTCATCGGCTTCTTCTCTTGTTCTATTTATCCATTCATCCAGAATCTCCTGCTTATGAGACTGAATGTAATTTGAAATGGTATTGTTCATTCGATCCTCTCCATTCTATCACACAAAAATTTTATATTACCCTCTTCCGTCCAAATGTAAACCAATCTTAAAAATGTAAAAATTTATTCATAAGATCAATGTTTATATCTCCATTTAATGATAACAGACTACGTTCGTCAAATAAAATCAACTTGTCGACAACGCTCCTTTATAGCTATTTTACACTATTTACCAATACCAAAAGGGAGCTTTAAGGAGACTACTTCCAATTATTTTCAGAAAAATACAATCCTTTAAATAAAGCACAAGTTTTCTAACATCCAATGGACAAAAAAGTTATTTTTACTATTCCTTATTTTTGAGCTTTATATGAGCAAGCAGACTTTCACACATTAAAGCGGTGGGGGTCTGACCCCCACCGCTTTAACGCGTTAACCAACCGGGGGTCTGGCCCCCAATGCGTTAATGCGTTAATTTGGTTTTGCTGATAAGTGCATATAAAAAAAGAGACAAGCCTTCATGGCTTGCCTCCACACAGAACACATCCGTTTATTTTTATGGGTTATGTAAAGGACCTGGATTCCAGGCCAAGTGATTCGGGTTACAAAAAAACGCTCTTACACAGAGCGTACTTTAAATTAAAATTCAATAAGACCTAAACTTACTTGAAGGGCTTCATCCACTTTTTCCATCATTTCGTCATCGAGATGGGTAATTTTATCGGTTAGGCGCTGTTTGTCGATTGTGCGAATTTGTTCCAATAATATAACCGAGTCTCGTTCAAAACCGTACCGCTTCGCATCAATTTCAACATGAGTCGGAAGCTTCGCTTTTTGGATTTGAGCTGTGATCGCTGCGATAATGACTGTGGGACTAAACCGATTCCCGATGTCGTTTTGGATGACCAGTACAGGGCGGACTCCGCCTTGCTCTGAACCAACAACTGGGGATAGGTCCGCAAAATAGACGTCACCACGTTTGACAATCAAGGGATTATCCTCCGCTGACTAGACGTTCAACTGTGTGTTCTGCCTCGTATTCTGCTTGAAATGCCTCAGATGCAATGGTCAGATTAATTTTGGCCATTTCCATATAGCCACGTCTCATGGATTCACGAATTTGTCTCTTTTTCTTCTCACGCAAATACATTTTTGTAGCCTGATAAATAAATTCGCTGCGGTTTACGTTTTCCTGCTTAACAAATCCATCTAATTCGCTTAATAGATGCTGCGGTAACTTTACCAAAATCTCAGTTGTTGCGCTGGATTCAGACACAAACATACACCTCCACCATCATCACTACATACCGTTATTAAGTTCTTTATCTCTCTACCATTTCTAATATTATCACTATTTATCCCAGATGCAAAGGCTAATCAGCAATTCTTCTGTATTATCCGCCAAAAAAATAGGGTTTTATGCATGGTTTTAGGCGAAATAAACATGATTGTTAATATTTGGATAAAACAACCCTAATTCAAGGGTTGTATTTCTCTAAAGCAGTGAATTGTTCAAATCCACTATTTTACCTTGTTGTTTGTAAATCCTCGGTACACGTGAGGAGATGATGCAAGGAACTTCATAATTGATTGTTTCCAGCCTTTTCGCAATTTCATTGATGGAAATTATCTCTTCCCCTTGTTGCCCAATCAAGGTGGCAATCGTCCCTACAGGAACCTCTTCAGGCAGCCTGACCATGCATTGGTCCATGCAGATACGCCCGATGATCGGAGAGCGTTTGCCATTTATCAGCACTTCCTGCCCCTGAAGCCTGCGGATCCAGCCATCAGCATAACCGATCGGCAATGTTCCGACCCAAATATCTTCAGTCGCTTCATAGGTTGCCCCATAACTTACCTTCTGGCCCTTTTCAAGTTTTTTCACATGCACAAGCCGGGAATGGAGGGTGAACGCTTCATTCAATCGAACTGGCAGCTCTGGTTCAATCTCCAATGAAGGCGTTAATCCATACATAGCGATACCGGCCCTGACTGCACTGAATTGTGCCTCTGCATGCATGAGGGCAGCTGCGCTATTGCTGCTGTGTACACATGGAGGGAGCTCATCCAGCGTCCCGAGCAATTCTTTAAAAAGGCTGAGCTGTTCCTTAAAGTACGTTTCATCCAGTTCATCCGCTGTTGCAAAATGCGTATATACTCCATGAAGCTCGAGCCGCGAATCTTCCCGGATCGACTTTTCAATTGATTTCAGTTCTTCTGCTGACCGTATGCCGATCCGGCCCATGCCTGTATCTATTTTTATATGAAGAGAAATGGAAGCTTCACCTTTAAGAACTTCGCGTGCTGTTGCCAGCCATTCCTCTTGGAAAACGGTTAGAATGACATCTTCCTCCGCAGCAATATTAACGTCCTCAGGCCGGCTTGCGCCAAGCACCAGGACTGGGGCTGTTATCCCTTTTTTCCTTAACGCAAGAGCCTCGTCCATAAACGCAACTGCCAGCATGGATGCTCCCGCCTCCAGCGCTGCTTCTGCTGTTTGTGAATCCCCATGCCCATATGCGTTCGCCTTCACTACCGCTATAAAATCAACCTCTTCAGGCAGGTGAGCTTTAATCGCCTTCACATTTTCTTTAATATAATCCAAATCCACCTCTGCCCATGTATCACGGTAAAAAAATCCTTGCTCCTCCACCGAAACTCCACTTCCTTCAGACCGAACATTTTATTTATTTTACCATTATCGAATTCCATCGGTTCAATGTCAAATGGTTAATATAGTTTGTGGAGAAAGACCCTTGTTTTCATAAAATTCAATCGTTCGTATCAAATCCACTTACATTTGCCTACTTTTTACCTCAAGCAATAGTTCAGCAGAGACAGCAGGAGATAAGATATTCCGGAAATTCTTCTTTTATTCCGGAATCCCCGGCATTTATTCCGAAAAAATCTAATTTATTCCGAAAACCATCTCGTTTATTCCGAAAAAAATGGATATTTTCCGAATACCAATTCCACCCAAATAAAAAACAGGCTCAGGTTGCTCTGAGCCTGTTGTTCGGGTTCTTATTTTTCCATGTCTGCAACTACTGATTTTGCTACCATTTCTAATTCTTCTGGTGACAAGTCGGCAGAAGCCAGCATATAGTCTACCCCGAGGTGAGTCCAAGAAATCGATGTTTCTGTCATGGCGCCGATTGTAAACCCGAGGTCAACTGGATGGCCGGTCACATTGATTGGAGAAGACATAGCTGGCAATGCGTCCGCTTTCTCCTGGATCAAGGTGAAGGACTTGTCGCCGTCGTATGTCAATACGACTCGCTTGCCATTCTCAGTTGTGATTTCCTTTTCATCCACTAATGTGACGCCTGGAATTTCAGCCATTGGATACTTGACTGTGAATGCCTTGTCATTGACATCTGCCATAACCGGCACTTCAAGCTGCACACGCGTCATGTTTTTCTTCATGTCAAATGCGTCTTTATCAAAGCTTGCATCGAATTTAACCTCTGAGAATTCCACTGTAACAAGTGAGTTGCGGTCAGGATCCATTACCTTCACGCTTACCGGTGATAGATTCTTTTTATTCAGCTTGATTTCCTGGATCGGAAGCATCTTATTGTTTTGGTACCTTGTTTTCGTTTCAAAAACATAATGGTTCTTT
Organism: Bacillus sp. JJ1122; assembly: GCF_036964885.1. Taxonomy (NCBI): domain Bacteria; kingdom Bacillati; phylum Bacillota; class Bacilli; order Caryophanales; family Bacillaceae; genus Bacillus; species Bacillus sp. JJ1122. The sequence continues at coordinate 48,597 of NZ_JBALQL010000013.1, read as the reverse complement.
GTTGCTGAGAACTTCGCTTGTTTGTCCTCAAGGATATCTGTGATTAAAGATTCGTATAAGTACGCCTGGCTGCTGTTTTTCGGCCAGTCGCTCTGGAATCGGAAGCTTTTGTTCAGCGCAGGTGTCAAAACAAAAACTCCTTCTTCATTGCGAAGAATCATCTGGCTTTGGTCTTTCTGGGCATTCTTCAGGTTCACACGGTAAAATGACGGATCTTTGTGCCAAATTTCCACCTCATACACCTGAGGTTCCGTACCCATCTGCAATGTCATTTTTGCCTTAGCCTTGTAACTCTTTAAATCATTGAGCGTTCCATCCAACTCCTTAACCACAGATTCCTGTGATTTTGTACCGCAGGCAGCCAGAGCAAAAATAACCATGAGCCCGGCGAGAAGCAGCAACAACCTTTTCTTCATTCTTCCAACCCCTTTTAGTCTCATTTAAACGTGTAAAGGGAAAGAAAGGACAGGAATAAGACACTGGCTGCAAATTGCCTGAGTTGTCTCGTTGCAGCCATGTTCCCGCCGCCTAGCCTTGTCTCCCTTACTGCATTATGAATATATGAGACAACCTGGGTGAATATGACCAAGCGATGACAAGCTTTTAATTTTTTTCAATGATGACCTGCGCAATCGCATACTGCTCACTATGGGATATCGAAAGGTGGACTCCCTCCATCATCGGCTTCGTCACGGTTGGACGGCCCTGGAGATCCGCTTCGATTTCAATATCAAGGAAGGATAATTCTTTGCCGATGCCCGTCCCTTTAGCTTTTGAAAAAGCTTCCTTCGCAGCCCAGCGGCCAGCAAGAAATTCTGCTCTTCTTCGCTCGTTATATGTACTGTAAATGGTCTTTTCTTTTTCCGTAAGCACTCTGTCAGGGAAACGCGGCTGGGATTCAACCAACTTCCTGATCCGGCCTATTTCAACAATGTCAACGCCAGTTCCTATGATCATTTTTCATGCTCCTTCTAAAAAAGATACATTCTGCATACAAAATATTGTACAACTATCTGAGATTAAGGATAAGCTTTATATATTAGTACCCAGGAGGTTCGGCATGTTTACGAGAACTGAAAGCTTTCGTGATTTCATCAGATATTACCCAATTGTTACATTGGTTATCTCTATCCATATCTTATTATATTTGGTCACTACCATACCATTCTTCCCAAGCAGATACCTATTCGAGCTGCTTTCGGGAGTTAATTTGTACATTGTAAATGGTGACTACTGGCGGCTGGTCACTCCGATTTTCATGCACTCCGGCTTTGCCCACATGCTGTTTAACAGTTTTTCACTCGTCCTTTTTGCGCCGGCCCTTGAACAATTGCTTGGAAGAACGAAATTCATCCTGCTTTATTTAGCTACAGGAATCGCCGCAAATGTCGCCACCCTGTCACTTGAGCCATTAACGTATACACATGTAGGTTCAAGCGGAGCCATCTTTGGGTTGTTCGGTTTCTATATCGCGATTATCTTTTTCCGCAAAGCCATGATGTCCAGGGAAAACTCCCAGACAATCATGACCATTGCCATCATTGGAATAGTCATGACCTTCGTCCAATCAAACATTAATATCACCGCCCATATTTTCGGTTTGATTGCCGGATTCCTGATTGGCGCTGCTATTTTCAAAAACCGCATGACGTAAAAAAAGCGCCGGATTGGCGCTTTTACTTATGGATAAGAATGAATAAAATACACTTCGAGAATTGTCCAGCTCCAGCGCTTGTCGGACTTGCACAGGATGTGCTGAGGGCGACGTTGCCACAGGACGTGGCGTAGTTAGCCGCCGTTCCTTTTACAAGGCGCTTGCGCTTTTCTTATTCTGCAGCTTCATGCGAATACCAATGATAAATCGCCTCGGCATCCTTTTTCTCAAGGTCGATAACCTTGCCCCCTGATCCGCCATGGCCTGATTTCACGATGGCCTCAACGGTTGCCAGCTTCTTTTTTCGCTGGAAAAAGCTTTCCTTGACGCTAAAGGACTGGACTTTATTTTTCCTCATAAAAACGGTGTTCTTCACAATACGGCGGTAGCGGAATGTCAGCATCCCGTTGTCTATGCCCCAGCCTGCATCCTTAAAATTCAAGAATGACCATAGTGCAGAAACCACAAGCAGAATAAGCGCTGCGTATCCCCACGGCCTGAAAAACCAAATGGCCGCTAGGATGAAAGGAAAAACGAGAATCCAGCTCTTGAATAAGTATCTGCCATACGATCGTGAAGGCGCAGGCGTTAGTTCATTCCGAAACTGGTAATCCGTCAAATAAGGTTCGAGTAAATCCGGGATCTGCCTTTTTTTTACAATTGGAAGAATGATGACCTTTGAGCTTTCATGATCAAGAGCAGAGCCTCCTGCACTTTCAATGTAGGCTGCGGCGTAGCCAAGCGGCTGCCTGATCAAGTTTTCACTGATCCGTACTGCCTGGATGCGATTCAAAGGAATCGTAAATTGCCGCTTCTCAAGCAGCCCCCTAGTAATCACGAGGTCGTTATCCACTTTCCTTACGGTAAAATTCGCGTATTTCAGCATCGTGCCAAAAAGAGCGATGATCCAAGCCAGCAAAAACCCTGCAAATACAACGAAACTGACAAATACGAATCCGCTTTTAACGAAAGATTCTACACCATCAAAAATTTGTTCATAAGGGATGAATTCTTCGAACTGAAAAACAAAAGCCATTACAGCTGAAATAACGACACCGACTCCCCCCGAAGTTGAAGCGAGCATCAGCAATTCTTTTATCGAGATTTTATAAAGAACGTCTTCACTAGCTTCCTGTTCCTGTTCGTCATGAACCAGCCTGTCAGCCCTTTTGATTGAGACTAAATAATTATGTATTTCTTCTGCATCTTGCTTTGTGATCGCGGTCAGGACCGCCTCTCCATCCTGAAGTCCCATTCCACCTGACCCAGCTGTCTCAACTTTCACCTTCACAAGGCCGAACATTCTCTGTAAAATTCCCTCTGATGAATCAAGGCTCTGGATTCTTTCAAAAGGAATATAACGCTTTTTGCGCACGATTAACCCATATTCGATTCTAAGTTCCCCTTGCTCGATGCGATAGGTGAACCTGTACCAGGTCAGAACCCCGTACACGAATACAAGCACAACAGCAGCGATCGATCCGTAAAAATAAAAATGATCCCATTTCGTCCCACTGCTTCCAAACACCACGAATAGCAGAAACGGGATAATCAATTCCTTCAGCTGACGAAGAGCATTGACAACGGCAGCAACGGGGTGAAGTCTTTTCGGTTCAGACATCTTCATCCGCCACCCTTGCCAGCCTTGAGATGGAAGTCCTCAAGTTCTCCGCTTCCTCCATATCAAGCGCAGGTATTTCATGCACCGTCGCAGCCGTGGAAACCGTTACTGTCGATAACCGGTACTTCCTCAGCAGCGGACCTTGCTGGGTATCAACATGCTGTACTCGAATCATCGGAATTAATGTTTTCTTTATAATAAATACCCCGTACTGAAGTTCTATCTCCTGCTCCCTGACCTCATAACGCCAGCGTTTCCAGCGAAGAGTCGGCAAGAAAAAAATGAATAAATAGCTATATAATGCTGCCACCATCAAGGCAGCCCCAATAATCCAATAAGGCCAATCAAATAAAACAGTCAAAGTGATCAGACCGCCCGCTATAAGCCAGACCACCAAAGAATGGAGGCAAGCAGATATTTTCCAGACAGTCAAAGCCCGCTCGGAAATACGCTTCTGCGGTTCAGAAATCGTCATAAAACAACCTCCTGCTTTTCCAATTAATAGCACCTTCCTAAGTATACAACATGAATACTTTAGTTGGGCATTAATTTCAGGTGACCGGTGTGTTTTAGGATTTGGAGTCAGCATATTTGGGTGGAAAAGGCAGGCAGTTCTTCGTGCTGGCAGAATGCGGGCAGAATCCTATACGGAAAAACGGCTTTATTTTAAAAGAAAGCTGCTGGCATCAATCGCTTCTACATCCGGAATCTTCTTTAAGTCCTCCGCAAGCTGGAATAAGGCGAGGTCTTTCTTTTTTGCTTCGATCATGCAATGAATTTCGGGCACTGAGCCCTTTATGCGGCGGAGGAAATCCATGAACATTTCAACATCCACATATTCGGCATGTGCCCTGAATTCTTTTTCAGACCGTGGGCTGGATATATGCATTTTCACAGGAAGCTTGGAATGCTCCCAAGTACCAACGACACGTTCCCACTGCTCCTGCCAATTGATGTCCTCATGATGCGCCAGATGATGGTGGTAATCGAAAACAAGCGGGATGCCCAGTTTTTCACAGAGATAAAGCGTGTCGTGAAGCGTGAAGGATGTGTCGTCATTCTCAAGGATGATCATGCTCTGCAGCCTAGTTGAAACAAGTCCCCAGTTATGGATGAACTGCTCAAGCGCCTTATCCTTATCTTCATAGACCCCGCCAACATGCAAGACGCAGCGGTGCTCTGGATCAATCCCCATCCCTTTCAGCAATGCATGGTGCATCGCAAGAGTCTTGACCGAATTATTGAGCGTGTCTGTTTTGAGAGTATTCAGCAGCACAAAATGATCCGGATGGAAATCCACACGCATCGGATTCTTTTTTAAAAAATCGGCTATGTCCTGCAATGGCTCTTTTAACGCACGCATGAATTTCCAATCTGAAAGCTCCTCGTGATTCGCAAGCGGAATCAACCTCGAACTCAGCCTGAAAAAATGAATCTCATTCGCCTTGCTGTGCCTCAAAAGACGCAGGCAATTTTCCAGGTTTGAGACCGCAATCCTTTCAAGCTTATTGATCGCCGCTTCCCGGTCCTTGATTGCCTGGAATTGTTTAAATGTCATCGTCTGCGACGGAGACGCGTTCTTCAGTTCCTCACTCATCGCAACGTAACCAAGTCTCACAATCGTCATATCCGGCTGCACCTCACCCGTTTTTTAATGGTAGTATGCCCAACTGAATGGTTGAATTTCTTGATTAAGTTCTGAAACTCTCAACTTCAGATTTAAAATTGGAAAAAAACCTTGGTTTTTTCCAGTTTGCGGGATTTCGACAAATTTTTGCGGAAATGAAGTGAACTTTCGCGGAATAGCTCGCTGTTTTTGCGGAATTAAAGTGGATTTTCGCGGAATACCTTCTTTGATATTACTCAAAGCATCATCAACAATATCATTAACCTATAAAAAATCCCCGGTTTTATAAAAAACCAGGGATTTACATTGTTTTATTTATCTTGGTGATCTAGATTTAAAGCCGCCGCCTTCTCTGCTGCCGCCGGAGCGCTTAGCGCCGCCAGATCTTGGCTTCAAAGGTGGCTTCTTGCGTCCGCCGCCGCCGCTGTTAGAATCGTATCTTCTGCGGTCTTGTGGTTTTTTGTTTCTGTTTGGAAGAGGCTTTTCTTCAGTCAGCTTGACAGGAGTCATATCTGGCTCTTTTGTCAGCATTTTCAATACAGAAGCAACAACTGTTTGAGCATCGTGGTTTCTTAGAAGCTCATCTGCTGCCTGACGGTAGTATTGAAGGTTGTTTGACTCGATTGTCTGAGTAATCTTGTCAACAACTGCTCTTTGCTGGCCTTCTAGTGCTTCATCCAATGTTGGAGCTTTCATCTTTTCCATGCGCTTCTTAGTTGTTCTTTCAACTACCTGCAGGTAAGATTGCTCTCTAGCTGTAACGAAAGTGATTGCCATACCCGTTTTACCAGCACGGCCAGTACGTCCGATACGGTGTACATAGCTTTCAGGATCCTGCGGGATGTCAAAGTTGTAAACATGCGTTACACCGGAAATATCAAGTCCACGTGCTGCAACATCTGTCGCAACTAGAACATCGATAGAACCTTCTTTGAACTTCCTAAGAACAGACATACGCTTAGCTTGCGTAAGGTCTCCGTGGATTCCTTCAGCCGTATAGCCACGCAGGTTCAATGCTTCTGAAAGCTCATCAACACGGCGCTTTGTACGACCGAAGATGATTGCCAATTCAGGAGATTGGATATCAAGAAGGCGTGTAAGGACATCGAATTTATTCTTTTCTTGAACTTCAACATAGAATTGCTCGATTGCAGGAACCGTCATTTCTTTCGCTTTTACACGAACGATTTGCGGATCATTCATGAAACGCTCAGCAATCTTCTGGATTGGGCCAGGCATTGTAGCGGAGAACAACAATGTTTGGCGTGCGCCAGGGATTTTAGCTAAGATTTCTTCGATATCTTCGATAAAGCCCATGTTCAGCATTTCGTCTGCTTCATCAAGGATGACCGTTTCAACGTTGCTTAGGTCAATTGTCTTTCTGTTGATGTGGTCAAGAAGACGTCCTGGTGTACCAACGATAATATGCGGGCCTTTTTTCAATGCACGAATCTGGCGGCTAATATCCTGTCCGCCGTAAATCGCAAGAACGCCTACTCGCTTGCCTGCACCGATTTTATATAATTCTTCAGAAACCTGGATTGCCAATTCACGAGTTGGGGCAATGATGATTCCCTGGATATTGTGGTTTTCCTTTTTGATCTTTTCAACTAGAGGAATACCGAACGCTGCAGTCTTACCAGTACCTGTCTGTGCCTGGCCGATTACGTCTTTATTTTCTAGGCTGATCGGAATCGTCTGCGCCTGAATAGGAGTTGCTTCCTCAAAACCCATATTCTTTACAGCTTTTAACGTTGCGGGGCTAATGCCCATCTCTTGGAACATTGTCAACTTTGCTCATTCTCCTTTATATTCACATATACTTTTATTTTAAGTGGCTGTTTAAGTATGATCCAAACCATTTCTGATTCTGGTTAGTTTATTGTACCGTTTTTTGGCAAAATAGGTGCTAGCACCTTGGTTTTAAGCAGGGCTGAATCAGCATTGTAATTAGTACGCTGAAGCACAGAACCTGAAATATTAGCAAAAAAAGACATTCTCCAAACACGGGAGTATGTCCGCTTAAAGGATTTTCTCAGATAGACACTCAATATTTATCATACCATCTTTAGGAAGGAAAAGCAATTTTTGTGGAAGACCCTTTTAAGTGCTCATTCCCTTTCTTTGCCTGGAAGTTAAAAAATCGTACACTTCCTCGAAAAGCTGTTCCTTTTCATCACAGTGACAGATCAGATGTTTGGAGTTTTTATAAAAAATCAGCCGCTTTTGTGCAGACCCAATATTTTCATATAAATACTGGGCACTTTTTGGAGGAACGATACCATCACTCTCTCCCTGTGCTATTAATGTTGGGACCTTCACATCATTGAGAATAGGCTTAATTTTAGTAACGAGCCTGCGAAACTGCAAGGTAGCGGTCATGGGTGTTTCTTTAATTTTTCGCATATAACGCCGGAATAGTTCATTTTCCTTCAATTTTCCCTTAACTGTATCTTTCATCATTTCTCTGACGTCGACTGCGAGCTGCTTAGGGTTGACATAATAGGCAGCGGCGCTGAGCAGGACGAGTTTTTCTACCGGATAGTTCGTTGCAAGATAGCTTGCGATCATACCACCCATTGAAAAACCGACGACATAAACAGTATCGCATTCCTTCAAGAGCATTTTCAGCTCTTTTTCGGCATGGTGAATCCACTGATCATATGTGATACCTTTTAAACTGAGCTCTTCACCATGTCCAGGAAGCGTGGGGACAGCTATTTTCCAGTCCGTTCTTTCTTTTAACGACTGAGCAAGGGGCTCTACTTCATATGGAGCCCCGGTAAATCCATGGATTAAAAGACAACCTATCATAACCAATCACCCATTAGTTTTTCTCGTATTTAATCTTTCCCCATTTTAAATCATTTAACCCTTAAAATCCTATAATAACGACTCCGTATAAACGTAAGAAAGATGCCCTGTTAAGGACATCTTTGATGTTGTTATTTTTGCAGGGATTGTACCACTTCTTCCAGCTTCATTCCGCGGGAAGCTTTTACAAGGACAATCGTTTCGTTCGTGACGTGTTTTTTCAGTTCGTCGCTTAAAGCTTGTTTATCCTGGTACGCAAACACCTTTTCTTCACCAAGCACTTCTCTTGCTCCTTTGGCAATCATTTCACTAAGCTTGCCGTAAGTGAAGACAAAGTCGATTTTTTCGCCATCTAAGGATGTTCCCACTTTATAATGGTACTCTTCCTCAAGCGGCCCAAGCTCAAGCATATCTCCAAGGACAAGAATCTTCCGGCTATAGCCAGTCAGGTTCGCAACCAGATCAATTGCAGCATTCATTGAAGTCGGGCTGGCATTATAGGCATCATTGATGATCTTCTCGCCTTTTGCTCCTTCCGAGAGCTCCATCCTCATATTCGTCAGCTTAAGTCCGGCAAATCCCTCATTCATTTTTCCAAAAGGAACCCCGAGGAACTCAGCCGCAAGCATCGCTGCCAGCGCATTCAAAATGTTATGTTTGCCGAGAACTGGCAATTCGAAAGTTTCATCACCTTGATTCGTTTTGAACCTGCTTCCATTTTCCGTCGGTTCGACGCTGACAGGATAAAGGTCATTTACAGAGCTTGATCCAAATGTTTTCAGATTGCCTGTTCCATTATAATCCTTGAACCTTTCCTGGAGCAGCGGCTCGTCGCCATGAAAAATAATCAAGCCGTTTTCGCGCAGCCCGCTGATAATTTCAAGCTTCGCATCCGCGATCGCTTCCCTTGAACCTAGGTCAAGCAAATGGGATTCGCCAATATTCGTGATGATGACAGCGTCAGGACGGCCCATTTCTGTTAAAAATTCAATTTCCCCCTTGTTGCTCATGCCCATTTCAAGCACAGCAACCTCTGTATCTTCCCTGAGGCGGAGAAGCGTCAGCGGCAGGCCAAGGTGGTTGTTGAAATTGCCTTCCGTTTTCTGAACCTTGAACTTTAATGCCAGCAAATTCGCTGTCATATCCTTCGTCGTTGTTTTCCCGTTGCTGCCTGTAATCCCGACTACTTTGATATCGAGTGAATTGCGGTAGCTCCTAGCCAGCTCCTGCAAAGCCACCGTTGTATCTTCAACGATGATAATTGGCAAATCATCAGGAGGATTCGGCACATCCTTTTGCCATAGTGCAGCTGAAGCACCGCCATTTGTAATCGCATCTTCTACAAATTTATGTCCATCTGTCCTTTCCCCTTTGAAAGGAATAAACAGATTGTTCTCTTCGATTTTTCGGGTATCGATTGTAACACCCTTAACCATTACATCACCAAAACGGCTGACATCGTTCAAAGCGCCCGCCATTTTAGCAATTTCCGCTAATGATTTTTGAATCATGATAACTTCCTCCCATTGACAGCAAAAATGAAGGAACACGGCTAAAAAAGCAAATCGCTTCCCCTGCCGTGTTTCCCTTGAAGTAAATACCCCACCGCGTTAAAGCGCCGGGGGTCTGACCCCCGGTGCTTTAACGCGGTAATCTAATGCGATGCCGCATTAAAAAGTATACTTGATTTTTTGTTTTTCGGTGTGGCGTTCGATTGCCAGGTTTACTAATTTTTCGATTAGCTGCGGGTACTCGACTCCTGTGTGCTTCCATAGCAGCGGGAACATGCTGAATGGTGTGAAGCCAGGCATTGTGTTGACTTCGTTGATCAGGAATTCTCCTTCTTTTGTAAGGAAGAAGTCTGCACGGACAAGTCCTGAGCAATCAAGCGCTTTGAACGCTGTAACGGCCATCTCTTTGATATCCGCATATTGCTGTTCCGTGATTTCAGCAGGAATGATCATCGCTGTATCGCCATCTTCGTATTTTGCCTTATAATCATAGAAATCCTTCTTAGGAACAATTTCACCGACTACTGAGCATTCCGGCTCGTCATTGCCCAATACGCCGATTTCGATTTCACGCGCAACGACACCCTGTTCAATGATGATTTTACGGTCAAATTGGAATGCTTCTTTGAACGCAGCTTCAAGCTCTTCTTTGTTTGAAGCCTTGCTGATTCCAACACTTGATCCAAGGTTTGCTGGCTTTACAAAGCATGGATAACCAAGTCGTTCTTCAACCAGGCTGTAAACTTTTTCGTTATCCTTTTCCCATTCGCTGCGAAGGGAAGATACATAATCGACCTGAGGCAGTCCTGCCTGAGCAAAGATGTTTTTCATCAGGACTTTATCCATACCAGCTGCTGATGCTAGGACACCATTGCCGACATAAGGAAGGTTCAATAATTCCAATAGACCTTGTACCGTTCCATCTTCACCGTTTGGACCGTGAAGCAACGGGAAAATGACATCAAGAGTCTGGCTTGATTCTGCACCGCCAGCCTGGAATAATGCTGGTGTAAATGAAGTTGAAGGCAGGTTGGTATCATCAGAAAACGCAAGAGCTTTCACATTTTCAGCCGGAGCGCTCAATTGAGGACCCTTAACCCACTCCCCTTCCTCCGTTATGTATATAGGATAAATTTCGAATTTTTCAAAATCCAATGCTTTTGTTACAGCCAGCGCTGTCTGCATGGATACTTTATGTTCAGCCGATTTGCCGCCGTAGAGCAGCCCGATTCTTGTCTTCATAAAAATTGACCTCCATTATGATTCACTTTTCAATTCTAATAACATTTATGTCGAGTGTCTTAGCCCAGGTTCATCCCGATTAGCCCATTCAGGTCATCCCCATAAACGAATAATCTTTACGTGGCACAGGTCCGGCCATGGCACTTCCGCTTTTTATTTTACCACTTTATATTTTAAGAAGTTAAATGTTATCAATTTTTAATATTAGTTCCCCAGCTATACTATTTCCTCTTTTATTTATATGAAACCTAAAGCTTAGTTTAATACCTGGCTATAGAGAAACAAAAGTACTTTTATTGCTCCATTTCTAGGAAAAGAACCCATTTTCCCTGTATAAAATACCATATGAATCAATTACTAATTCCGTGAAAATGGAATTCTTCAACACAAGGAAAAAATTCGAGGCAGAACTTCATGAAGTTGAAGAAACAAATCTCTGCCAGTTGAGATAAAAAAAACCCGCAACTAGGCGAGTTCATCAAAATTATTTAACAATCATCACCGGTGCTTTTACTCGTTTCGCGACTTTATGGCTGACGCTGCCAAGCACCATTTCCTGAAGGCCATTCAATCCTCGGCTTCCGACTACCACTACATCAAAGTCATTCTTATTAGCATATTCAACAATTGCCGGACCAGGTTCGCCCAGTAATTTTTCCAGCTTAAAGTTCAAATCTTCACTGTTAAACAGGCTTGTCACTGGCTGGAGTCTAAGTCTTCTTTTTTCCTCTACTACAGAACGATCTGGATTGTGGAGGATATCTTCCTTCGATGTTTGTCCATCGATGACGTAAACTACGGTGATTTCACTATCGCCGCTTAATTTTGCCAGTTCTGCGGCTTTTTTTGCCGCTCGCACAGAATGGTCAGAACCATCTGCCGCGAGTAAAATTTTATGAAACATCGATACTCTCCCCCTGCCTATGAATCTATTATCTAATATATAAAAGAAAGCACGCTGAATAGTCAACGTGCTTTTCCAAAATTTATTTAATGCCCGGAAAGCTTGGCGCCTTCCTGTTTATGAACAGCAAGTTTATCAATCAAGTGAGAACTTGGCTCATTCAAGCCATGCAAACGGACTACCGTCCCATTCTCTCTTAATTTCAGGACAATTTTATCAATTGCCGCAACGGCTGAATCATCCCATACATGTGCATGAGTGAGGTCAATTACTACTTCTTTTGCTGTTTCTTTAAAATCGATGGAGGCAATCAAGTCTGTTACGGAAGCAAAAAACACCTGACCTGTTATAAAATAAGTGCGTCGCTCTGCAGCTATATCATAAGTGGAGTTGACCTTCACCTTGGAGATCTTCGCTACAAAGAAAATCGCACTCAGGATGATACCGGCAAAGACACCCTTTGAAAGATCGTGTGTGAATACCGTGGTAACAGTACTTGTCACCATAACAATGGAATCCGTAACTGGATTTTTTGCCAATCCTTTAATCGAGGACCAGTCGAAGGTACCAATTGACACCATGATCATCACTCCAACAAGTGCTGCCATCGGAATTCTGACGACAAGATCACCTAAAACAATGATCAGGAACATCAGGAATGTACCAGCCACGAATGCAGACAGCCTGCCTCGGCCGCCAGACTTAACATTGATAACGGATTGACCGATCATTGCACAGCCCGCCATGCCGCCAAAGAATCCAGCAACAATATTCGCAATCCCCTGGCCGCGGCTCTCCTGGTTCTTATTGCTTTCTGTATCTGTCATATCATCAACAATCGAAGCTGTCAGCAATGATTCCAGCAGGCCGACCATTGCCAATGCAATGGAATATGTAAAAATAATTTTCAAAGTTTCAAAGTTAATAGGTACATTTGGGAAAAAGAATGCTGGCAATTCAGAGCTCAGCTTTCCCATATCCCCAACAGTTCTTACATCACTATTTGTCATCAGCGCAATGATTGTGATCACGATAATGGCAACGAGCGGTGAAGGGACTGTCTTCGTTACTCGCGGAAAAAGATAGATAATCGCAAGAGCACCTGCTACCATCGCATACATGACCCATGTAGCATCGACAAATTGTTCAAGCTGTGCCATAAAAATTAGGATGGCCAGTGCGTTCACAAAACCGATCATGACAGATCGCGGAATGAATTTTGTGAACCTTGCCAGCTTGAAGACACCAAACAGGATTTGCAATATCCCAGTCAGGATGGTCGCGGCAAACAGGTATTGCAGGCCATGATCTTTTACCAGCGTGACCATAACAAGAGCCATCGCTCCTGTTGCTGCAGAAATCATGCCAGGACGGCCGCCAAAAAACGCGATTGTCACGGCAATCGCAAATGAAGCGTAAAGACCGACCATCGGATCAACACCAGCTATAATCGAGAAAGCAATTGCTTCAGGAATCAAGGCAAGAGCGACAACAATACCTGAAAGAATATCGCCTTTAATATTGCCGAACCATTGCTGTTTTATTGTATTTGTATTCAAATAAACACCCCTTATTATTATTTGTGGCTTCCTACTCTCAAGCAAGCCGGGTCCGTTAAAAACAAGAGATATCATAACATAATTAAGGAAATCTACAACCATTAATGTAAGCGCTACTATCATTGCTTCTCTTCTTTTTCCTTCACTTTACGACGTCTTTCATATTTAAAGGTTAAAATTCCATTCATTAACTGGAATTCGATTCCATAAAAAAAATCCCTGCTTAACAGGGATTCATTCTTCTTTAGCCAATCGGCGTACAGATTTCAATATAATGCCCATCAGGATCAGCGGCATAGGCAACTACCTGGCCCCATGGCTTTTCGGTTGGTTCCAATAAAATCGGAACGCCAGCCTTCCGTAATTTTTCTACCGCTCCTTTTACATCCTCTGTCACAAAACCAAGCTCAAAGGTCTGTTCCTTCCCATGTCCATCAGGGATTGGAAGCTTTGTGATTTCCCGGCCGCTTTCCCTTGTGTTCATGGAAAGGACTGTATTGCCTGTTTCATATTCGATATAAGTGCCAAATTCATTTCGAAGCTTCAGGCCAAGCAATTCACCGTAAAAGTGTTTTGTTTTTTCCAAATCCTCAACGTATAAAATAACGTACCCAAGTTTTAAATCCATGATTATCACCTCATCCTATACATTCGTGACCAGTTTCAGGATTCCTTCTTCAACGTTGCAGCTGGATAAATATATCCGCCATTCTTTGTGCTTCAGCTTTTCATTACGGATTGTGCTGATCGATATTTTAAAATTGCTTCCCTTGTACAAGTGTAAATTCCCTGGCTGATCAATTTCCCAAGCGGAGTTGCTGTGCCGGCATAGGATATTAAAGTTCCTTGCTGAGTAGCGGCGATACAAATACTGTCCGTGGAAATTCCGGGTGATGTGCCAGCTGTGCCAGAATGGCTTCCATCCATTTCCTGTAAGACACTCACCTTCGCTTCAGCCGCCGTCATCGCGCTCTGGATAAAAGCTTCCTCGGAAATTTTCCCGTTAATGAACAACCATGTATTGATATTCCGCGGAAGGTCCCTCGACGTGTTTCCTGCTGAGACCAGCACAAAAATCGAAAAATCATCAGCTTCGAAAAGCTCGTAGGAGGCAGTCTCTGCCGGAACAGCGGTCATCATGCCGACCGTCTCACTTGGAAGAAAGCCGTTCTCCTGCAAATATTCCGCCATTTCCGCCTTATGGTCGCTGCAGTCATATTCTGCTGGAACAATCCTGTTCACAAATGAACGATGCCAGCCTATCCCTGCACCGGTTATTCCCGAAGACATCGTCCTTAACGGGATCGGTGACTTGAGGACGATACGGTCATTGCACTTTTTGAGCAGCTCCGAACCGATTTTCACATTTTGTTTCTCACCATCCCCAGCTTCCGGAAGCAACAACAGCTGCGGCTTTGCAATTTCAGGATGTGGATGATTTTTCACTTCAGTTCTATATACCTTCCGAATCCGCTCTTCTTTTAAAACTTCCACAGGAGTATCAACGATTAAGATCTGTCCATTTTCCATCAGCAGCAATCGGTCACAATAAAGCGATGCTAAGTTCAAATCATGGAAAATAGACACAACCGTCAATTCTTCTTCAACGGTCCATTTTTTCAGCAAATCGAGCAGTTCTTTTTGAAATGAAAGATCGAGGTGATTCGTTGGCTCATCAAGCAGAAGGATCTTCGGCTGCTGCGCAAGAGCCTGGGCCAGGAACACCCGCTGTTTTTCGCCTCCTGATAATTCAGCAATGGACTTCCCTTGCAAATGGGTGATTCCCGTCTGGGCCATCACCCTTTTAACAATGAACTCATCGTCTTTCGTCCAGCTGTTCAGCCATCCTTTTTGGTGTGCGTAACGGCCAAGCGATACCGTTTCTTTTACACTGTAAGGAAATGCCTGGTCAGCATGCTGCGGGAGCACTGCCATCAGCCGGGCAAGCTGCTTTGGATTGTAGTCAACCAACGGCCGGCCATCAAGGGCAATACCACCCTTTTTCGTACTCAAAGCACCGGAAATCATTTTTAACAAAGTGGTTTTCCCGCTTCCGTTCGGACCAAGAATGCCAAA
>NZ_JBALQL010000013.1:31325-33529 GCF_036964885.1 Bacillus sp. JJ1122 | reverse complement strand
CTTCAGGACTTCTCCTCCCGAATAGCCTCCTGTTAAATCGTTAACGGTTATCATCATCCAGCACTTCTTTCCTTACGATTTCTCATTAAAATAAACGCAAACACCGGAGCGCCAATCAGCGCCGTAATCACACCGATCGGCAGTTCGGCTGGCGCAATCACGGTACGAGATACAAGATCAGCCAGAATCAGGAAGCCGCTGCCGATTAAAACCGATAGCAGAAGCAAATGTCTGTGATCCGGCCCCCAAATAGACCTTGTTAAATGAGGAATGACCAATCCGACAAAGCCGATGGTTCCTGAAACAGCAACAGCTGACCCTGTCAACAGCGAGCCTGACAGGAGAATCAACAGCTTCCTTCTTTCCACATTGACGCCAAGATGCTGGGCACGCTCTTCCCCAAAGGACATCGCGTTCAATTCCTGGGCATTTGCCAGTAAAATGACCAGACCAACAATAAAGAATGGAAGGATTATTTTTATATACTCCCAGCCCCTCATCGACACGCTGCCAAGCAGCCAGCCGATAATTTGCCGCAGCTCCTCTCCGGAAAGGGCAATCATCAACGAAATGAACGCCCCAAGAAAGGAGCTTAAAATGATTCCAGTTAATATGATCGTTTCAACCCTGAGCAGGCGGTCGATTTGCCGGGCAAAAAATAATACAAACATAATCGTTGCGAATGCAAACAAAATACTAAGCAATGGTAACGTGAAGGACTGGACAAAAGGAAGCGATATCCCCAAAAACAAAGTAATGACCGCGCCTATTGAAGCCCCTGAAGAAATTCCTAATGTATATGGATCTGCCAGCGGATTCCTTAACAGTCCCTGGAAGGCGGCTCCTGCCATGGCAAGGGATGCGCCGACAAGACCTGCAAGCAATACGCGCGGCAGCCGTATCTCCATCACAATACTTACATGCATCGGATCGATTCCCTGTCCCTGAAAGCGGAAAATTTCAGCACCAATGATTTTAATAATAGCGGGTACAGGGATGGAAACCGTTCCGATTGAAATGCCAAACAGCATCGAGATAATTAAAAAGGCTGTTGCAGCAACATAAGCTGAACCTTTTTTATTTAAAAACGTCCGGATATATGGCTTTTGCAAGCTCCTCTGCTCCTTCAGCCAGCCTTGGACCTGAACGGGTTACGAGGTCGGAATGGACATCGAAAACCTGCTGGTCCTTGACGGCTTTTACATTTTTCCAGCCCGATCGCCCAAGTACCTGCTCAACCGGCTTTTCTGAGTAATAACCATAGGTTGTGACAACGACATCCGGATTACGCTCGACGATTGCCTCTTGATCGACCTTTGGCCAGCCGTCCATATCGCCAATCGCGTTTTTAGCACCAATTAAAGCGAGCATTTCATCGATGAAGGTATTTTTTCCTGCAGCATAGATCTCCGGTGCGGGGGAAACCTCGACAAATACTGTCTTTTGCTGATTCTCCTGAATACCTTCAGCCTGTTTTTTCAGCTCTGAAAATCTATTTTTCATATCATCAACAAGATCTGCAGCCTTTTCCTGCTCGCCAATCGCTTTTCCAATCATCTCAATGGATGTGTATACTCCATCAAATTTCTGTGCATCATTCACGACCACGACAGCAATTCCTGCATCCCGCAATTGCTGAAGGCCAGCTGCTGCACTATCAGCCGTTGACTCATGTGCAAAAACCAGGTCAGGTTTCAGGGAAATCATTTTTTCAACATTGAATTCCATCCCGCCGATTTTTTCCTTCGACATCACTTCTTCAGGATAATTATCAAAATCCGTCACCCCAACAATCGCATCGCCACGATCAAGCGCATATACGATTTCCGTATTGCTCGGAATCAGCGAAATGATTTTTTCCGGTTTCTCTTTAATTACTACTTTATCATTAAGTGCATCTTTTACCGTTATCGGGAATCCTGTTTGCTGTTCCTCTGCGGCTTTTTCCTGCTGCTTTGGTTCGGATTGTTTGTCTCCACATCCGCCGAGCACGATGACAGCCATTAGCATGGCCAATAAGAATGAATAATACTTTTTCATTTGCTTCTCCTCCATTTTTGGTTTTCCGCTATGTGCGGAAAAGCTGCTGAATAAGCTCTGTTAAAGCTGAGTGTTTTTTTAAACTCTGTCGATTGTAGTGGAAGGCGCGCAGACTCCTGCGGGCTCAGCTGGACAGATGAGACCCCGCAGGAGCGAAGCGACGA
>NZ_JBALQL010000013.1:27501-31280 GCF_036964885.1 Bacillus sp. JJ1122 | reverse complement strand
CAGCCTTGTTTAACAGAACCTTAAATAAAATAAAAAACATCTCCACCTGAAGGGGAGATGTCCGAGTAAGCAAATGTTCTTTAGTATACAAAAAGACATAGAGCCTGTCGGCACCTCCCTATCCTCGTAGGTTTGCTGGTGCAATGAACAGGCAGGTCTCCTGGCTCATGGTCATCGCTTGCTGCGCCTTCCCATACTTTGTACAGTGGCATTTTGCAGCTTGCTTCCATTCACAGTGGCGGGACCGCGTTGGATTTACACCAACTTCCCTTTTAAGTCTTGTTTTCATAAGGCTATGCATAGCCTTAAAAGACACCCGATTCATATGATTATGTAATTTTCCGCTAAATCCAATTATACACGATGGCGGAAAAAATGCTTCAAAAAAGATCAAATTTCGCCACAAACAGGATTATTGTGCCTGCAGGCTCCACTCCTTCAGCTTTTTATCGAATACGAGTTTGCCATCACAGTTATTCCTGCTTGCCTCTTTGAACTCATCATACATATCATCCATATTGGAAAAATCACCGATGATCCAAATCGGTATTTCGAGACGGTTGCGGTTTTGCTGCATATGCTTGAGAGAAAAGACAGCGCCTTCCTTTAATGCAGGAGTCAGCGATTTTAAGATTTCCTTGCTCACAGAAGGATATAATTTCTTTTTCCTGATTCCCAGCAATGTTTTCTCTGGCTTCAATTCACCAAGTTTGCCGGCAATCACAATTCCGAGCATTCGGAAAAAGTCATTGAAGTTCCGGTAATACGTTTTATTGAACCAGCCATCTTCGTGTGCAAGATAAGCAAATCGGTTGCCCAGCTGATTATAGAATGGAAGCTTGAGATGATGCTTGATATGTCCAAGATAGAGGAGTTCCGCTATTTCCTGACCTGTAAGCACATTCAGCGCTTCAAGTTCCTCAAAATCAATCCAGCAGAAATCACCGAAGGCATGTACATTTTCCACAACAAGTTTTTCCACACTATCTTCCGGGACATACTCAAATAAGGTATGCCTATTAAATTCACCATCTTCATATTGATGTTTCAAAAGCAGCAAATGATTGAGTGAATCCGATAATGAGCGGGCAAATTCAAAAAATTCGATTCCGTATGAAAGGACATATTGATCCCGGTCGTTCAAATGGACATATACCATTTCCCGGTTATAAGGATGGTGCTTTTTCAAGGGGCAAACCTCCCGGACAATTTCTTGGCTGTGAAGATGGATTGTGGATTCAAATTCGCGAAAGAATGAATTTGAGTTCAGACAAATTGAGCTACATTTCCGTTCATAATGACGCTCATTCCATTCTAACAAAAAACATCTAAAATAGCTTATTTTGATACTCAAAATTTTTCCGGTATAATTGCAGTTTTTCGGATAAAAAACATCTTTATTATTGTCTATCCCTGCTAAAAGAATCCCGAATGTTGAAGCTGATAATATTTGGCCTAAACAGTTTATTTTAAGCAACCAAGTGTTCCCTTCCATCGTCTATTATTTCTGTATAAGAAAATGTTTCCTCCAGAGGCATTGTAAGGATATTTTTTCTTTGTTAGCATAAATTTGTAAATATCAAGAGACAAATCGGACAGGGTGTATGTTATGGGAAATCCTTCGAAAAAGTATGATCGGTTTGACTGGACATTAACGTTCATTTTGATGCTGTTTTTTCTGACAAGCTGCGCAGCTATTTACAGTGCGCAGAAAACGGGACAATACAGTGAGAACTTCATGTTCAAGCAAATATTCTGGTACGTCGTCGGCGCAGGGATCATCGGTGTTGTCATGCAATTTGACAGCGAGCAATCCAGGAGGCTTTCCTGGTATTTGTACGGGTTTGGCATTTTCCTTCTCATCGGATTGTACCTTGCTCCTGCAAGCATCGCTCCCCATATCAATAATGCAAAAAGCTGGTTTGTCATCGATCCAATTGGTTCCATCCAGCCTTCAGAATTCATGAAAGTCTTTCTGATCCTTGCCCTCAGCAAAGCCATTTACATCCATCATGAAAAACATGAAAGAAAGACCTTCCAAACAGACTTGCTCCTCTTTATCAAACTGGGAGCGATTACTGCGTTCCCACTCGGACTGATTATGCTTCAGCCTGATCTTGGAACAGCGCTTGTAATCCTTGCCATCTTCACCGGATTGATTCTCGTTTCCGGCATCACTTGGAAAATTATTTTGCCGCTTTACGGCGGCGGCGCGGCGCTTGGTGCAGGAATTCTATATCTCGTCATCTGGAAACCTGAAATACTCAAGGAATATTTAAAAGTGAAGACCTATCAGTTTGGGCGCATTTATGCCTGGATCGATCCTGAAAGCTACCAGAGTGAGTATGGTTACCATTTGATCAAATCACTCAGGGCAATTGGCTCTGGGATGCTGACCGGCAAAGGCTTCAGCGAACGGGAAGTGTATATTCCCGAAAGCCATACTGATTTTATTTTCAGTGTGATTGGAGAGGAATACGGCTTCGTGGGCGGCAGCGTGGTCATCAGCCTCTTTTTCCTGTTGGTCTATCATTTAGTAAAAACAGCTTTGGATACAAACGATCCATTCAATACTTATATAAGCGCTGGTGTGATCAGCATGGTCACTTTTCACGTCTTCCAGAATATTGGAATGACCATTCAGCTGCTGCCAATCACCGGCATCCCGCTGCCCTTCATCAGCTACGGCGGCAGCTCGCTCATGGGCAATATGCTCGCCATGGGTCTGATCTATGGCATTCACTATCACCATAAAACATATATGTTTGCATCAAATGACAGGAGTTTTAACTAATGAAATTAGTCAGCCATTATCGCGACAATGATCTTTTAAGAAACAGTTTTATCGAACTCGCCCATGAAATTTTCGGGATCAATTTTAGCAGCTGGCATGAATTGGGGTATTGGGACAACCACTATATCCCTTACTCCTATGCAGACGGGGATAAAATCGTCGCCAATGTGTCAGTCAATAAGCTTGATTTTATCGTTGAAGGCGACAATTGCAGAACTTTGCAAATCGGCACTGTGATGACCCATCCTGATTACCGCAGCAAAGGACTGTCAGCAAGCCTGATGAATTATATCCTCGAGGAGTACAAAGATCAATACGACTTCATGTATCTGTTTGCCAATGACAGCGTTCTCGATTTTTACCCAAAATTCGGATTTGAACGGGTGGAAGAATCATTATATACGATGAAATTTCAAGCGGAATCACAAGTAACGGTGAACCATCCTTCAAATACTGTGGCAGGAACCAACTATCCAGAAAACCATTCTTCTGGCTTTGCAAAGGAATCTAAATCCACTTCAACTTTTAGTGAAAAAGTGTTAAGAAATTTGGATACCTCCAATACCGAGGACCTTCAGTTAATTGAGAAAATGGTTTATGAAAGAATGCCTGTTTCGCATGTTTTTGGCACGACCAATTCAGGCGGCATTACGATGTATCATGTCCTAAATGTATTTACAGATTCCCTTTATTATTCTGAGCAGGAAGATGCGGTCATTATTTTTTCAAAAGAGGATCACATAGTTCACCTGATTGATGTAGTCAGCAAGGCTCCGGTAAACATAGAAAGGATTCTTGCCGCAATAGCCGATGGAGTCACAAACGAGATTGTGTTCCACTACACACCCGATTATGAAGCACTGGAATATTCACTCAGTCCATTTAAAAGAGAGGGTGCCCTTTTTGTAAAAACAAACGGCAACCTATCCTTTCCACCGCATGCGAAACACCCTGTTACATCTGAGGCATAAGAAAAGCGCAAGCG
>NZ_JBALQL010000013.1:23713-27438 GCF_036964885.1 Bacillus sp. JJ1122 | reverse complement strand
GGCGCTGGAGCTGGACATTCTCGAAGTACATTTTATACTTTCTTATCCGTATAGAAAAAGGCTGAGAATCCTCAGCCTTTTTTTGGTATGTGTTTTGCTTGATTTATTTTCACAAAAGAACGGGCAAAGAAATAGACAATGAAGATGCTCATGATTGCCAGCCCTGTTTTATTTAAAGCAAACAGCTTCAGCACGGCTCCTGCAAGTGTAGCAAGGTAAAGCATGCCAAGCATCGCATTCATTTCCTTGTTCTGAAAATAACCCGTCAGCCTCGCGCCGAATTGAGAGCCAATCAGCCCGCCGGCGATCAGCATCAAGCCGATCACATAGTCGATATCGGTTTTGACAGCGTAGGAAACGAAACCAACACTCACGATCAGGAGAACTGCAAAAAGGCTTGTCCCAACAGCCTTCTTCGGATTAAATCCAAGCATCGTGATAATCAGCGGCACAATGATGAAGCCTCCTCCTACACCGAGCGCAGCAGAAGCGAAACCGCCGACAAATCCGATCGCCATTAATTTAGGCACTGAAAATGATTCGGGTGCGATGACGCCTTCGTCTGACTTTTTGCCCTGGCGAATCATACTGAACGCAAAATAAGCGAGCAATACGATATACATGAATGGGATCACGATATCATCCCAGCCACGGGCTTCAAGATAATAAACCATCGGTCTCGCCAGCTGTGTAGCCGCAATTCCGCTCGTTCCCATGATCAGTCCCTCTTTCCAGAGGATATTTTTCAGCTTAATATGGGCTGTGATTCCCGATAAAGAGGTTCCCACCGTAAAAAACAAGCTTGTCGCTTGAAGTGGAGAGAATCCCATCAGCAGTAAAATCGGCGTCAGGATGAACCCTCCCCCTACTCCAAAGAATCCCGACAAAACACTGATTAGTCCGCCAAGCACAAAGAAAAGTATGTATTCCATTTACAACATCCTTTTACATTCAAATTCTTCTTTAGGATACCATGTTCACTTGTAGAATTGGCTCTTAACGTTTCAGTAATGTTATACTTTCTACTATATCAACTTAAAGGAGTAACTGCTTAATGTCTGAATGGATACATACTTTTGAAGATTGGCTGCTTGAATTCGGCTCTGTTGGACTATTTATCGTGTCCTTTATGGAGTCCTCCTTCTTCCCAATCCCGCCTGACGTTTTGATGATCCCGATGGGAATCGCGAATCCTGACCGTGCGTTCTGGTACGCCTTCCTTACGACTGCCGGATCCGTTCTTGGGGCGCTGCTGGGATGGTATATCGGAAAAAAGGTTGGCCGGCCAATCCTGCGATATTTTATAAAAGAAGAAAAAATAATCAAGGTAGAAAAGTATTTTGAGAAATATGGCGCGATGGCAATCTTGATTGCTGGCTTCACGCCCATTCCATATAAAGTATTCACGATTTTCTCAGGAATCTCCCGAGTTAAGATCCCGACACTCATCATCTGGTCGATCATCGGCCGAGGAGCGCGATTCTTCCTTGAAGCCGCGATCATTGTTGCCCTTGGAGACAAGGCGATGCCGTTTATTGAAGAGAACTTTGCCATCCTGACAGCAGGTGTAGGCGTAGTGGCGATAGTTGGTTATCTGATTTACCTTTTTGTGCGCAAGGCAAAAAAAGCATGATGATTTCAGCCGGACCCAGGCGACTGGGTCCGGTTTTTTGTTATTGAGGAATTAGAAAAGAGCCTTTCCCCCTTCAAACCCGTACAATATCCAGCCTCAGGAATTCTCCTGTCTACAGCTCTTACAAGTCCTTTCCCATTGCTCAAAAATCCTTCAATGACGCATTCATATTCCTGGTGACTTCCAAAATACTTGTCAGAAGCAATATATCCACCCCTGTTTACATTGCCATCATTTGGGTAGATTAAAGTATGCTTGCTAGCTAACTAAGATTTTTTCCTAATAGATTCATTGTTTGCAGCGACAAGTTAGCTGACATCACAAAGCCAAATGAATAAGGAGTGAGAAGTTTGTACAATAATTTTTATAACAGTTGGGACGGCATCCTCGGCAAATTGCCAAATGTGCTGATCGCTCTTGCTGTCCTGTTAGTTGGATGGCTTGTGGCAAAATTGATTGAAAAAGCGGTTTATAAAGGACTGCAAAAAACAAGCCTTGATAACAAGCTTTTTTCTAACATGAATAACAAGAAATATTCAGCAGAGAAAATCATCAGTAAAATTGTCTATATTTTAATTCTAGTATTCGTCTTCATCATGTTCTTGAACATCCTGGATTTATATATTCTTACAGAGCCGCTCGTTGGAATGATTTCTACTATTACATCAGCGATCCCGAATATTTTAAAAGCAGGTCTTATTCTATTATTTGCCTGGCTGATTGCTTCAGGATTGAAATTCCTGATCCAAAAAGGCGGCAAGACATTAGGTGTACATGAAAAACTAAGCAAGTATAAGCTGACAGATGATAACATGCAAACAACAAGTGCAGTCGACAAAGTTGCTAACATCGTGTTCTATCTTGTCCTGCTGATGGCATTGCCGGCAGTTTTATCAGCACTCAATTTAGGCGGAGTATCCGAGCCGTTCGAAAACATGGTTCAGGGTATCCTGAGCTTCATCCCTAAATTATTCGCTGCTGCATTAATCCTAATCGTCGGTTATTTTGTCGCTAAAATTGTCCGCGATATCCTGACAAACTTCCTGCAAAGCATTGGAACCGAAAAATTAGTCCATCGTTTTGGGTTATCCCGCTTATTTGAGGGTACAAGTCTTTCTCGCGTAATCGGTACAATCGCTTTTGTATTCATCTTGATCCCGACTGTGATTGCAGCACTTGAGCGCCTAGATATTGAAGGAATCTCAACTCCGGCGATCGCTATGCTCAATGACATCCTGACGATGATTCCTAACATCGCCGTTGCGATTGTTCTCGTTTTAATTGGTATGTGGCTTGGCAAATGGCTTAAGAGGTTCACAACTGATTTATTAAGACGAATGGGTCTTGATTCCTATTTTAAAGGGATGGGCACAGCGAAGCGTCCAAACTCATTGAATTTCTCTGAAATCATCGGCTATATTGTCCAAATTTTCGTCGTCCTTTTATTTGTAGCGGAAGCACTGAATGTTGTGAAACTTGATTTCTTCGTGGGTCTCGCCACAGCTGTGATTGGTTATATTCCACACGTTGTAGCCGCGCTGGTCATCCTTGGAGTCGGCCTATGGCTTGGCAGTCTTGCGAAAAAAGTCCTTGGCAGCGTACTGCAGGGTGAATCCTCCAACGTGCTTGCCACGATCGCAAAGTATGCGATCATAACAATCTCTGTGTTTATGGCACTTGACCAATTAGGAGTAGCTCCATCTATTGTGAATGCAGCCTTCATCCTGACTCTAGGCGGACTCGCTTTAGCATTTGGACTGGCATTCGGACTTGGCGGCAAGAACTTCGCGTCAAAATATCTGGCTAAGTTCGATGATCAAATTGAAAAAACAAGCATCAATAAGGCAGCGGTCCAGCAGCAGAAAATGAAAAATAACAACCCTGTAAACCCTGGCCCACCGCAAACACCGCCGAACCTGAGCAATCTGAACCAGACAGGACCTAACAATCCATTGGATTTAAATAATAATCATGATCCACTGAACCCTTAATTGGCTTTTTTAAGGTAAATGCTGATTTTTAGCACCTGTTGATTAGAGCGGAGGGTACTCGACTCCTGCGGGATCAGCGGCCAAGGTGAGACCCCGTAGGA
>NZ_JBALQL010000013.1:8661-23692 GCF_036964885.1 Bacillus sp. JJ1122 | reverse complement strand
CGAGGAGGCTCACCTGACGTGCCCGCGGAAAGCGAGTGCCTGGAGCGGAAATCAACAAACAACATTAAAAAGCACAGCTGCTATTACTGGCAGCTGTGCTTTTTTGTATGTATTAGCTGAAATTATCAATAAAAAAAATGACTAGAAATACTATGAAGGCATAAAAACTAAGATGCAATAGCACGGTAGTGAGAAAGTCCTTCAGTTTTTCAAACGAAATAGGTTCACTTTTCCTTGTTCTTGCTCTCATACACCTTTTATCCTCCTTAGAAAATCTATCCAGTCTCTCCATAACTTTGAAAATATCATAGCATATTCTAGTAATTTTGTATTTTAATTTTTTTATAACCTGCCCTGAAAATAAGGGAGTTGGTAATGCTATTTTACATACCTCATATCGTTTAAAGTTTTTGCAAGAGGGCTCTGTTAGGTTGGCGCTACTGACCCTGCACAACTTAAAATGGGTCGACATAAAACAAAGAACCCTCTTAATAAGAGGGTCCCTAAGCGATTATCGCTGTCCGTAGCTTTCAAATTTCTTCGCAAGCAGCTGCATTTCTTCATCAGAAAGCAGTTTCGGTTCACCAATCGCTTTTGCCTGGTAAAAGATCTGGGCGCTGAATTCAATTTCTTCTGCGACTGTAAATGCAGTCTCAATGTTATGGGCGCCTGCAATCATTCCGTGATTGGCGAGAAGAACTGCTCTTCTGTCAGCCATTCCTTCAAATGCTTTTTCCGCAAGCTCCTCCGTCCCGAACGTCGCATACGGAGCACATCTGACATTCGGTCCGGCAAATGCAACCAAATACGACACCGGCGGAATGTCCCAGCCAAGTGAAGCAATGGTTTTCGCGTAAGGAGAATGTGTGTGGACCAAAGCATTCAGATCGTCGCGGCGCTGATAAAAGATCAAGTGCATATCCAGCTCGCTCGATGGCTTTTTGCTGCCCTCCACCACTTCGCCCTTCAAATTGATGATGACGACATCTTCCGGCTTCGTATCGAAATAATCGATTCCGCTCGGACTGATGGCAACCAGCTCTTTTTCACGGTTAAAAATGCTGATATTCCCGCCAGTGCCCTTAGTCAGTCCGCTTGTTATGATTTTTTTGCCATATTCTACGACCTTCATCCGTTCTTCTAGAAGTAACATGGCCTAAAGCCTCTCTTTCAAAGTCTAGATTAGGAACGTCTTATTATTGCACATTATGGCTCAAAGCTGAATCCTTTAATACATGTAAAAAATCTTCTCCCGTTTTAAAATTGGCGGCATTCAGTATGAATTGCTTTGCCGCTGTAAGGCAAAGCCTTTCTGCTATTACCCGCTGCTGCTCGTCTGAAATGGTGGTAAGATCCTTGACCTTTGCCAAACCGGCGATACGGCGGACCATTTCCATACCCGTTACAGACGCTGTATCCTTAAGGACAGTATCCAAATACCAGCGGTCGAAACCTCGTTCTTTCGCCATAATCTCGGTCACATTTCCCTTCCAGCTTGCAAGGAATTTTTCCGAAAAAAGATCGACGGTGTCCCTGATTGTCTCTTCTAACCATGAAAGGTACTTCTCATCTGCCTTTGTTACATACGCTCTTGACCACGCAAACATCAGGTTTGCGACCACGTTTCCGACGTCATAGCCCATTGGACCGTAGAAAGCGAACTCCGGATCAATGACCTTAGTCGAATCTTCTTTTACAAAAACAGAACCAGAGTGAAGATCACCATGGACAAGGGCCTGGGCATTCGTCATAAACGCGAATTTCAGCTTCGCCGCTTCAAAGCGCAATGCGTCATCACCATAAATATTCTGCTCAATCCATTCCTTGTTAGCCGGGAACAGGTCATTGCGATTATTATGGTCTGTGAAAGGTTCAGAGTATACTAGGTCCTCGGAAATTTCGCACAATTCAGGGTTGATGTAGTCCTGAACAAGAGCTTTCTTCTCTTTATGTCCCATAACCACATCCGAAGTCAGCAGAAGGGTATTGACCATAAATGTCGTCAGATCATCCGCAAGCTTTGGAAAAATACGCTCTTCCATCAGCGCTGTCCGCAAAATGGTATGGTCAGACAAATCCTCCATGACGCAGCAATTCATCACATTGTCATATAAATAAACTTCGGGAACAAGGCCAGGGGCCAGCTCTCCTTCAAGCTTCAAAACATTTGACTCGATCCTAATTCTGTTCGTCGAAAGCTTGAACTCATCTGAAATCCTCGCCGTGTCACCTGCCTGTTTTACAATCACGGATTTGCCAGACTCTTCATCGATCACACGAAAAACATAGTTTAAATTGCCATCGCCAATTTCAGCGCACTTCAAATTATTTGAGCCGTCAAAAAAGCCGGTTTTGGATTTAACATATTGAATGACCTCATCGGCATTCATCAAAAAGTATGAATTAAAATCTGCCATGGTGTTGACCCCTTTCCCAAAAAAACAATTATAGAAATCTTTTAAAAATTATTATATCTTGATTGAGGCACTAATTCTATTAAAAAAGAAGACGGATCTCTTCCGCCTTCCTCATTCACATGGCAACAGGATGGTGAAGGTTGTTCCCTTACCCTCTTCGCTATCAACGATAATTTTGCCTCTCATCCTATTAACGATATCATAAGAAATCATAAGCCCCAGGCCTGTTCCTTTTTCCTTGGTAGAATAATAAGGATTGCCGAGACGTTCAAGCTGGGCTTTATTCATCCCTAAGCCTTCATCCCGGAATTGAACTTTCACCTGTCCTTTGTCCAATTTTGCGATGATATAAATACTTCCGCCTTCAGGCATAGCTTCGATTCCATTTTTTATGATATTAATAAAAACCTGCCGGATTTCATGGGCATCCGCCCTGATCCAAAGCTCCTTTTCTATTCCTTCAACTAATTCCGTATTTGCCAGATGGGAGTATGACCTCATGAAATCGATAATCTCTTTCAAAAGGCTGCTTAGGTTTATTTTAGCCGTACTGCCGGTGTTCGGTTTCGCCAGCGATAAAAAATTATCGATGATTGTTTGGGTTCGATCGAGCTCCTGCAGCGAAATGGAAATAAAAAGATTCTGATCGTCACTCAAATTTCTTTCTCCCTGCAATACCTGCATAAACCCTCTGATGGTCGTCATTGGATTTCGGATTTCATGGGCAACCGATGCCGCCAGCTGGCTGATGGCCGAAAATTTCTCGGCCTTGTGTAATTCATGCATCATCTTTAACTGGAAGTTTGTCATTTCTATTATGTAAATCGTTGCAGACAAAGCAATAAATGAAACGATTGAAAACACCAGCAAATAGAGGTATTCTTGTTGATTGCCAGAGTTGATCAGAGCTGCCAGCCTCGTCGCAGTGATCAGTGAATAAACAAAGAGTCCCAGCGCAATTTTCTTTTTAACGGATGAGTTCTGGTACATTTTTTCTATCGCGAAAAATAAAATGATAATAATGGCGTAATTAATCGCAGTGACGGCTAATCCCCCAAAATCCACAAAGCCTTTTAAAATCAGCATAACGGCAACAAGCAATATTCCATCTGTCCGGCTTAGATAGAAGAAGGCAATGAATACCGGAATCAATTTCAAATCAAATTCCATCCCAGCCTCGAATCTAACCGGGAAAGCCATCGTCAATAATAAAGCGGCCAAAATCGACATCTTAAAAAATTGTTTATGGTAAATAGCCCGCTTTTGCATTAACAAGAAATTGTACATAAAGCCAAGTGAAAGGATTATAGATAAATGAAGGATTAAATCTTTTAGAAACTCTACCATTAATGATCCCCCGGGAACGGCCAGAATGTAAATAAATAGAAACTAATGATCCACTTCTTATTATCCACTGCCCGGCACATTTCTTCAACGGGAAAATTCAGATTTTTTAGATATTCTAAAATATTTGTCTCTAGTTAAAAGTTTTATACAGGGTCAATAAAACTTATGCTATAATGAAATCAACCATTGCTTTACCGCAGTAAAAACCCCACTCTAACCAAGTGGGGTTTTTTGTTATGTATTTACCACAAAATCCCTTTCACACACTAAAGCACCGGGGGTCTGACCCCCGGCACTGCAACGCATTAAATCACTGGGGGTCTGACCCCCAGTACGGTGGTGTGCTAAAGCGGGGTATAAAAAAACAAGCTCTGATTACTCAGAGCTTGTTTGTATGTGCCAATCGTTATTATAGTTTTGTAACGTTAGCTGCTTGTGGTCCACGAGCGCCTTGTTCTACGTCAAAAGAAACTTCTTGACCTTCTTCAAGTGATTTGAAACCTTCGCCTTGGATAGCTGAGAAATGTACGAATACGTCTTCTCCGCCTTCGCGTTCGATGAATCCAAAACCTTTTTCTGCGTTAAACCATTTTACTTTACCGTTTTCCATTTTTGTTGCCTCCTAGTGTGTAATCCACACAATTTGTTACTATTCTTGCTCTCAGTGATATCCAGGCGAAAAAGCATTACATGTTCTTCCCTTACATACCGGCAAAAATAATTCTTCCTAAGAATAACAGAAATAATATAATTGTGCAAGCTTTAAAAGAAATACCAAAATATAGGAGAAATTAATAAATCGAACAAAACTAGTCAATAATGGTAGAGCAAGAGCTTATATGACCCGCTTATAATTCCGGAAAGAAAGCTAAAAAATATGTTATAATAAAAAGATATGAAAGGGCGTGTCTAATTGAAAAGCTCGAGCAACTTATACAAAGCTGGTCAGTCAGTGAACATTAAAGAGACTGGGGAAACTGTTACGATCATGAAATCCCAATATGTTAAAAACATGAAGAGGTTTTCCTATATCGTAAAGGAACATCCCAGCACTTTTTATTTCGAGGAAGAACTAGAAAAAAGCTAATGACTTCTGCTAAAAGCGCGCCCACATTGATGAGCACGCTTTTTTATTTGGAAAAATGCCCCGAAAATTTTCCCAACTCCCATTCTCGCTTATACGTTCAAATCAGCCTCTTCAGCCATTACCTTCTGTGGCCACAGGCTGTATTTACCCATCTTCACCATGATCGCAGGCACCAAAATGGTCCGTATAAGGAATGTGTCGATCAACACGCCGATGGCGACTGTAAATCCAAACATGAACAATTCCATGATTGGCTGGGTGATCAGGACGGCAAATGTCGCGGCCAGGATTACTCCTGCAGAAGAAATGACTCCCCCTGTATGCGCCAGTCCGAGGCTGATTGCTTCTTTGATGGGGTGCTTTCTCGCTTCCTCTTTTATCCGGGAAATCAGCATGATATTGTAGTCCACCCCTAAAGCCACAAGGAAGATAAAGGTGTACAACGGGATCCGGTAGCTGATTTCCGTATAGCCGAAGAATTTGTTAAATATAAATGTGCCAGCTCCGAGCGCTGTAAAATATGACAGGATGATGGTCGCCATCATGTAAATGGGTGCAATCAGTGATTTCGTCTGCAATCCCAGCAATAGCATAATGACAACAGTGGTTAAAACGACGACCACCATCGTATCCCGGTCATTGACATCACGAATTTCTGCCTGCTTCGCTGTTTCACCGGCAAAATAAAGCTTTGTCCCTTCCAGACCGGCATTGTTGATTAGCTTAGACTTATCATGACGTATCCCGTTTAAAAGATCGAATGTTTTCTGATCATAAGGATTCCCGGAAAATACAATCTCCATCTTAACAGCTTTGCGATCCACCGAAAAAGATGAGTCGAGTCTCATTGCCTCCATTGGATCTTTCGATGAAAAGTCCGGATTGACCATTTCAACCCCTTCAACTGCCAGCAGCTCGTCTCTCAACGACTGCACCTTCTCCAAGTCCAATTTCTGGCTGCTTTCAACGACAACCGTTGTAGGCGCCAACTCCCCTGGCGAGAAATTCTTTTCCAGGATTTCATATCCTTGACGTGACTCGATATCGTCAGGGAATGACTTGATCAAATTGAAGGAGTACTCAATGTTCAATGTGTTCAGGGCGATGATGACAAGCGGGATCACTACAAAAAAACCGCTTTTCAAAGGATTTTTTACAACACCAGAGCCAAGTTTAGCCCAAAAGGTTTGTTTCGCCTCTGCTGTAAAATCGACCTTTGGGATTGCTGGCCAGAACGCTTTTCTTCCAAAGAGAACATATAAGGCCGGCAGCAAAGTAAGTCCGCCTAAAATGATCAGCACCAAAGCAAGCGAGAATACCGGAGCAAAGTTTCGGTATGGTTCATAAATAGCAGCAAACAAGACGAGCATCGCTGCAAGGACCGTACCCCCGCTAAAGAGAATCGGCTCTGTAACCTCCTCCATCGCCCGCTTCATTGCTGTGTACTTATTTTCCTCTTTCTTCAATTCTTCCTTAAAACGCGCCACTATGAACAAAGAATAATCAGTTATTGCAGCAAAAAGCAGGATCGACATAATCGAGGTCGATTGGCTATCAATACCCATGCCCGCTGAGCCAAAAATGCCGATTGTCTTATTTACCACTTCATAGACAATCCCCGCTCCCAATAACGGAACGAGAGCCAATAGCGGTGAACGGTAAATCAGGATTAATAAAACAAAGATCAGCCCCATCGTCCCAAGCAGCAGGACAACATCTGCTCTCGCAAAAATGCTGATCATATCGGCGACAATACCAGCTGGGCCCGTAATAGCCAGCTTCACTTCATCATTGGACTTTAATTCTGCTTTCGCCATCTTGCCTAACTTCTCGATCGTCTCGTTAATCGACTTACGCTCAAGATTTTCCTTCAATGACACCGGTAAAATCAATGTCGTATTGTTTTCTGATAGAAACGACGCTTTTGCCTGAGGAGGCAGCTTATGAAAAGGAACAACCGACTTTACAGGTTCAAGCTTCGCCGTTTCTATTTTTTTGCTGATTTTATCAATAACCGCAAAATCGGTATCGGTGAATTCACCCTTCTTAGTAAAAACAAGCAATGCTGGCGTACCTTTATCCTCTGGAAAATACTCTTTCAATTTTTCATCCGCTTTAAGTGAAACAGAATCCTCCGGCAGGCCCGACTCATTGATGCTAGTCGCATAATCACTCGCTCCCGGTGCCAGCCATCCCATCAGCATGGCAGCTATAAACCAGATTGCAACAATGCCCTTTGCACCCTTTTTACCGCTTGAAAAAACCGTTAATTTCTTAGCCAAATTCAGCATACGTTCCCCCCACTATTAGAGACCTTTCCGCCTCACTTCTTTTCGATAAAAAATGTTGAAACCAGAAATAGAATAAAACTGACTAGCAGAGTCACGCCACCGCCAATATATAAAATCAGCGAAGCCGCTTCCGGCAGATCAAATGGCTTCAAATTTTGCAGCCACATTCCTGCCGTAAGCCCAGTTGCCCCGATGATCGCTGTCCATGTGTGCAATAAAGCCAGTTTTTTCGATGTGATGGTAAAAACCTCATAATAGACTGCCCAGGCAAACAGAGTTAACCAGCCAACCACCAATATGTGAGCATGGATCGGCCGAAACGCATATGAGCCAGAGCCGGCCATGTGGGCTCCCAGCATCGCTCCAATCACTGAAAATATAGCTGAGAATCTGAGCAGCGCTAAATTTCTTTCCTTCAAAAAAATCCACCCCTTAAATGATTTCAAAAAAAAAAACACCTTCTTTTTACTTACGATTCTCATTATAAGAATCGAAAGTGAACGGAAGGTGAACAAGAGATTACAATTTCGGAAGAGTAACAATGAATTCAGTCCCTTGATCGGGCTCACTGTTTACCAAAATTGTTCCTTTATGCAATTTTATGATTCGATCTACAATGGACAGGCCAAGGCCAGTGCCTTCTATTCCTCTGAACCTTGAAGGATCAGCCCGGTAAAACCTTTCGAAAATCCGCTCCATTTCTCCGGTATCCATCCCGATCCCGGTATCTTTGATGGCAACTGTGATGCAATCTGATTCATCACGGAGAGAGAGCTCTATTTCTCCGTTTTCTTTATTGTACTTAATGGCATTTGTTAAAAGGTTTTCCCAAACATTATAAAGCAGCGAAGAGTCTCCATAGAAAACTACACTCGGAATGTTGTAGGTAATCGTAATTCCCTTCTCGTCAAGCAGCCATAAATAGGTTTGAACCAAATCCTTCAGCTGATTTCCTAATTGAAAAACTGCAGGCTTGAAATAAAAATCCTCTTTTTCCAAAGAAGTGAGAAGAAGCAGCTGCTTTGTCAGCAAGCTAAGCCGGCCTGTTTCCTGCTGAATTACGTGGATGTACTGCGCTTTTTCCGCGGGAGGAAGATTCTCCTTCGCCAATAGTTGAGTGTAGCCCTGGATATTCTGTAACGGTGATTGAAAATCATGTGACACATTCGATACAAATTCCGTCCGCATCTGATCAAGCTGGCTCAGCCTTAAACTCATTTCCTCAAAGCTCCTTGCCAGCACCCCTATTTCATCCTGCCTGCTGATATCCAGTTTGATATCAAAATTCCCTTCCTGGATTTCCTTGGTTGCCGAGGTCAGCTGTGCGATTGGCTTGACCAGGAATTTGGATGCAATCAGCACAAGGATGACGCTGACTAAAAACATAATCAGGATCATCCAGCCCATCAGGACATGGACTTCGCTGAACAATAACTTAATGTCAGGGCGGAGAAACATCGCATATCGTTCGTTTTGATAATGGAACGGAACACCCACTGTATTGCGCAATTCATTAGCGAAAAAGCCGGTCACGAAGGTTTCCATCGGGAATTCCCTCATGCCATGATAGGCTTTACCTTTTAGCACCGAATCCACAGCTTCCTGCTCGAGGTTCTGTCGTTTAAAATCCGCTCCAAAATATCGTTCATACCCGCTTTCACTGACTACGAATATTTGATAGCCCATAGCAGCAGCACTTTTTAAATAGGCTTCCAGCTTAACATTTGTCTCGCCATCAATATACCGTGCAAGATTGTACGCCACACTGACATTTTTTTCATCATTCAAAGGCTTTATATACTGATGGTAGTACGTATTGGAAATAAAGAAGCCAAGAATCGTGCTTATGAAAATTATGGCAACCGTCGCAAAAACAAACTTTGAATAGATCGATTTCATTTGCCGTGGACCTCGACTAAATATCCGACTCCCCTGATTGTCTTGATTGAAAAGTCATTTGTCAGTTCAGAGAAACGGTCCCGCAGCCTTTTGATATGTACATTTAACGTCCGTTCATCTCCTGTAAAATCCAGTCCCCATATCTCCTCTATCAATTGGTTTCTCGTAAATACCTGATTCGGCTTTGAAGCCAGATATGAAAGCAGTTCAAATTCTTTAAGAGGCAAAAGGATCGTACGGTCATTTACCTGAACCTCAAAATTCTGCTGGTTGATCGTTACATTACCAATCGTAATAAGAAGATTGCTCCGCTTTTGATAACGGCGAAACAGCGCGTTGATCCTGAAAGTCAGTTCTTTTGGATCGAAAGGCTTCACGATATAATCATCCGTACCTGAAAGGAAACCCAATTCCTTATCCTCGATTTGCCCCTTGGCCGTCAGCATGATGACAGGAATGTCATGCGTTTCCCTGATTTGTCTAGTCAGCTCGTAGCCATTCATGCCAGGCATCATGACATCGACCACTGCTAAATCGATGACGGTATGATCAAGAATCTTTAAAGCCCGAGGCCCTTGCGATGCCTGGAAAACATGATGTCCCGCCTGCTGGAGCTGATTTTTCACCAAAAATAAAATATTCACATCATCATCAACAATTAAAATGGCTGCCATTGTTTGTCTCCTTACAAAGGTCTTAGTTCCTTTCATTATAGCGATTCCTGTCTCAGCATCCTAGTTAATTACTTTTTGCCTATGCAATTGTCCTGCACCCATTTTTTAACATTCTAAACTGCTCCAAATTTACTTATTTCGCAGCTCGAAATTTGTCTGAAAGATAGGCTAGATACTCTATTAAATATATTTATAATTTTCTGTAAAATTATGTGGAATCTACTTTTAAGGAGGTATAAAGATGAACATTAAGAGAAAAGTTTTATCCGTTTCTTTATCAAGTATCATGGCATTTGGTGCCATGACTGCTGTTTCACTGCCTGTTGGAGCCGTTGGCAATGGTCCTGGTGCCGGAAATGGATCTGTACAAACTTCCATTCTGCATACATATGAAAGTTTAGGAGATTACCTAAAAACACAGGATGCCAAACAAGAGTCGATGGAGCTTGAGGTGATCGGACAGACGGTGAAGGGCCGCGATATTTATATGGCGAAGTACATTTCAAATCCGGAGAATCCAACGGTATTATTTTTAACCCAGCAGCATGGGAATGAGCAGCTGACTACAGAAGGTGCAATGGAATTCATTAAGCATTTAGGCACTTCGAAGACCAGCGGGGTTTTGGAGAATGTGAACATCCTCGTCATCCCAATGCTGAACGCGGATGGCGCGATGGGCGATGTTGACTTCTCACTTGAAGATTACCACGCCGATGGAGACCGCCACCTGACCCGCTATAACGCAAACAAAATTGACCTTAACCGTGAACACGATAAAAATACGAGCGAGATGCAGCCTGAAATTAGGTCACTGCACGAAAATGTCTTTGCCAAGTATGAGATCGATTATATGATCGACCTGCATCACCAGGGTACCCTCAGCGAAACAGAAGGTGAGCTTGTTTCAGGATCCATCCTTTATCCTACCAGCCCGAATGTGAAGCCAGAGGTGCTTGAGGGCTCCAAAAAGCTGGGTGCAGTTGTCTATAATGCTCTTGAAGATACCGGCTGGGGCCATATCGGCAAATATGCCGGCGGCAATACAGACAACATCGGACGCAACGGAGCCGCTGCCCGTTACGGCATCTCAACCCTTCTCTTCGAAATGCGCGGCATGTCCGACCATTATATCGAGTCTTATGCATTAGGCCAAAAGAGCAATGGCTATTTGATCAAGCAGACCATCGCCACCCTCGATGCAACGGTAAGAGCCATCGCCGATGATTCAATTGAAAAAGCGGACACAAGCTTCTGGGATAGCCTTCCTACACAGAAGAGCAGACAGGGCGAGGAAGCGGACGAATAATAAAAAGAGCAGTGTGATTTTAAAAGTCACACTGCTTCTTTCTAGTACTAAGTTGATCTAGTTGCGATTTTATATTAGCCGACAATCGTCACACTAGGCCGGCTTGCTTTCTTTTGTTTTTATCCTTGTACATATTTCGATCAGCTTGAGAAAACAAATCTGGCATTAATCCGAGTGATGTTGGCGAAAAGGCGCAGCCTATTGACAGTTTTATCGTTATCGCAACTTCATTTTCATTATGGTCGTCTATTCTTCTTACGAGGTTACTAACGAATTGAGCTAACTCTTCTTCTGTGATGCCTGGTATAAGGAGTACGAATTCATCTCCCCCAAGCCTCGCTACAGTTAACCCATCCTCGGAGAATTGATTTAGCAATCCGGCCGCTTCTTTAAGTAACTCATCTCCATACTTATGACCAAAGCTATCGTTTATATTTTTAAGATCATCCAAATCACATAATATGAATGCAATGGATGTGTCCGTTTTCTCGTTATATTTTGAATAGCATGATTCGAAATACGTCCGATTGTATATACCCGTCAAAGAATCATGATGAAGTTGAAATTCTAATTCCTGCTGCAGTTTTATCTTCTCATCAATATTTCTCAATACACCTTGAAGAGCAACCAACTTCCCATTTTTATAGATGGGCGTAGCATACTCCTCAAACCATCTGTATTCCCCATTTTTATCGAGCCATCGCTGGACGATCCCCTTGTTAAAATCGAGCTCACCGTTGATCTTTTTGATCAGGATTTCATAATCATCAGGATGGACATCATTAAAGGGAACATCAGGATCTTTAAATGCACGCTCAATAGAACCTTTTCCGAAAAAATGCTCCGCAGATGGGCTCAGATACTGATATCCCCTGGTCGGATAAAGTTGATAATAATAAATAAAATCATTTGTATTCTCAACAACATGGATGAAATTATCATGCCGTTCCTTCAACTGTTTCTCGCTTCTTTTCCACCTGTAAAAGAACAAAGCAATAACAATAATGCCAACTGCAATTCCTGTGCCGAAGCCTGATATAAAGTATGGATGTATCATACACTGACCTTCTTCTAGTATTTTCCTTCACATAAATTCTACAGCAGGACAATAGGACAAACAAGCATCTATATGTTTGCTTTTTCAAAAACAAGAGCACCATTTGGCCAGTTGATCACCCAAACTGCACTCTTTCTGAGCAGTAACTCATTTATTTAAGCAGCAGGAAACAGTATATGGGCGGAAAACTATTTTTTGGGCGGTGTTCACAATTTTTTTTGGCGAAGTTAAAATTTTTTTGCGAAATCTTTATTTTATCAGCGAACTGGAAATTTCCCGATATTTTTACCAGTCGCGTTCTGCTATTGCATTTCTCTCAAAGAAAATAATGCTGCTTTTTTACCCGCCATTTTATCTAAAAAACCTCTCCAGAGTAGATCTGAAGAGGTTTAATGACAATATTATTCAACCGTAACCGACTTAGCCAGGTTACGCGGCTTATCTACGTCGCAGTCGCGGTGCAATGCTGCATAGTAAGAAATCAATTGCATTGGTATTACAGAGATAAGAGGTGTTAATAGGCTGTGCACTTCTGGAATTACGAAACGATCTTCGTCTGTTTCCAGTCCACTCATGGAAATGATGCATGGGTTAGCTCCGCGGGCTACGACTTCTTTGACGTTTCCACGGATGCTTAGGTTTACAAAGTCTTGAGTTGCAAGGGCGATGACTGGTGTGCCTTCTTCAATCAAAGCGATTGTTCCGTGCTTCAATTCTCCGCCTGCAAAGCCTTCAGCTTGAATATACGAAATTTCCTTTAACTTCAACGCGCCTTCAAGGCCTACGTAGAAGTCGATTCCGCGTCCGATGAAGAATGCGTTTCTTGTGACTGTCAGGTATTCGCGAGCGATGCTTTCGAATTCTTCTTTGTCATCACAAAGAGCTTCCATAGCAGTCGCAATGATTCCTAACTCCTGAACAAGATCAAAGTCTACTTCATGGCCGAGACCGCGAGCTGTAACTTCAGCTAAAATGGAAAGAACAGCAAGCTGTGCTGTATAAGCCTTAGTTGAAGCAACCGCGATTTCAGGACCTGCATGAAGCAATAATGTGTAATCAGCTTCACGGGACAGTGTAGAACCAGGAACATTCGTAATTGTTAGTGCTTTATAGCCCATTTCCTTCACTTGAACAAGTACCTGACGGCTGTCCGCAGTTTCACCGCTCTGTGAAATGAAGATGAACAATGGCTTTTCAGAAAGAAGCGGCATGTTGTAGCCGAACTCACTTGAGATATGGACTTCAACAGGAATCTTCGCCAATTTTTCAATGAACTGTTTGCCGACAAGACCAGCGTGGTAAGAAGTACCCGCAGCAATGATGTAGATGCGGTCTGCTTCCTTCATCGCAGCAACGATGTCAGAGTCGATTTCAAGAGCGCCTTGGCCATCCTGGTAGTTCTGGATGATTTTGCGCATTACAAGCGGCTGCTCATCGATTTCCTTGAGCATGTAGTGAGGGTATGTTCCCTTTTCGATATCGCTTGCGTCAAGCTCTGCTGTATAAGGAGCACGTTCGATGACTTCTCCTTCAAGATTCTTGATTGTCACTTCGTCCTTCGTGACAAGAACCATTTCCTTGTCCATCAGTTCAACATATTGGCTTGTTACCTGGATCATTGCCATAGCGTCACTCGCTACAACATTGAAGCCTTCTCCAAGACCTACTAAAAGCGGGCTCTTGTTTTTTGCAACAAAAATAGTGTCATCATTTTGCTCGTCGATAAGGGCAAGTGCATATGAACCATGTAAAAGTGTCAGCGTTTTGCGGAATGCGTCTTCCACGCTCAAACCTTCGTTAACGAACAGGTCAATTAACTGTACGATTACTTCAGTGTCTGTTTCACTTTTCAATTCAACATTTTGCAAATACTCGCGCTTTAAAAGATCGTAGTTCTCGATTACACCATTGTGAACAAGAGTCAATCTGCCAGTAGAGCTTTGGTGAGGGTGAGCATTCACCTTGCTTGGCGGTCCATGAGTAGCCCAGCGAGTATGGCCAATACCTGCGTTTGCCATAACATCAAGGTCTACTGCGTTGCGAAGGTCTGCAATGCGTCCTTTTTCTTTGAAAACATGCACGCCATTGCCGTTGATAACTGCAATCCCCGCAGAGTCATAACCTCTATACTCAAGCTTTTCAAGACCTTTTAATAAAATCTCTTTCGAGTCATTATTTCCAATATATCCAACGATTCCACACATAACTTCTTTTCCTCCTGAACGACAGGGGGCAAGAAGCCTTTTTAGGGGCAGCTTGCCCCCTTATCTCTTATTATAATTGGTTGAGGTCATTGCCTCTCTAGTTTTAGCATCCCCTTCTCTTTGTCCATTAAGTTGCCAAAATGTTTTAAAGAAGGAATTCGCGGCTGTGCTTTCAGCCGGGAGGCATCCGCCGAAAATTCGATAAACCTCCACCTCGTCAACTAATCCAAATATCCGATCGAGAATTAGTCCTGGCGCTTTTAAGTTTTCTATTTGAACCGCTGCCCACCTTTCAATTGGAATGGTGCTTTTGTTTTAACAGGCTTTATCCGCATTAACTGTAACTTTCAAACAACATTTCTGTTTGCCTTCGAGACATTCCTGAACCAAGAAAGCAGCAAAGACCGTATAATCCAGAAGCCGATTTAGCTACAAAGTTTACGAAATGAACCTTTTTACAAAAACAGGATTATCATACATGATACTGATGAATCCGTCAATAGAAAACAAAGGAAACTGCCTACCTGTACACTTACCCCTCTCAGGCACGCTAAAACATTCCTTCATAAATAAATATGCAAAAGGGCTATGTTTTGTTCCGGACATCCTTAAATATGTAAAAAGAAAAGCGAAAGCGCCTTGGTCAGCCCCGACAAGCGCTGGCCGACTAAAACCGCCACGTCCTGTGGCAACGTCGGCACTAGTACATCGTGTCCGTCGAAGGTCCGACCAGTGAAGTCGTTCTTTGA
>NZ_JBALQL010000013.1:0-8449 GCF_036964885.1 Bacillus sp. JJ1122 | reverse complement strand
CTAGGCGCTGGAGCTGGACCTTTCTCGAAGTGCATTTTAAACTATCTTATCTTTAACAAAAGGCTGTTTGCCCTGTTGCTTATTAAAAACGAGTGCGCATTTTGTACCAGAAGAAAAAAAGCTCAGGCACCTCAACAAGGTGCCTAAGCTTGGATAAATTCTATTCCTTCAATCCCATTTCTTCCTCAACAACCGCTGCGATACGGTTAACATATTCCTGGCAAAGCTCCGCGGAAGGTGCTTCAGCCATGACACGCACTAGAGGTTCAGTTCCAGAAGGGCGAACAAGGATGCGGCCATTGCCGTTCATTTCCGCTTCAACCTGTTCGATTACTTCTTTTACCTTTTGGTTATCTGTCACGTGATGCTTGTCTGTTACTCGAATATTCACTAGGACCTGTGGATATTTCTTCATTTCGCCTGCAAGCTCTGATAGTGGCTTTCCTGTCACTTTCATGATGTTCGCCAACTGCAAGCCAGTCAACAGACCGTCACCAGTTGTATTGTAATCAAGGAAAATGATGTGTCCTGACTGCTCTCCGCCAAGATTATAGCCAGTCTTCTTCATTTCTTCCACAACATAACGGTCACCGACAGCGGTTTGGACACTTTGGATTCCGTGCTCTTCAAGGCCTTTATAGAAGCCGAGGTTGCTCATTACAGTAGAAACAACTGTACCTTGCTTCAGCTGGCCTCTTTCCTTCATGAACTTACCGCAAATGTACATGATCTGGTCGCCATCGACAATATTTCCTTTTTCATCGATTGCAATCAAGCGGTCGCCATCTCCATCAAATGCAAGTCCAAGATCTGCACCCTTCTCTTTTAAAAATGCAGCAAGTGCCTCAGGGTGAGTCGATCCCACTCCATCATTGATGTTTAGGCCATTTGGAGATGCTCCCATTGTTGAAAGGTCAGCATCCAGGTCAGCAAACAAATGTGCAGCTAATGAAGATGTTGCTCCGTGAGCACAGTCTAATGCGATATGCAGGCCGGTGAATTCTTCATCAACAGATTGCTTCAAGTATTGAAGGTATTTTTGTCCGCCTTCGAAATAGTCATTAACCTGTCCAAGTTCTGCACCAACCGGACGTGGAAGTTCATCAGAATCTAGATCCATTAATTGTTCGATTTCAAGTTCTTGATCATCAGAAAGCTTAAAGCCATCTGGACCAAAGAATTTAATCCCATTATCCGCTACTGGATTATGCGAAGCAGAAATCATAACTCCTGCCTGGGCACCAAGGGCCTTTGTTAAGTAAGATACCCCTGGAGTCGAGATGACACCGAGCCTCATAACTTCCGCTCCAATTGACAATAGACCGGCAACAAGTGCTCCTTCAAGCATATGGCCCGAGATGCGGGTATCACGGCCAATCAACACCTTTGGTCTGTTATGGTCTTTCGTAAGAACATAGCCTCCGAAACGTCCAAGCTTGAACGCCAATTCTGGTGTTAATTCACTATTTGCAACACCGCGTACTCCATCTGTACCGAAATATTTACCCATTCTTAAAATCTCTCCTTGTTTGAAAAATTGCAGTCAAATTATGCTTCTTTTTTCGCAACAGTTATGCTGGCTTTTCCTTTAGCCAGTTTCCAAGTAATATTTTCAGGTGCTGTCACCTTCATGTCTACTTCATGCTCTCCTTCATCCAAACCGGACACATCTATCAGGATTTTAAAATTGCCGGCGCCAAGCGGAGAAACGATGCTGCTTGGACCAGTAACCGTAATGTCGGTTTGGCCATTGGCAGGGTTAAGAAAGTCAACCTCAAACTCATCGTTCATCCCTTCAATCTCAATCGGGACATTGGAGATTGTTTTTTCGGTTTCCTTCGTAACTCTCACTGAAACCTTTACCGTCTCAGGTGAAACCTTCACGACCCCATTAGAAATGATTACAGGCAGCGTCAACTCGGTGTCATCCGTAATTTCACTGAGATCGACTTCGACTCGAACACTTTTCACGTCAGATAAAATCTCCGGAGCCGCTATGATTTCCGCTTCCTTCGTATCCGCACTAATGGAATCAATCGTCACTCCTTCGGGAGGATTCCCTTTCCGGACGATATCAATTGGTACCTTTTTACTGGAACTTTTGACAGGAATCGTTACTTCCACCATATCGGGTTCAACATTGACATCAAGCTTGTTCATGTCTTTATCTAAAACGAGGACACTGGCCTCGCGCGTTATGCTGTCAGATATTTTACCGTTCGAATTAACGGTTGCTTTTACATAAGTAATTCTATCAACGATATCCTTGGCACCAGTGATTTGAACTTTACTTGGATTAACGGTAGGTTTTTCGGCAATATAACCTTCTTCAACGAGATTGCGGCTGTATTCCGCCTCTACCTTGAATTCCTTCGTTACTTTTTCCTGAATGGAAACATTGGCATAGCCGGGTTCAATGGTGACCGTAAGGCGATCGGAAATATCCCTTATGGTGATTGGAACTCGCTGTTTGCCCATGTCAGCCTTCGTCAAGTCCACAAACACTTCGAAGTTCCGTAACGCTTTTGCCTGCTGTACAAGGTTTTTTGGACCTTGAAGCGTAATGGTTACTGTCTCCGGAACACCCGTTACAACAAGGGTATCTGTGTCGTAATAGCTTTTTACTGGCACTTCTTCGATTGTTTCAACCTTTTCGTCCGATGGGACATTTACATCCCCGGGTTTTCCAGGTTCATTTTTAGGGACAGACCCAAAGAGCAGAATCGCAAGAACCAGGGCAACCATTTTAATGAACCATGGATTATCCATGAGTTTATCCATTTTTCTTCCCCCTCCAATTCCAGCGGGTAGAAGCTGCCTGCTTGATTCTTGATGGTGTAATTAATTCGGCGGCGAGCAATTCTCTTAGCGTTTCCCCGCTCAAATCCCGATAAAGCTCTCCATTTCTAGTAACCGATACATTCCCTGTCTCTTCGGAAACAACGATCGTAATACTGTCTGTTACCTCACTGATTCCAAGAGCCGCTCTGTGCCTTGTTCCCAGCTCTTTAGAAATAAACGGACTTTCTGATAGCGGTAAATAACAAGCAGCTGCTGCAACGATGTTTTTCTGTATAACGACAGCTCCATCATGAAGCGGTGTATTCGGTATAAATAAATTAATCAGCAATTCAGAAGAAATCCTTGACTGAAGCGGAATGCCCGTTTCAATATAATCACTCATTCCGGTCTCTCTTTCAATCGAGATTAATGCTCCGATCCGACGCTTTGCCATATAATCGGTTGCCTTAATAATTGCCTCAACCATTTTCTCTTCATCTTCTTCTTCCTGCAGCCCTGATCTGGAGAAAAGCCGCCCACGTCCCAATTGCTCAAGTGCTCTCCTTAATTCCGGCTGAAAGATGATGATGATGGCCAGGAATCCCCAGGTTAAAACTTGTTCCATCATCCAGCTGAGTGTATTCAATCCGAAGAAATCACTGACAAATTTCACAATAAGAATCACGAAGATTCCTTTTAAAAGTTGTACAGCCTTTGTTCCACGAATAATGGCAATCAGCTTATAAATGACGAACCAAACCAGGAGTATGTCAACAATATTGGCTAGATATTCCAATAAATCGAAATCTGCAAACGACATTGCACTTCCTCCATTAGATTAGTAAGGCTCTTTTCGTATATTTTTTTGGCTTTTCATACAACAATCTCCATTTCAATTTCAGAAGATAAAAATCATTTTATGTAAGAAAACGCCCTGCCTTAAAGAGAAAACAGCCTTTAGAAAAGCTCTTTTCACAAAACTTTTCGGCTGCCTTAAACAGCATGAATCTCGAAAACAGCTCATGATTCATAAGCAAAAATATAGCACGCACTTCTGCTCATAAACAAATGTAACTTTTTTATTATAACATAAGAGAAGTTTAATTAATAATGAAGTAAATTCACAAGGATTGTTAGCATACATTCAAAGGAAAGCTATACGTCTGTTCCTAAATATCCCCGGTTACTAGAAATCATAATAACCGGCTGTATAGATCAATGATAAAAAACAGCCAATCCTATTGGAATGACTGTTCTTTCTGTTCGGTTTCGAATAGGTTCGCCGCGTTTTTGAATGTTTTTTTAATATGGTACCAAATCCATTCAAACACTTCATTAACCTCGGTTATTTCTCCTGTAACATTTCCAGCGGAAGCCATGTACTGTTCACCGTTGATCACGGTCACATTCCCCTGAACTTCTCCCTCAATTTTCACCTTGCCGTTCCTGACAACCACATCGCCCTTTACAACTTCTCCTTCGGGAACAATGACCGTGTCATTCTCCACTACGAGATTAGGCTGCTTTGAAACTGAAAATTGGTGCTCCTCATTCCATGTAGTCAAGATGCTGCCTGTCATCAAGGCCAGGAAAAGCGAAGCCGCTGTCAACAACGGATGACTTCTGAACCAGCGCTGGATTTCTGTCTTTTTCTTTTCCTTTGGCAAGCCAGCCATTACCTTTGATGTAAAATCGCTTGGCGCCTGGATATGGGATGTGCTCTGCACGAGAGCAATGGATTTATTGAGTTCCCTGAAGTATTCCTGGCAATCGTTACAGCTCTGTAAATGTTCTCGCAGGATTTTCTCATTTTCTTCAGGAATTTCATCATCTAAATATTCATGCATATATTCAATCACATGTTCTGGACATTTCATTTCTTTCACCTCACATTATACGTGTCGCAACTGCTGTCTTAAGGCTTCTCTGCCTCGATGTATTCTTGTCTTTACCGTACCAAGCGGGAGATCCAGAATCTCGCTGATCTCATTCAGGCTAAGCTCTTCAATATACTTTAATACGATAACCGACCTGTATTTATCGGGTAGTTTTGAAATTTCTTTTTGAATCGTATCCTGCAATTCAATGCTTTCCACCTCATCCTCTGGCAATGGCGTGTCAGATGGCACCTGTGAATACATATTCAAGCCCTCTGTTCCCGGAACTTCAGCATCAAGAAAGTAGTCTGGTTTCTTTTTCCGAATCCGGTCTATGCAAAGGTTGGTTGCAATTCTGTATAGCCATGTAGAAAATTTCAGGCTTTGATTGAAGCTGTTAATATTGATATATGCACGGATAAAGGCTTCCTGTGCAATATCCTCTGCTTCATGACGATTCCCAAGCATACGGTAGCAAAGCTGAAATACCTTGTCCTTGTATATTTCAACAATC
The DNA here is from genome assembly GCF_036964885.1 of Bacillus sp. JJ1122. Classification (NCBI taxonomy): domain Bacteria; kingdom Bacillati; phylum Bacillota; class Bacilli; order Caryophanales; family Bacillaceae; genus Bacillus; species Bacillus sp. JJ1122. The sequence goes on along the minus strand of NZ_JBALQL010000013.1, from coordinate 3,277 downwards.
TCGCCATAGGCATTTTGGTCTCCCTTGATCACTTGTTTTATTCTTTGTTTTACGATGGTTTCCATTAATTTACCTCCGCGCTTCATGCGGCTAATCGATATACGAATCGATTCCGGAAAAGGTTTCATTTTTTTTATATAAAAATATTTTCACCTTGAATTAGTTTACAATTGGACCCATTCTTACGAAAAACGATTGATTGATGCCCTTTTTTCCTGTAATAACTCTAAAAAAACCCAATAAGTTAATATTAACAAATTTTTACCATATTGGTTTAAAAACTTTAATTTAGGGTATAAATGAATTATTCTAACGAAAGCGAGGAATTTTCGCAATGTGCGCAGAAACTTTGTTGAAGGATATTGAACAATGCCGTAAAGAAATGGTTGAACTAGCTGCTAAAACCTCGCTGTCAAACCAAAGAGTGGTAGATATCAGCACAAAGCTGGATCGATTACTAAATAAATATTATAACTTATTATCCAATAAGACAGTTATGTATTAACTATAAAGGAGCAGCAGCCAGATTTGGCTGCTGCTCCTATTTTTCCAATCCTACAGATATTTATATTCAATAAAAGTGTTGGATATGAAAAAGGATATTCGAATGAAATAATTCTTATAATAGTTTCTCTCCGAATAAAGAACCCATTAAAGCGACAGCAGCTATTGCTGTCTTGTTCTTTTCATCAAGTATCGGGTTGACCTCAACAAACTCTGCGGAGGTGATAATGCCTGCCTCCTCCAGCATCTCCATTGCTAAATGACTCTCCCGGTAGCTGATGCCTCCGAAAACCGGCGTCCCCACACCTGGTGCATCTGTAGGATCCAAACCGTCAAGATCCAAAGAAAGATGGACACCATCGGTTTTATCTTTCAAATAGTTGATGGTTTCTTCCATAACCTTCGCCATTCCAAGTCTATCAATTTCATGCATCGTGAACACCTTGATGCCGAGTTCTTTTATTAAATCTTTTTCACCATCGTCAAGAGCACGAGCGCCGATGATGACGATATTTTCAGGTTTTATTTTAGGCGCAAATCCACCTAATTGGGTCAAAGATTCATGTCCAAGTCCCAGGCTGGCCGCCAGAGGCATTCCATGGATATTCCCTGATGGTGATGTATCAGCAGTATTTAAATCCCCGTGCGCGTCATACCAAATGACACCCAGGTTCTTATAATGTTTAGAAACTCCCGCCAATGTTCCAATCGCAATGCTATGGTCCCCACCTAAAACGAGCGGGAAAGAACCAGATTCGATGATTTTATCGACTTCCGTCGCAAGCAGGTTATTTTTCTCTGCCACTAACTCAAGATTTCTCAAATTACTGTTTGGATCAATCTTAACCTCGGGCCTGCCAACAGGGATATCTCCTAAATCTTCAATCTCATCAAATAATTCTTTTAATCTTTCATTGATCCCAGCATAGCGGATGGCGCTTGGCCCCATGTCTACGCCCCTTCTCATCTGCCCTAAATCCATAGGCATACCAATTATTGAAAGTTTTCTCATACCAACCCCTACTTTCTCCTCTTTTACACCATTTTAACCGCTTTCAATTCAATGACTCAACTGGACAATTTCATGAATATATATACGGTTTAGAATTTAGTGAATAATAAAATCGAGAATGTTAAAAGGGAGAATAAAAAAAGCCATAAATCCTAATGGATTTATGACTGAAATGGTATTTATGTAGTGTAATGGTGGAGCCTAGCGGGATCGAACCGCTGACCTCCTGCGTGCAAGGCAGGCGCTCTCCCAGCTGAGCTAAGGCCCCATTTGGAGCGGAAGACGGGATTCGAACCCGCGACCCCAACCTTGGCAAGGTTGTATTCTACCACTGAACTACTTCCGCATATTTTTATTATATTCGATAAAACCCCTAAAAATAAAGGATGAAGTTTATTCTTAGGGGTCTTAACATGAGTGAGCCATGAAGGACTCGAACCTTCGACCCTCTGATTAAAAGTCAGATGCTCTACCGACTGAGCTAATGGCTCATGATTTACTTTGAACCCTAAACAAGGTTTTGTTTGGAATCAGTGCTCAAAAAACCTTCGGTTTTCCTCGCAAGTTGCCGCAGAAGTTAATTCATCGAAGCAAGCAACTGACTGAGCTAATGGCTCATGAAGTTTAGATTGATCACCGAATGAGTGAATCGCTAATAAGCTTAATCTACCCTATTTATCGTCCGTTAAGCATCAAATGCTAAAAGAAAATAAATGGCTGGGCTAGCTGGATTCGAACCAACGCATGACGGAGTCAAAGTCCGTTGCCTTACCGCTTGGCTATAGCCCAATGGGAAAAATAAAAAGGACATCAGTTACTTGTCCAATTTTAATATGTATTAAAATGGTGGAGGGGGACGGATTCGAACCGCCGAACCCTGAGGGAGCGGATTTACAGTCCGCCGCGTTTAGCCACTTCGCTACCCCTCCACAAATAATAAGCTTCTTTACTTAGATAAATGCTCAAAAGCCCTTCGGGATTTCTCGCATGCTTCCGCTGAAGTGATTCAGAGAAGAAAGAAGCATGGTGCCGGCGAGAGGACTTGAACCCCCAACCTACTGATTACAAGTCAGTTGCTCTACCAATTGAGCTACACCGGCATGGTTTAAAGATATATGGTGGAGGATGACGGGATCGAACCGCCGACCCTCTGCTTGTAAGGCAGATGCTCTCCCAGCTGAGCTAATCCTCCATTTGAAAAGTGACCCCTACGGGATTCGAACCCGTGTTACCGCCGTGAAAGGGCGGTGTCTTAACCGCTTGACCAAGGGGCCATATAATTAATATTTTCAGAGCTTCCAAGCGGGCTCGAACCGCTGACCTCTTCCTTACCATGGAAGTGCTCTACCTGCTGAGCTATGGAAGCATTTTGCTGCCAGCTCAAATGATCAATGTCATTTAGAGATAATGGCTCCGCAGGTAGGATTCGAACCTACGACCGCTCGGTTAACAGCCGAGTGCTCTACCACTGAGCTACTGCGGAATAATGGTATTTTTCATAACTCTATGCAGTTGATTCGAATGCCTCATCCAGGAAGTATGTCCAGGATGAAAATGCACCTTGCCCGGCGGCGTCCTACTCTCACAGGGGGAAACCCCCAACTACCATCGGCGCTGAGAAGCTTAACTTCCGTGTTCGGTATGGGAACGGGTGTGACCTTCTCGCCATCGCCACCAGACATTTTATCAAAGACAATATTCATTATACTGTCTTTTATGCATTTTGCAAGAGAAAATTTTCATTCCCTCAAAACTAGATAA